>DUPU01000065.1 GCA_012838175.1 Clostridia bacterium
CTGTGCTCTAACCTCCACCGGCTCACCCTGGGGAAAGGTTAATCCCACATAGCCCCAGGCACAAAATGTTCCAATAAAAGCCCCCATCATGATACTCACATAGATATATTTCCAGGACATTTTCTTCTTCCTTCCTGTTAAGCATAATGATTAGTATGCCCTAAGTTAAGAAGAAAATGTATATAAAAATCCCCCCTCTATTTTTTGGGGGGGGAGTGTTACTCCTTTTTAAAACTGCCTGTTTTCTGCAAAATATGAAGCTGGGACAGAGCTTTACCCGTTCCGCTGGCCACGCAGGAAACAGGATCATCTGCCACATAGACAGGTAAGCCGGTTTCCCGGGCCAGTAACACATCTAATCCGTTAAGCAAAGCTCCGCCGCCGGTCATCACCATTCCTTTGTTGATAATATCTGCCGACAGCTCCGGCGGGGTTTTCTCCAGCACTTCTTTTACGGCAGTGATAACGGAATCCACCGGTTCAGCTATGGCTTCATAGCTCTCCCGGGCAGAAATGATAATCGTCTTGGGCAGGCCGGAAATTAAATCTCTTCCTCTTACTTCCATCATTTTATTTTCTTTTAACCCCTGAGGATAAGCCGTCCCGATGTTGATTTTTAATTCTTCCGCGGAACGTTCCCCAATCATGAGATTATGCTCTCTTCTAATAAAGCGTACAATAGCTTCATCAAACTTATCCCCGCCGACACGCAGGGATTTATTGCACACAATGCCGCCTAAAGAAAGGACAGCAATATCCGTGGTACCCCCTCCGATATCAATAATCATATTCCCGTTGGCCTGGGCAATATCCAGCCCGGCTCCCAAGGCTGCGGCTAAAGGTTCTTCAATTAAATAGGCTTGTCTGGCGCCGGCGGAGAGAGCGGCTTGTCTTACGGCTCTTTCTTCCACACCGGTAACTCCGGAAGGAATACAAACCATGACTCTGGGTTTAAAAAGCAAACTCTTGCCGGAAGCCTTGTTGATAAAATACCGGAGCATTTTCTCCGTGGTATCATAGTCTGCAATTACCCCCTCCCGGAGAGGACGCACTGCGACAATATTTCCCGGGGTACGCCCCAACATACGCCTTGCTTCCTCCCCCACGGCAAAAATATGACCTGATTCCCGATCAATGGCAACTACCGAAGGTTCATTTAATACTATGCCTTTTCCTTTCACATACACTAAAATTGTTGCTGTGCCTAAATCAATTCCAATGTCATTACCAAAATTAAACCGACTAAACATCATCTTCTTCCTTTCCCGCCAGTGATGATTTCAAAGCTATGTAAACTAGGTTGTCCATTTAAGTTGAAGTAAAAACGAAGGCTGAGCCTTCGAATTAGAATTTGCATTCTTCCTCAGTACAACCATTATAAACCAAATATAGCCTAGTAAGCAAAAATATTCTCCCTTAAGTACAAAAATCCTTTATTTTAATTTCTTTTTTGCACTATATTTCTTTCTGGTGGCCTCCCCGCCCCGCAAGTGACGTTCTGCTTTATTTGTTTCCAATATTTGTCTGACGCGTTTGGCAATCATTTCGTTTATCAATGGTAACCGCTCTGTAACATCTTTATGAACGGTACTCTTACTTACACCGAATACAGATGCCGTTTGCCTTACGGTCGCCGATGATTCTATAATATATTGGCTAATTTCCAGCACCCGCTTCTGAATGTAGTCCTGCATGAACTAGCCTCCCTTACCGTCTTTTTGTAAATATATATTGGGAAATAGCAAAAAAAAGAACTAAAAAGCTGTCATGCTTTTCAGTTCTTTTTAACGGCTTGTATGAGGTTTCTGTCTTTTAGTTGCTGCAGGCGCTTTACAGATATTGCATCGGATCTATGGCTTTGCCAAATTCATAGACTTCAAAGTGCAAATGGGGATTCATTTTTGCCTCGTATTTTGGGGAGTGGACTACCCGGCCGATGATATCCCCCTTTTCCACCTGATATCCCTTTTCCTCTTTCAGGGGCTTTATCCCTTTATATCTGGTTTCCAGACCCTCATTGTGTTTAATCACTATTTCATAACCCCACATGGGGGTGGATGAAACAGATACCACCGTCCCCGGCAAAGCTGCCCTTACCTCATATCCCGGCGGCAGGGCAATATCAATCCCGGTATGAAAACGCAAATCATTAAATGTCTCCGAATATGTAAACCCAAACTTTGTAATAATTTCACCCTGTCCCGGCCACTTCATCACCGTCTTCCCCGTTGATTCCAATTGATGATCCTCTGCAGCTTTTCCGGATTCCGTTATTGACAGGGGTAAGGGCGCAACCTCTTTTTTGTTTATTAATGCTGAAGCTGTTTCTACCTCATTATTCTCATTGTCTTCCGGAGGAAGGACTTGAATTTGACTAAGGACAGGTTTATCCCCGGATTTCGCCTTTGCAAAATCTGCTTCCTTTTTTTCAAAAGTATAAAAAGCTGTAGCCCCAATAGTTAAAATAAATAAGGCCGCTAGCAACCACCAATTCCTGCTGATTTGCAAACCTTTTATTCTTTTTAATCTCTTTAAATAGTCTACCAGCCAACCAAACATAAAAATCACCTCTTGTCAAGAATTTAACCAATTTATTGGTAAAATATACCTTCAGAGGTGATTTTCCTAATTACTAATATATTTTATCAATAGTAACTCCAGGATAGTAATAGTGAAGAATTTTTTCCGCCGAATATCCTTTTTTCGCCAGTCCGTTAGCCCCATATTGGCACATCCCTACCCCGTGGCCATAGCCTTTAGTTTGAAAGATGATTTCTTCTTGGCACATTTGCCAGGTAAAATTTGTGGAATTTAAACCTAAAATGTGCCGAAACTCCGCGGCGGAAAACACCTTATTTCCCACCCTAATAGTTTTCACCCGGCCGGTTTTGGTTTTCCCAATAACCTGTATGTATGAGGAGGAATATTTTTCTCCTTTGTTTTCCAAACCTAGTCTTTTATTTAATTCAACCAAAGAAAAGGTGGCCCTGTCCTGGTACTTGGGGGATTCCCTATCCCAGGCGCAGGATACGCTTTTTAAATAAGGAACCGGGTATGACCAGACTTCTTCCCCATTTTCCGTTGCACCCCCGCAGGTAGAATGATAAACAGGGTCAATTAATTCCTGCCGGTACAGGATAACCAGTCCGGAAGTTTCCCGCACCGCTTCTCTCAATTTTTTTTCATAGTGTCGGTATTTCAACCAACCCCATTTTTTTCCCATTTCCTTTGGGGAAAGCCAGCCTTGACAGTGGCTGGGGTCAGAGCAGATTTCTGCCTGGGGATGCGCCTTGTTTCCTGAGTTCGGAAATGTTTTCATCTTTTTCAAAGCATAGGTTCGGGCTGCAACGGCTTGAGCTTTAAGAGCCTCCCTTTCAAAGCCCGCCGGCATTTCAGCTGCCAGTACACCTACCAGATAATCCTCCACATACATTTTTTCTATTTTTTCCCCTGTAAAAACATGAATAATCGGACCCCGTTCACCCGCCATGTCCCAGGGACTGAAATACTTGACCAAAAGAAAAGTACCCAAAACCAAGACCATAAAAAGAAAGAAAAAAAATCTTTTCATATGCTCCCCGTAGTGTTACTTATAAGAATATATTTGAGCAAATTGCATAATTACACTTTTGAATAACCTGTAACAATATATAGTAGTGCCACTGATGATAGGATCAATATATTGTATCATTAAAAAATATTTTTGAATTATGCAATTTCCTCATTTA
>DUPU01000010.1 GCA_012838175.1 Clostridia bacterium
AAAAGATATCCTGTACGATGAGGAAGTCCAGGTTCTCCAAAGCTTCTTCCACGTGATGCAAATCAGGATCGCTCATCATGGGATTTTCTCCGATGACATATAAGGCCTTGATCTCGCCGTGGTAGGCTTTGTTAATCACTTCCGTCAGGGTGCAGCCGTTTTTGTCCGGCAGGCTGACTCCCCAGGCTTTTTCAAACTTAGCCCGGGCATCCCCATTGGTCACCTGTTGATAGCCGGTGAACACATTGGGCAGGCCGCCCATGTCACAGGCTCCCTGTACGTTGTTTTGGCCCCGCAGGGGATTGACCCCGGTGCCGGGACGCCCGATTTGTCCTGTCAAGAGAGCCAGGTTGCAAATGGATTTTACATTATCCGTCCCGGTGCTGTGCTGGGTAAGGCCCATGGCATAGCAAATGGCGGAAGCTTCCGAGGTAGCGTAAAGACGGGCCGCCTTTTTAATATCTTCCGCCGGGATACCGGTAATTTCCGCAGCATATTCCGGAGAATATTTTTCCACTGTTTTGGCCAGTTCCTCGTAGCCTTCCGTGCAGTTTTCAATAAATTCCCCATTAGCTAAGCCTTCTTTGATAATGACATGCATCATGCCGTTAATTAAGGCCACATCCGTACCTGGCTTTTGGCTCATATAGACGTCAGCACAATCGGCTAATTCTATTTTTCTCGGGTCCGCTACAATCAGCTTGGCCCCGTTAAATAGCACATTCCGTTTTATTTTCATCCCGATTACAGGATGGTTTTCCGTGGTATTGGAACCAATTACAAAGATACATTTCGCGTCCTTTTCCAATTCATCAATGGAATTGGTCATGGCGCCACTACCGAATGCTGCCCCCAGACCGGCGACAGTAACGGAGTGTCAGAGACGGGCGCAATGGTCCACATTATTGGTGCCCAGAGCCGCTCGGGCCAGTTTTTGTGCCAAATAGTTCTCCTCATTGGTAATTCGGGCGGAAGTAAATACGGCGATGCTGTCCGCGCCTTTTTCTTCCTTTATCTTCTTTAAGCCCTGGGCGGCAAAATTCAAAGCTTCCTCCCAGGAGGCCGGGCGAAACTCCCCGTTTTCTTTAATTAAGGGGGTGGTGAGCCTATCGGAGGAATTAATGAAATCCCAGCCGAAGCGGCCTTTAACACAAAGGGCCCCTTTATTTACGGGACTGAAATTCTCATCCCGGTTGGAGGTAACCCCCACGACTTTGTTATCCTTTACGTTTAATTCCAGGGTACAGCCGGTGCCGCAATAGCTGCAGGTGGTGAGCACCCGTTTATCCACATCGCTGGGCCGCCCGTGGTAAGCGGCGCTTACCTTGCTGGTTAAGGCTCCAACGGGACAAACCATTACGCATTGGCCGCAGAAAACACAAGGGGAGTCTTCCAATTTCCCGTTAAAAGCGGTGGAAATTTGGGCATGATGCCCCCGGTCTTTAACCCCGATGGCCTGGGCCACGGTAATTTCTTCACAGGCCCGAACACAGCGGGTGCACATGATACATTTATCATAATCCCTTTCAATAAAAGGATTGGGATCCTCAATGGGAAAATGAAGCATGCCCCCGTCAGTAAAGCGAGACTCGGCCACTCCGTAGCGGTAGCAATAATCCTGCAGGCGGCAGTCGCCGTTTTTCTCACAAACATGGCATTCCATTTTATGCCGGGCAATTAAAAGCTCCAGAATGGTTTTTCGGGCCCGGATTACCGCTGGGCTTTCCGTTTCTATGGTTAACCCGTCAAAAACGGGAGTAACGCATGCTGCAATGAGCAGAGGCCTGCCTGGGCTCTCTACCACACACATGCGGCAGGAACCGGCTAACTTCAAATCATCATCGTAGCAAAATGTGGGCAAATCAATATTGTTCATCCGGCATGCTTCCAGAATGGTCACATCTTCCGGAACCTGATATTGCTGCCCGTTAATGGTTACGGTAACCATTTTTATCCCCCTTTCTTAAGCCGGTAAAAGCTTTTGTTCGTATTCTTCTTGAAAATGTTTCAGGGTAGTTAGAATCGGGCTGGGCGCTGCCTGTCCGCAACCACATAGGCAAGTCTGTTCCATTACCAGGCAGAGTAATTGGATCTTTTCCAGATCTTCCTCTGTAGCCAGGCCTTTGTTGATCTTCTTCATGATTTCATGGCAGCGAAAAACCCCTTCCCGGCAAGGATTGCACTTACCACAGGATTCATGTTCAAAAAATTTGGAAATTCTGGTGACCACATCCACAATATCTCGGCTTTGGTCCATAACAAACACGGCTCCCGTACCCAAGGTAGCCCCGATTTTCCGCATGGAATCAAAATCAATGGGAGTATCCAATAATGATTCCGGAATAAAACCTCCCGAGGTACCGCCTATTTGCACCGCTTTAAACTGCCCGTTGTTTCTCATTCCTCCGCCAAAGTGGAAAATCACATCCCTAATAGTGGTATCCGTGGGCACTTCAATGCACACCCGGTTTTTCACATCTCCGGTAAGTGAAAGAAGCTTGGTGCCCGGATAACTTTTGGCTCCGATTCCGGTAAACCATTGGGCTCCCTTATGAATAATAGCCGGGATATTGGCAAAGGTTTCCACATTATTGACAATACTGGGTTTCCAATTAAGTCCCGAAACGGGGGGGAAAGGCGGTTTAAACCTGGGTTCGCCCCGTTGGCCTAAAATTGATTCAATCAAGGCCGATTCTTCACCGCACACATAAGCTCCGGCACCCATACGGACCTCAATATCAAAATCACCTAAAACTCCCTTTTCCTTGGCTTGACTGATAGCCTTCTTCAATAAATCGACCACCTGAGGGTATTCTCCCCGGCAGTAAATATAGCCTTTTTTCGAACCGATGGCATGACCGCAGATAGCCATGCCTTCCAGGACGATGTGGGGGTCAGACTCAAAAATTATCCGGTCTTTGTAGGTACCCGGTTCACCTTCATCAGCGTTGCAAATCACATATTTTTCATCACTTTTTATATTGTAGGAAAATGACCATTTTAGACCGGTATTAAATCCGGCGCCCCCTCGGCCCCGCAGCCCGGAGTTTTTTACTTCTTCAATGACTTCTTCTTGGGCCATGCCCCGGGCTTTTACCAAAGACTGATAGCCGCCGGCCGCCAGATAGTCGTTTATATCTAAAGGATTGATTTTATCGCGGTTTTTTAAAACAATATGCATTTCTTGGGCCATCTCCAAATTTCCCTCCCTCATGAATTACCTAAAACAGAACTGAACTTCATTTTCCTAAAACTTTGGTTATTTGTACTCGGCCAGAATTCTAGGTACCATATCCTTGGTTACCCCGCCGTAAGGTTTACCGTTAACGGTAATCACAGGGGTTTCTTGACATTGGCCCACACACTGGGCAAATTCCAGGGTAAACTTCAAATCAGGAGTGGTATCTCCCATCTTAATGCCCAGTTCCTGCTCCAGGGCTTCCACCACTTCGTCGGCACCGGCAATGTGACAGGGAGCACTTTCACAAATGCGAATAATATATTTTCCCCGCGGCTGAACAGAGAAATAGGAATAAAAGGTGGCCACTCCGTAGGCTTCCTTTTCCGGAATTTTAAAGGCTTCCGCTGCTGCTTTAATGGCCTCTTTCGGCAGGTAGTTTAATTCCTTCTGCACAGCGTGATAGGCTTCAATGATGCCTTCTTTCCGGGAAGCATAATCCGTCATAATTCCTTTATAGTCAAGCATCCACAATCCACCTCCTTTCAGGAGTTTATATTTTAAATGGTAATAAATGTCTGCACTTATAAATGATTCAAGAACATATATTTTTCTTTCGACGTCTTCTAAAGAATACCTTGGCATGGAAATTTGAACATGTCCTATGATACGAACAACTGCTGAGAGGGATAATGGTAACTCGTAAATATCAAGGAGTAATTATCGTTCAAATTAGTGGACGAAAAATATATTAATAAAAAATTTTTAGTTAATAGATCGGCTCCATTCAAATTGATGCATGATGTTTCTGAAAAAATTCTCTTTACCGGACGATGACAGCATTGTGGAGAATTTGGCAGGGAATAGTTATCAAGAGTGCATTCACAGTTTTTTGATATATCCGGTGCTCTAGATTTCATCAGAGGGGCTGAAGATAAGGAGACCCATCTTATTGAATTTTGGTATAATAGTCAATGGCAAAATTATTTATTGTGCTTATGAGGGGATTAACTAACCTTGGGCTTAATCCGCATAAACAATTGCTCACCATAGTCTCGCCTAATCTTTTCAGTTCAGCCAAGTCCTTACTGGTTCCCTTATAAGAATGGAATTTTTCCAGAATTTCTCTGATGCCTTCTCCGCCTTTTTGACAGAAAGGGCATTTACCATCTGGCTCAGAGATAAATAATTCGGCGATGCGGGCGGCCACGTCTACCATATCCCGTCCTTCATCCAGCACCAGGAAGGCTCCGGAACCCAGGGCGGCACCTGCCGCGGCCAAAGAATCAAAATCAATGGGGGTATCCAGGAGAGCTTTGGGGATAAAGCTACCTGATGCTCCTCCAACTTGGATTGCCTTAACTTTTCTGTCTTCCCTCATGCCCTGGCCAAACTTTTCGATTATCTCCCGGATCGTGACATTAGTCGGTACTTCCATAAAGGTCCTGTTTTTCACATCACCGGACAGGGTGATGACTTTGGTGCCGGGAAAATTTGCCGCCCCGATGCCTGCAAACCAAGAAGCGCCTTTTTCTATAATGTGGGGGATATTGGCATAGGTTTCTATATTGTTTATAATTGCCGGCTGTTCCTGTAAGTCGGGAAAAGGAGGGTGGAAAGACCGGTACTTTGGTTCTCCCCGGTGCCTTGTCGGGGACTTCTTAAACACTGTTTCATTTTTGTTGGCAGCAGCTTCCGCCCCCATAAGCACCTCAATATCCAAATTATCAAGGATACCTTTTCCTTTTGCTTGATTAACCGCAAGATTTAAGGTTTTTTCCAGGCTGGGGTATGTGCTCCGGAAGTAAATAAACCCTTTATGGGCACCGATGGCATAGGCGCAGATGGCCATACCTTCCAGAATACTGTGGATCATTTTCGATAATTACCCTGTCTTTATTAATACCGGGTTCTCCTTCAATAGCCGTGCATAAAAAATACTTTTGCCGTAGACTCTTTCGGTGAGCAAGCAGCCATTTCTGACCGGTGTTTAATCCGGTACCGCCTCTACCCCGCAAGCCGGATTTTATGATTTTTTCAATTACTTTTTCGGGACTCATCCTCAGGGCTTTTTCCCAAGACTTGTAACCACCTGTTTTAAGGTAGTCGTCAATTCTCCCAGGGTCAATTTTCCCTGTATTGCGCAGCACAATGCGAAACTCTTCCGCCATGTACAGCTTCCTTCCTTTTAAAATATGAAAAGATAATAGCACCGGTTTCCCCGGAAACAGTCATTAGATATTCTCTTTCTATATGTTTCCAAAAATCCTTGAACCTGGAAAAGCGAACATGTCCGAAATAATGAACTCAAGGTGCAGTGAAAGTGAAAAGGCTTTAATTTAAAGGGTTTTCCTTTGTTCGTAAAACAGAAAACAATAAGAACAATATTTATATTTTATTAGTTTAAAATATTTGAAAATTATTGTTGTCTTGCAAAATTTTATATTTTTCCTCGAATTTTCCTTAGTTTTAAGACGAATATTGTCAGCCAGAGTCGAAATTTGGCTCTTATGTCAAAATATCCGAACATGTTCAAAATGGGGTACTTCAAATTTTCATGGATAACACAGCTCATGCCCATTTTGTGTCCGAAATACGGAACATATCAAATTGAAAAAGCAAAAACTAAGAATGCATAAAACATATGTCTACCCGGCCTTTGGGAAATTTGTGAATTTTGGCATAGATCTTGCTGTAGATTAATTCAGGGTAGTAAACGGGGGACTTTGTGAAAAAAATTGCATTTTGTACCGGCAAATATTCAAAAAAAGGATGTGATGTTATGGCAGGTTGCTGTCAAGAAAAAACTATTGACATGGAAAAATTGGATGCTCTGATAAAGCCTTACCAGGGTCAGCCCTCTGCTTTAATTGAGGTCCTGCATAAGGTTCAGGATTCTATCGGCTATTTGCCCAGGGAAGTCCAGGTAAGGATTGCCAAAGCCCTTGGCTTATCCCTGAGCGAAGTATTCAGTGTAGTTTCCTTTTACACCCGTTTTACCACCAAACCCCAAGGGAAACACAAGATTTGTTTATGCAAGGGTACAGCTTGCTATGTGAAAGGTGCTCCGGAAATTTTAGAACGCTTTGAGAAGGAGCTGGGTATTGAGTCCGGTGATACCACTGATGACGGGATGTATTCCCTTGAAGTCGTCCGCTGCCTGGGTGCCTGCGGTTTAGGCCCGGTCATGACGGTGGATGGTACTGCCCATGGCATGGTAAAACCTGATAAAGCTATGTCCATTTTAAAAAAATATAAATAATTTGGAAAGGAGTGCTACATATGAGTAAAGTAAGATCAATTAAGGATTTGGAAAAAATTAAAAATCTTACTTTGGAAAAAATGGCTAATAACACCCGAAAAAGAGTAATTGTGGGGATGGGTACTTGCGGTATTTCCGCAGGGGCCGGAGAAGTAATGGAAGCGATTAAGGATGAAATAGCAAAGCGTCATTTAGATGATGTGGAAGTTTCCCCCACCGGTTGTATCGGATTATGTGTCCAGGAACCTTTGGTAGAAGTAGAGGTTCCCGGTAAGGAAAAAGTAGTCTTTTGTCAGGTGGATGCCGCCAAAGGAAGACAAATTGTGGAGCAGTATTTGGTAAACGGCATTGTGAACAAAGACTGGGTGGCTAATTTTTAACTAGTAGTTTAAGTAGTAGTTTAAATAATATACAGATAACCGTCGCTAAGGGAGAGTGAGATAGTAGTGACTCAATTGTATTCATTATTAAAAAATCAAAAAAGGATTGCCCTGGCTAATTGCGGTTTAATAAACCCTGAATCCATTGAAGAGTATATTGGGAAAAATGGATATTTTGCCTTAGAAAAGGTCATTAATGGTATGGAACCGCAGGATGTGCTTGATGAAATAAAAAAATCCGGGCTGAGAGGCCGGGGGGGCGGAGGGTTTCCCACCGGGTTGAAATGGGAGTTCGCCGCTAAAGCTCCCGGGGATATAAAATATATCGTTTGTAACGGGGATGAGGGTGACCCGGGGGCTTTCATGGACAGAAGTATTTTAGAGGGGGATCCTCATGCCGTAATTGAAGGTATGGCGATAGCCGGATATGCTATCGGTGCCTCTAAGGGTTATGTTTACCTCCGGGCGGAGTACCCCTTGGCTGTGGCCAGACTGGAAAAAGCCATTAAAGATGCCAAAGAAATGGGTCTTTTAGGGAAAAATTTATTCCGCACAGAT
>DUPU01000066.1 GCA_012838175.1 Clostridia bacterium
TTGCTTATTCAGGAGGGTTGGATACATCTATTATTATTCCTTGGCTGAAGGAGAATTATGGTTATGAGGTTATTGCAGTAACGGCTGATGTTGGGCAAGGCGAAGAATTGGAACCCCTCTATGATAAGGCTATTAAAACCGGAGCCAGTAAGATTTATATTGAGGATTTAAAAGAAGAGTTTGTCACCGATTTTATTTTCCCCACTCTAAAAGCAGGAGCAGTTTATGAAGGAAAATATCTGTTAGGTACTTCTTTTGCCCGCCCTCTGATTGCCAAGAGATTGGTGGAGATTGCCCGGAAAGAAGGAGCGGAAGCGATTTCCCACGGCGCTACGGGAAAGGGCAATGACCAGGTACGATTTGAACTGACGGTAAAAGCCTTAGCCCCGGATTTAAAAATAATTGCTCCTTGGCGGGAATGGAATATCCGCTCCCGGGAAGATGCCATAGACTATGCTGAAGCCAGGGGCATTCCTATTCCTGTAACCAAGGAAAAGATATATAGTATGGACCGTAACCTGTGGCATTTAAGCCATGAGGGAGGAGATCTGGAAGATCCATGGAATGAGCCGATGGATGAAATGTTAATGATTATAACCCCGCCGGAAAAAGCACCTGATAAGCCTACTTACATAGAAATTGAATTTGAAAAGGGCATACCTGTAGCTATTGACGGAGAGAGGAAAAAACCTTTGGATTTGGTTACTTGTTTGAATGAGATTGCTGCCGCCAACGGAATCGGAATTGTGGACATGGTAGAAAATCGCTTGGTAGGAATGAAGTCCCGGGGAGTTTATGAAACACCGGGAGGTACCGTGCTCTATGCTGCCCACCGGGAGTTGGAATATCTTTGCCTGGATCGCCAAACCATGCACTTTAAGGAGATTATCAGCGGAAAATATGCAGAATTGGTTTATGACGGCATGTGGTATTCTCCCTTAAGGGAAGCTCTGGATGCCTTTGTGGATAAAACCCAGGAATTTGTGACTGGGACAGTGCGTATGAAACTATATAAGGGGAATTGCACTCCGGCCGGGACCAAGAGTCCGTACTCGCTCTATAATGAAGAATTTGTTACCTTTGGTGCGGATGAGGTATACAATCAAAAGGATGCAGAAGGATTTATCAATCTTTTTGGTTTGCCCTTGAAGGTTCGGGCTTTGATGATGCAAGGAAAAAAATAAAGGATATAAAATGAGGGAAAGCGGTATACTTTTTGGCAGTGTGCCGCTTTTTTAATCTTTTTTAAATTTGACAATTTGACAATAAGTATATCTGGTACCTTTTATGAGAATATTAATTATAGAAGAAAAACTTTATCCCCATAGCAGGATTTATGGAAAATGTGAAGAATATAACAAATATAGAAGATATGATTAATCATATATGTGAATTTTTACGCAAGCGCAAATACTTGATCAAGTCGCAAAATATTGAACTTTTCGCAAAATATTGTCCTTGCTTAAAAATGGAAGAAAAGTATAAAATATAATGTAATGGACAGGTATATTAAGGTAGGGGAGAGGCTTTTTGGATAGTTAATAAGATTATGGCAAAGGGAAAAAATGAAAGGAGTGGAATTAAATGCTTGACCCAACACAATTTAAAGACTGGCAGATTGCTGAAGAAGCAGAAAAAACTTTACCTTCTCCGGAAGAATGGAGAGAAAAACTAGGTTTGGAACCGGATGAGATGATTCCTTATGGAAGAACCCCCAGACTGGACTTCATCAAAATCATGAACAGACTGAAAGATCGCCCTGATGGGAAGTTTATCGAAGTAACGGCAATTACGCCAACTCCGTTAGGGGAAGGCAAATCCACCACCTCTTTAGGGCTTATTCAAGGATTAGGCAAAAGAGGCATGAACGTGGGTGGCTGTCTGCGTCAACCGTCGGGTGGGCCTACCATGAATGTTAAAGGAACGGCTGCCGGGGGAGGAAATGCTCTATTAATTCCCATGACAGAATTTTCCTTAGGGTTGACCGGAGACATTAACGATATTCAAAATGCCCATAACCTTTGCATGGTTGCCTTAAATGCCAGGATGCAGCATGAAGCAAATTATACTGATGAGGAATTGGCAAAGAGAAACCTAAAAAGACTTGATATAGATCCCAAGAACATCGAAATGGGCTGGGTAATGGATTTTTGTGCCCAAGGACTGAGAAATATTATTATTGGGTTGGGCGGCAAAAAAGACGGCTTTATGATGCATTCCAAGTTTGGCATCACCGTTAGTTCCGAATTAATGGCTATCCTTGCTGTAGCCACTGATTTAAAAGACTTAAGGGAAAGAATTGCTGATATTATTGTTGCCTATGATAAATACGGCAATCCTGTTACTGCAGCGGACCTGGAAGTAGACGGCGCCATGGCAGCCTTTATGCGCAATACCATTAATCCTACCCTATGCTATTCCGTTGAGCACCAGCCTGTACTGGTACATGCCGGTCCTTTTGCTAATATTGCCATTGGACAATCATCCATTATCGGCGACCGGGTTGGCCTGAAGATGTTTGATTATCATATAACCGAGAGCGGCTTTGCTGCTGATATTGGATTTGAGAAGTTCTGGAATGTTAAGGCTCGCTTAAGCGGATTAACACCTAATGTTTCCGTACTTGTTGCCACTATTCGTGCATTAAAGATGCACGGCGGAGGTCCAACTGTTGTTCCGGGACGTCCGATTCCTGAAGCTTACACTAAACAAAACCTTGAGTTAGTAGAAAAAGGCTGCGAAAACTTGCTGCATCACCTGAAGAATATCAAGAAGTCCGGTATTAATCCTGTTGTTTGTATCAATGGTTTTGCTACCGATACTAAAGAAGAAATTGCTTTAGTCAGAAGAATTGTGGAAGAAGCAGGCGGACGCTGTGCTTTATCCGAACACTGGAGATACGGCGGCGAAGGAGCTTTGGAATTAGCTGATGCAGTAATAGATGCTTGTAAAGAACCTGTAGACTTCAAGTATCTCTATCCATTGGATATGCCCTTAAGAGAAAGGGTTGAAATTATTGCCAAAGAAGTTTACGGAGCCGACGGTGTAGATTGGGCGCCTTTGGCAGAGGAGAAAGCTAAGAGATTTGAATCTGATCCTAAGTATAAAGATTTCCAAACCATGATGGTGAAGACTCACCTGAGCTTGAGCCATGATCCCACGTTGAAGGGTGTACCCAAAAATTGGAGACTTCCCATTCGTGATGTATTGGTCTATGGCGGAGCCAGATTCCTTTGCCCCATGGCGGGTACCATCAGCATGATGCCGGGAACCGGTTCAGACCCGGCCTTCCGCAGAATTGATATAGATGTGGAAACCGGTAAGGTGCGCGGATTGTTCTAAAAACAAATAGTAATTTAAATTAAATAAAAACAAGGGAACATTTATAAGTTCCCTTGTTTTTATTTAATTTATATACCATAATATGGATAAAACTTTAAAAAGAGGTAATAATTTAAAAACTTGGCATGAAGAATCTCTCCACTGCATGATGAAAATAATAATTAAAATTTTAAAA
>DUPU01000067.1 GCA_012838175.1 Clostridia bacterium
AGCGACTAATCTGGCAACTTCAAGAGCTCTTAGCCGTGCATCTTCATGTTTTGGCGCATTTTTCACCAGGTCAGCAAACTGAATCCCGTAATCTTTTAACCTTTTGGTATAGCTAATAATTTCATCCCGCCGTTCCTTGCTCTCCTGCTCTTTTTGAAACTCATCCAGGGCTTGCCGGTGTTCAATAAGATTTATCACATTATCATTTTCATCCGGCCCTTCCCCTCCTAAACTGGAAAAAGGAATTGCCTTTTTTTGCCGTTGTTCCTTCCGATAATAATCAATCAAACGCCTCTTAATCACAATTTCGGCATAATTAAAAAAACTGGTCCCCCCTTCTGATTTAAATGTATCAATCGCTTGATTGACAGCCAACATTCCGATGCTTAATTCATCGTCTCGGGCTGCATCAATGTACTTCCCGCTTAAAGAGGAGGCAGTTTTAATTACCAGAGGCCGAAAACGCTTAATCAATTCCTCCCTGGCGTCCCGGTGACCTGCTTGGGCACTTTTTAAAAGAGTTTCCAATTCATCCAAAGCCATCACCTGCCCGTCATTATAATAGTTCGCAGGTCAAAACAGGTATCTGAGGGTATTATCTTTGAAAAATTCTTAGTATTAAAGAAATTATGATACTAATAATGATACAGGTAACTATAGGAAAATAAAAAGTAAAATTCCCTTTTTTATAAACAATATCACCGGGCAGCGACCCGATATGCAAAAACTTGCCCAACCCGACCAGAATCACACCCAATAAAAACAGCAAAGCACCTACGCCAATCAGCATCCGTCCTAGTGATTGCCATTCCATTTACTTTCTCTCCTTTCTATACCTGTCCCTTTCACTATAAATACACCCGCAAAATGGCTGGCGATATAATCCCATTTCTTTTGATATTTCAATACCTTCTCTGTACCCGCTGCGGAAATCGTAATAGAAAAAGGGAATCTGGTATTCTTCAGCCAGCTCCTCGCCAATTTCCTTGATTAAATCATGTTTTTGGTATGGACTGACCAACAAGGTGGAGGAAAAGGCCTGAAAATTCTTCTCCTTTGCCAGTTTCACCGTCTCATTCAAACGCAATCGGTAACAAAACCGGCAGCGAATATTTTCTCGGTAAACAGTCATTCTTAAAAATCTTTCTAAATCATAATCATCTTTAATAATGGTGGTTAAACCTACTTTTTCCGCATAATCCTGAAAAGTCTGCAATCGTTTTTCATATTCTTTATAGGGATGGATATTAGGATTGTAAAAAAAGCCGCTTGTCTCATGGCCCATTTCCCGCAGCTTTTGCACAGGATAAGCGGCACAGGGACCACAACAAGCATGGAGCAAAATATTCATCTTTCAAGACCTTCTTCCTGAAAAATAGTGCATTGATCTATATTTTCCATATGTTTAGGAATGGGAAAACCAAAATAACGATAGGCAGCCCCAGTTACCATGCGCCCCCGGGGTGTCCGGTTTAAAAATCCTAACTGCATTAAATAAGGCTCATAAACATCTTCTACAGTATCAGCAGATTCACTGATGGCAGCGGCGATAGTATCCAAACCCACCGGACCGCCGGCAAATTTCTGAATAATGCACAACAGCATTTTTCTGTCAGTTTTGTCCAGCCCTAAGGGATCCACCTCCAGTTGGGTTAGCCCTGCTTTGGCTACTTCCTCCGTAATAACCCGGTCTGCTTTGATCTCTGCATAGTCTCTGATCCGCCGCAGCAGCCGGTTGGCAATACGCGGTGTTCCCCGGGACCGCCGGGCTATTTCCTGAGCCCCTTCAGGTGTTATTTCCACGTTTAATATCGCTGCGGCCCTTTTAATAATTTTGGTCAGGTCTTCCTCCTGATAATACTCCAAACGGGAAATTACTCCAAATCGGTCCCGCAAGGGAGCAGACAGCATTCCTGCCCTGGTTGTGGCACCGATAAGGGTAAACTTGGGCAGATCCAGACGCAGGGTCCGGGCACTGGGCCCCTTTCCTATAACAATATCGATGCAAAAATCCTCCATTGCCGGATAAAGTACTTCCTCCACCGTACGGTTTAAACGATGAATCTCGTCAATAAACAAAACATCCTTAGCCTCCAGGCCGGTGAGAATTGCCGCCAGATCACCGGGACGCTCGATAGCCGGGCCGGATGTAGTACGAATATTGACATTTAATTCATTGGCAATAATATTGGCCAATGTTGTTTTCCCTAAACCGGGAGGGCCATAAAGTAGTACATGGTCCAAAGATTCCCCCCTGTTCCTGGCAGCCTGAATAAAGATTTCTAAGTTATTCTTCACCTTATCCTGTCCGATATACTCACTGAAACTCATGGGCCGGACATTATTTATTTCATAATCTATATCTTCCGCTTTCATTGATGACGAAACCAATCTTACTTCTTCCATCAGCAACCTCCACCGTGTCAGGGGACGGTTCTCTGACACGTTTTTCTACACATTTTTCTAAAACTTGCCTAACAACTTTAAGGCTCCTTTGATTATTTCCTGGGTTTCCGCTTCCGGACCAAGAGCATTATAAGCCCTCAAACAAGCGCTCCGTGCTTCCGGTGCGGAGTATCCTAATTGGATTAGAGCCAAAACAGCATCTTCATTCAAAGATTTATGCTCAACAACCTGCTCATCTTCTTTTTCCCAGGCACTTTCATCCATTTTTTTGAACTTTTCTTTTAATTCTAACACCAATCTTTGGGCTGTTTTTTTACCTATTCCGGGCACAGTGCTTAAACCCTTGCTGTCTCCCGACGTTATCAGGGAGATAATCTGCCGGTAAGAAAAATGGTTTAACATGGACATACCTAACTTAGCACCAATCCCTGAAACGCTTATCAACAGACGAAATACCTCCAGCTGTTCCTTCAGGGGAAATCCAAATAACTGCCAGCTGTCCTCTTTTATTTGCAAATAAGTATAAAAGAAGACCTCATCCCCCGGTTTTTTATCCTGAGGAAAAATATTTGGAGGAATAAAAAGGTGGTATCCTATCCCTCCTACATCAATTATAGCATTTTCTTCTTCATGGGAAAAAAGGATTCCCTTAATAAAACTGATCAAAGGACTATCTCCCCTTTTGACTGATAATTTTTTCCGTCATCCGGGAATGAGCATGACAAATGGCAATGGCCAAAGCATCCGCTGCATCATCCGGTTTCGGCAGAGCAGAAAGATTTAAAATTGTCTTCACCATATATTGGACTTGGTGTTTATCAGCCCGGCCATACCCTACTACCGATTGTTTTACCTGTAAAGGTGTATACTCATAGACAGCTACCTGATGATGAGCTGCCGCCAAAAAAATTACTCCCCGGGCATGTCCCACAGTCAGGGCGGTTCTGGTATTCTTGTTAAAAAATAATTCTTCAATGGCTACTTCTTCAGGATGCCAACGTTCCAATAAAACCGTCATCCCCTGATATATTTTTTCCAATCTTTGCTGGAGCAAGATACCGGATGCAGTCCGGATGCACCCGTAATCAAGCAATTTAAATCTGTTTCCCAAAGTCTCCAAAACCCCGAACCCGGTAATGGCGGTGCCCGGATCTATACCTAGAATTCTCAATCTTCCCGCTCCTTGCCTAAAAAATAAAGGTTTTTTCCAGTAAATATTCTATTCTACAAGAGTAATCCCTTATCCTGCTGCCGGGAGTGAACAAAGCTTCAGACCACTTTTACAGGATAAGACATATAGGGTAAAAGCACACAAAAATAAGGAACCTACCTGGCCCCCTAAACTGATACTTTCCGATATAGAAAAAATGCGAGCAACTCGCATTTAAAACAAAGTATAAAATAATTTACTCACTTACTCACTCATATTCATCGATGCTGTCTAAAGCTTCCAGGAGTTCTTGTTCGCTGGAAAAATCCAGTTCTCCCTTTCTTACCTTTTCTTGCCACTCCTTAGGAAGGTTGGCGACCTTAATATCAAGAATCTCCAGAACCTCGCCGTCAACACCAACCGGACCTTCAATTATCGAAACAAACTCTCCCGCTACCCCCAAATGACGCTTTTTGGCATCTTCCGGGCATAATTTATCCACAGTTTTAAAAATTGTAATACTTCCGTCATGATTATGATATATTGTCCATCCTTGGGCCTTCAATGTTTCTTCGCTGGCTCCGGGATAATCCTCCTCAGCTGTTAGTTCTCTTTGTATCAGGTGCTTACACTTGGTATAATATATTTCTTCTTTTATTTTTGTGCTGCCGGGTATCATTCCCACAGCCTGAGCTTGGTTTATTTCAAGATTCTGTTCAACAAAAGGTTTTTTTACATAGTCCTGCCATAAAGAAGAATTGGCCACCCAGTATGATAAAGCAAAACTTACCAGCCAGGCAACGGCAAATATTATCGTAATCAATCCAAATCGTTTTAAGTACACAAAAAATCCCACCTATGTTTTCATTTATACTTCAAAAAAGTATTATTGCCATAAAGTGGGAATAATATACCATTTAATAATATCCTATAAAAAACCTCTGCTTATTCTATTTGGGATAATATGCTTTCCGGAATATCAAAATTTCCGTATACATTTTGCACATCGTCATGATCTTCTAGGCTTTCTATTAACTTCATAAGCTTTTTGGCTTGTTCGAGATCGGTAATTTCCACCGTATTTTGGGGAATCATGGTAACTTCCGCTTCTTGAATTTCTATCCCTTTATCCAGAATATAATTGCGTACTTCCTCAAGGACATCCGGTTCTGTGATGATTTCACCTATTCCGTCCTCAGCCTGAAAGTCCTCAGCACCGGCATCTAAAGCCAACATCATCAATTCATCCTCATCTTGATCTTCCAAGTTTACAGTTAAGCGACCTTTTCGATCGAACATCCAAGCAACACAACCGGTTTCTCCTAAGTTGCCGCCGTTTCTGGAAAAAAGATACCTGATCTCACTG
Source organism: Clostridia bacterium (assembly GCA_012838175.1). Taxonomy (GTDB): domain Bacteria; phylum Bacillota; class Dehalobacteriia; order Dehalobacteriales; family Dehalobacteriaceae; genus DUPU01. The sequence goes on from DUPU01000067.1 coordinate 4,923, forward strand.
GCGGTACGATTTCGGTTATCGGTAAGAATGGCAAGTAAAATAGCCACTCCACCCGGTCCATAGCCTTCGTAAAAAATCTCTTCAAAATTGTCCCCATCAGTACTGCCGGAAGCCTTTTGAATTGCTCTGTTAATATTGTCGTTAGGCATATTGTTAGCTTTTGCTTTTTGAATACAAAGCTTTAATCGAAAGTTGCCGTCAGGATCCGGTCCACCCTGTTTTACAGCTACCATAATTTCTTTAGATATTTTAGTAAATATTGCACCCTTTGCTTCATCCTGTTTCGCCTTTTTATGCTTAATATTTGCCCATTTGGAATGGCCGGCCATATTTATCCCCTCTTTCTCACCCAATATATCTTATCGAATCTGTGACTCTGTGTATGTCTCTAACAATTTTAGCACATAAATCTTCCACGGAAAAGTCCTTCACCCCAAACTTCTTATATAAACCACTTTTAATACAATCCATGTCACCATTCTCTAATTTATTATTAAATCCATAATTCCATTAAATAGGCGCTATTTCCACTGAACCCCAGACCGCCATTTTATCATCTTTTATTAAAAGTATTCCTCTCACACCCTTTATTTTTCGGGCAAATTCTATGGCTGAATTAAAATCTGCCGGAGTAGTCACTAAGTTACCTGTTGCTGTAGCGCAAGCATCTGCCAAAAACGCAGAGTCAGCCATAATAACCGCTGCATCTGCCTTTCCAAAACTTAATGACGGACCTACCGTCCCTGATGAGGTACATACCCCCAAAGGAGTTCTTGCAGGATTAATTTTAAGAGCAATCCTCTTGCTGAAGGGAGACGAACCGGCAAAAATACCTATTTTTCTGACTTTAGATGTTCTGAGATAAATATCTCCCCCGTTTTCTACAATTACTTCCCGGGAGAACCGGCCGGCGTATTCTCCCACCATTTGGGCAATCCCTCCTGCAACTGCCGCCATAGGTCCTACTCCCACCATATTGGAATACTTTGCCATTTGAAAAGCAATCGCCGGCGCTCCAGACATGATAACATGAGGATTCAAAGTTCGGAAAAAATCAGGATCCTCATCCATATATTTTTCCAATTCATTCCGGAGGAAAAAGGTATATTGGGTTATCTTTTCTTTTACCTCAGAAGAATAATCTGCCGGTTTTAAAGAAATCAGCAAATCCGTTTCTTTAATCTTTATTTCAAATGAAGTTAAATCTGAAACTAATTCCCTCCTGTATTCTCTATCTACATACATCCTATTCATCCCCAGCAATTTAAGTTTTTGGCAGTATTAAAAATGCAGCTCTACAGCTTTGGCCGGGCAGCTTTTTACACATATTTCGCAAACAATGCATTTTTCTCCCTCAAAGGTTACATTCATTGAAGGCCGATTCATTTTCAGGGCATGGGTAGGGCATAAACCTGTACACAGTCCGCACTGCATACATTTTTCTTCAATCCATGTTACCTTTTCATCCAAAGCGTCAATGGAGACACCTATGGAATTCAAATATTCCACTCCTTCAGCATATTGCTGATTCTCACCGGTAACTTCCATCACCAAATAGCCTTCTTTATGGGGATTAATCTCCGCTTTTAGGATATTGGTAATCAAGCCGTAATCTTTTATCAATGAATAAATAATGGGTTTTTCCACAATTTTGGAGTCAAAGCGCAAAACTACTTTTTTACAAACTGTCATAAGATTTGACCTCCTATTTTATTACCAATGGTTTTATTCTAATATCATCTTCTACGGAAGGCAAATTTTGAACCGGCTGAGTTAAAAGAAACTTCCCGTTCATAATCCAGTCTTTTAATGTTTGGGCAATTTGCCGTGCCTTAGGATAACTGGAAAGGGAACCGGTGCGTACTTCTTTCCCTTGCACCTCAATTTTTCCTGTTTTCAGCTGGGCATAGCTGACCAAACCTAAATTGCCCGGTTCCCCATTGGGATAGGCCGTCCCATAATCAACTACCGGAGCAAAGATATCCTCATCTTTAACCAGAGTATACTCTAATATTTCCTCACTTAAAATGGGGATGGGAATACCTACACCCACAGCCAAACTGGCTCCATAGCCAATTAAACTAACACCCCGTAGAAATTCCGGAACCATCTGTTTCAAGTCACCCATTAAAGCTAAAGTTCCTGCTCCTCCAGTCGGCACTCCCTTTTCCGTCCTTTCTTCCAATGGACTATGCTGGGTCCCATGCCACGCGACATAACCGATACCCCCACCTAAGAAAATCTTGGTACCGATTCCTATCGTCCGGTAATAGGGATCATTCATTAATGGACTAAGCTGACCGGCGGAAGAATAATTTGCATTACTCATATTGGGCCTTAAAACCCCCATATAAGTATAAATGGTTTTATTGGTGGTATTAATCCCCACATTATAATTCTGGTAAGAATTTCTTGGATTGAAAAGCAAGGCATAATTTAAATCATCAATGGTAATGGTAGTTTCCAGTTTTTTTCTCGGATAACAATCAGTTCCGTAGGCCGTTGCTTCCAATTTTACCGGTTTTCCGCTGACTAAATCCTCAATTACATGGCCCCCCCCATAATTGAAACTACCCGGATGTACTTTGTTACAGGGATCATCTTCCGGTAATTCCGTTACCCCAATATAAGCATCTACAGCAGCAATTCCCGCATAGGCCGGAACTCCGTTCAGCCATACTTTTTGCATTTTCATCTTGGGCTTTGAATGACCGAAATTAAAGAAAGCCCCCGAGGAACACATAGGACCGAAAGTACCTGTGGTAACTACGTCTACCTTTTCCGTGGTTTTCTTAATTCCTTCTTCTTTAGCGATGTCAATAATTTCTTCCGCGGTTACCACTACTGCTTTTCCCTTTTTAATTTTCTCATTGATTTCTTCATAGGTTTTTATTAATGCCATCAAATATCCCTTCCTATTCCCTAGATAAATTTTTTCTAAAAATTAATTACTGAACAATTGCTAATAAAAAAACCCCTTCTCATCTGAGAAGAGGCTTAGCCTCCTATTCCCCCCCTCATCTTTCAGAACTTAAGTCCTGCAGGATTTGGCACCATTTTTAGTATATAACATACTAAACGGTTGCCGGGTTTCATCGGGCCAGTCCCTCCACCTCTCTCAATGAGTTCACTTTATATAAACTTATAGGAAGTATACACTTCAATCATACCAATGTCAATATCTCTAAGTAAAAATGACAAGCTTATTCTTCATTTCCTTCATTTCTTTTTAGAATTATTCTATGATCTACTAAAGCCAATTCTTTTATTTGAGCTTTTATGATCTTCTTCTGACCAAATATATTTTCCAGGATCAGTTGTCCGTTTTCAGGGATAACCCGGTCCACCTTTTCCATAAATAAATCTTCCTGTTCACCGTTTATAATATAAGCGTTAGCTTCGCACACAGGTATTCATCCTTTCTAAATTTTTTAAAATCTCCACCAGCTTTTCTATTTGATGAGGCAAAGGTTCGTTTAAGACACCGATAATCTCTATACCGTATCTATTGATAGGCAATAATACCTTCTTCGCCTTTGAACTTGCTATCGCTTGAGCTATTCTGGGAGTTAATTCCCCAAGCATTGCATTGGCCGCAAGAATCGCCACCGAACCAACAATCACATCAACCTTATCCGCCATAAAAACAATCGCATTCTCCCCTGTTGCCCCTTCATTGGCGCCAGCTTTAAGCATTGCTGATGTGGCTAAAGCATTAGTTCCCAAGGCAATTATTTCTGCATCTTCAGAAAGATTTTTTCGGAGTTTTTCTGTAATGTGTTTTCCGATGCCGCCTCCTTGTCCATCCACAACACCGATTCTCATCTATTTTTCTCCTCCGTGATTTGCATTTAATTATAGCAAAAACTCAGGGAATAAGCTATTAAAATCTATTTTTCTAAAATAAATTGATTATTTCTCCTGTATCCACCAGATTATAACCTCCCAATCGATCTAAAGTTTCCTTAAATTGGGGAGATTTGAGCACTTTTATAAACTGTTTAATTTTATCCTCTTCTAAAT
>DUPU01000068.1 GCA_012838175.1 Clostridia bacterium
TCCTGGATCCCGCGGGAGTGGCGGAATTGGCAGACGCACCAGACTTAGGATCTGGCGGGTAACCGTGGGGGTTCAAGTCCCTTCTCCCGCACCATTTTACCAATTAAATGCTATGCGGGCGTAACTCAGTGGTAGAGTGCAACCTTGCCAAGGTTGAAGTCGAGGGTTCGAATCCCTTCGCCCGCTCCATTTATTTATAACCCCCGCTTGGGGGCTTTTTGGTATTCTTTTATAAAATTTAGTAAGATTTTGTCGAGAAAAAGCTTTTAATTGGGGAAGTTCCAAGGTTTTATTTGTTTCATATTTAAGGAGGAAATAGTAGTATATTGTAGAATTGAAATAAGTATATTATTGGATTATGGTTTAAAGTTAGCAATTGATGGGAAATATTAAATGTGATATGTACATACTAAAGGAGGATCTTTCATGAAAGTTAATTTGGAGAAAATAGACAAGAATAAGATGGGCTTAGAAATTGAAGTAGAAGCTGAACAAGTGGAAAGAGCAATTAAACAATCATACAATAAACTGGTAAAAAAAGTAAATATCCCGGGTTTTCGCAAAGGAAAAGCACCAAAGGCAGTTTTGGAAAGGTATATCGGCAAGGCTGCTATATTGGAAGAAGCTGCGGAAATCATGATTTTGCCTAATTATGCCAATGCTGTGAAGGAAACCGGCATTGAACCAATTGACAGACCCAGTGTAGAGATCGTGGAACTAGATGAGGGTAAACCTTTTATTTTTAAGGTAACAGTTGATGTAAAACCTGAAGTGGTTTTAGGAGAATACAAGGGCATTCAGGTAGAAAAACCGGAATATCCGGTAACAGAGGAAGATATCAATAGGGAATTGGATAGGCTTCAACAAAGATATGCCAAACTGGTTGAGTTAGGTGAAGAGGATGAAATTAAAAACGGTGATATTGCCTTAATTTCATTCCAAGGGTTTATTGACGGAGAAGCTTTTGAGGGCGGGACTGCCGAGAATCATTCCTTGGGAATTGGCTCCGGTACTTTCATACCTGGATTTGAGGAGCAGTTGATTGGAGCCAAGATTAATGAAAAAAGAGATGTTAAGGTAACTTTTCCTGAAGAATATCATAAGAAAGAATTAGCGGGCAAAGAAGCTTTGTTTAAGGTCGAAGTTAATGGAATCAAACGGAAAGAATTATCTCCCATTGATGATGAATTTGCGAAAGATGTGAGTGAATTTGAAAGTTTAGCCGACTTAAAGGAAGACATTAAAAAGCGTTTGGAGGATAATGCAAAAATAAGAGCCGAACAACATGTGAGAAATGAAGTACTAAACAAGGTTGTTGATGCAGCGGCGGTGGAAATACCACCTGTTATGATTGAGAACAGGGTGGAAGCGATGGTGGATGATTTAAGCCGAAGATTAAGCATGCAAGGCTTAAAACTAGAGCAATACTTCCAGTTTGCCAATACGGATATGGATAAACTAAAAGAACAGTACCGTCCTCAGGCGGAGCGGGATGTAAAAACCGACCTGGTATTGGAAACAATTGCTAAAGGGGAAAAGATTGAAGCCACAGAGGAAGAATTGACCGGAGAACTGGAAAAAATTGCTACCCAGTATAATCAGCCCTTGGATAAAGTCCGAGAGGCATTGTCTGCCGGTGGCCGTTTGGAAATGTTAAAATACAGTATTGCCATGAATAAAACGGTGGACTTTTTAGTGGACGCAAGCAACATTGCATAAATTACTTCTATTATGGGTATAAGATTCATATTGTTTAAAGCAAGAGAGAGGTGTGATAAAATGAGTACTTTAATTCCAATGGTTGTGGAACAGACAAACCGGGGAGAAAGAGCTTATGATATTTATTCCCGGCTGTTAAAAGACCGGATTATTTTTCTTGGCAGTCAAGTTGATGATCATGTGGCCAATTTAATTATTGCTCAAATGCTTTTTTTGGAAGCGGAAGATCCGGATAAAGACATTCATTTATATATTAACAGTCCCGGAGGATCAATCACAGCCGGTATGGCTATTTATGACACCATGCAAGTGATTAGGCCGGATGTTTCTACCATTTGCATCGGACTCGCCGCCAGTATGGGTGCTTTTCTTTTGGCTGCCGGGGCTCCGGGGAAAAGATTTGCTCTGCCCAACAGCGAAATTATGATTCATCAGCCTGCAGGGGGGACTCAAGGACAGGCCGTTGATATTGAAATTCATGCAAAAAGGATATTACGCATTCGTGATGAACTGAATAGGATATTAGCAGAAAGAACAGGACAGTCTTTAGAGAAAATTGCCCGAGATACGGACCGTGACTATTTTATGAATCCCACGGAAGCAAAAGAATATGGTTTGATCGACGGAATACTATCTAAAAGGTTACCTGCCACGAAGTAGACTAGTGAGGTGAATATATGTATAAGTACACTGACGATAAGGGACAGTTAAAGTGTTCCTTTTGCGGAAAGCTTCAGGATCAGGTAAAAAAACTGGTAGCGGGTCCCGGCGTGTACATTTGTGATGAATGTATTGAACTATGCAATGAGATTATAGAGGAAGAACTAAGTGAAGATTTAGGTTTTGACATTGGAGATATACCCAAACCAAAGGAAATTATGAGTATCCTTGATCAATATGTTATTGGTCAGGAACAAGCGAAAAAGTCCTTGTCGGTAGCGGTATACAATCACTACAAGAGAATTAATTTGGAAAATAAAATTGATGATGTGGAATTGCAGAAAAGCAATATTGTGATGCTGGGACCTACCGGGAGCGGTAAAACATTACTGGCTCAAACTTTAGCCCGGGTGTTGAATGTGCCTTTTGCCATTGCTGATGCCACTTCTCTTACTGAAGCCGGTTATGTAGGCGAAGATGTGGAAAACATCCTCTTAAAGTTGATTCAAGCAGCCGATTATGACGTGGAAAAAGCAGAAAAAGGCATTGTTTATATTGACGAAATCGATAAAATTGCTCGGAAATCTGAAAATCCGTCGATTACCCGGGATGTATCGGGAGAAGGAGTACAGCAGGCACTTTTGAAAATCCTTGAGGGAACGGTGGCCAGCGTGCCGCCCCAGGGAGGAAGAAAACATCCTCATCAAGAATTTATCCA
>DUPU01000069.1 GCA_012838175.1 Clostridia bacterium
AGAAAAATAATTGGCTTGACTATAAACTCGCAGTTATTAAATGAAATCCGTAATGAACGATTAAAAGCTTTGGGTCTTGCTGCCGGAGCGGATTATGCCAATCCGAACAGGATCATTCAGGAATTGGAATATGCAGAAAGCATTTTTAAACGCATTGGCTGCGCCGTCATTGATGTAACTAATCGAGCGGTGGAGGAAACTGCCGGAAAAGTACTGGAGATATATTATAAGGGTTATAAGGGGGAGAAAAATGTCAAGTAATAAAAAGTATGTGTACTTGTTTCAAGAGGGAAAGGCAGAAATGAAAGACTTATTAGGGGGAAAAGGAGCTAATCTCGCTGAAATGACCAATATCGGTCTGCCTGTTCCCCCGGGATTGACTATTACTACCGAAGCATGTAACGAATACTATCTGGTCGGAAAAAAATTCCCTGAAGGTTTGGAAGAGCAACTGCAACAAGGGCTAAAGGACTTGGAAAATCAAATAGGCAAAAGGTTTGGCCATCAGGATAATCCTCTTTTGGTATCCGTGCGCTCCGGGGCTAAAATATCCATGCCGGGCATGATGGATACCATTTTAAACCTTGGCTTAAATGATATAACGGTCCAAGGGCTGATAAAATCTACAAATAATGAACGCTTCGCCTTGGATTGCTATCGTAGGTTTATACAGATGTTCGGGGATGTGGCCATGGGAGTGCCCCATCATGAATATGAGGAAATACTTTCCACGGTAAAGGAAGAGCAGGAGGTCAAATTTGATCACCAGCTGACAGTGGAATCACTACATAACATTATTGCACAATATAAAGAACTGTACCAAAAACATACAGGGGAAGCATTCCCCCAAGAGCCGTATCAGCAGCTTCTCTTGGCTATTAAGGCGGTATTTGGGTCCTGGAACAGTGAACGGGCGATTGTATACAGAAAGCACAATAAAATTCCGGATGATTTAGGAACGGCGGTTAATGTCCAAGCAATGGTATTTGGTAATATGGGTGATGATTGCGGTACCGGTGTTGCTTTTACTCGAAATCCTTCCACCGGAGAGAAAAAACTGTATGGCGAGTACCTGATTAATGCTCAAGGGGAAGACGTAGTAGCAGGGATTCGCACCCCTCTTCCCATATCTTCTTTGGAACAGGATATGCCCATAGTGTATCAGCAGTTTGTCAGCATCAGCCAGTTACTGGAAAAACACTACCGGGATATGCAGGATATTGAATTTACCGTGGAGCGGGGGAAACTCTACATACTCCAGACCAGAAACGGAAAAAGAACAGCCGCTGCTGCAATTAAAATTGCCGTGGATATGGTGCACGAGGGATTAATTACCAAAGAAGAGGCTATGCTTCGGGTTGATGCCAAACAAATTAACCAGGTTTTGCACCCGAGAATTGACACTACGGTGAAGTTGGATGTTATTGCTACAGGTCTTCCTGCTTCTCCCGGGGCGGCTTCCGGAAGTGTGGTTTTTGATGCTGATGAGGCAGAAAAGCTAGGAAAAGAAGGCCAAAAGGTTATTTTGGTACGCACGGAAACTACTCCTGATGATATTCACGGTCTGGTAATGTCCCAAGGGGTTTTGACCAGCAGGGGGGGTATGACCAGCCATGCTGCTGTTGTAGCCCGGGGTATGGGTAAACCTGCCGTGTGCGGATGTGAAGGAATAAAAATTGACTACCAGCAGAAGTTATTTACTGTTGGGGCTTATACCCTGAAAGAGGGAGATGTTATTTCCATTGATGGGTCTACCGGACATGTAATGCTAGGCCAAGTGCCCACTTTGGCTCCGGAATTGGGAGGAGATTTCGCCGAGTTTTTAGGGTGGGCGGATGAAATTCGAACTCTAGGCGTCCGGGCAAATGCAGATACACCGGAAGATGCTAAAAAAGCTCGAGAATTTGGTGCCGCAGGTATTGGTCTTACCCGGACAGAACATATGTTTATGCAGCAGGAGCGTCTACCTTTTGTCCAGCAAATGATTATGGCGGAAACAGCGGAAGAAAGGCAAAAAGCTCTGGATAAACTTCTGGAATTCCAGCAGGAAGATTTTTATGGCATCTTAAAAGAGATGGAAGGCTATCCAGTTTGCATTCGGCTTTTGGACCCGCCTCTTCATGAGTTTCTGCCCAATCGGGAAGAACTTTTGGTGGAAATTACAAGATTAAAATGCACCGGAGGAGACCCGGCTCTCATTAAGGAAAAGGAAACACTGCTGAAAAAAGTTGAATCCTTGCATGAGTTTAACCCCATGCTGGGACACCGGGGTTGTCGTTTAGGTATTACCTATCCGGAAATATATGCCATGCAGGCAAGAGCTATATTCCAAGCTACAGCCCAGTTAACTAAGGAAGGGGTTAAGGCGATTCCGGAAGTGGAGATTCCTTTGGTGATTCATGTTAATGAATTGGCATTTCTCCGTAATCAGACTATTGAGATTGCAGAGCAAGTGATGGCAGAAACAGGGGTTAAATTTGAGTACACCGTGGGGACTATGATTGAAGTACCGAGAGCTGCTTTGACAGCTGATGAAGTAGCCCGGGAGGCAGATTTCTTCTCCTTTGGTACTAATGACTTGACCCAGACTACCTTCGGTTTTTCCCGGGACGATGCGGAAGGGAAATTCCTGCAGCATTATATTGATCGGAAGGTATTAAAAGAGAATCCCTTTGTAACGATTGACCCTTATAGTGTCGGAAAGCTGATGGATATGGCTGTAAAGCTGGGCCGGAGTACTAAACCGGGTTTGCTCATCGGGATTTGCGGAGAGCATGGTGGAGATCCCGAGTCCATAGAAATATGCTATAAACTGGGTTTGGATTTTGTTAGTTGTTCTGCTTTCCGCGTGCCTATTGCCCGTTTGGCTGCCGCCCAGGCGGCTGTAAAGCATCCAAGGTAAATCTAAAAAGGACAAAGGATATTATTAGCAACTTCCCCTATAGCCTTACTAACATAGGTTTTAGAAGTGTAAAATAAAAGCAAGGGTATTTGTCTTTTTTAAAAAGCAATACCCTTTTCTTCTTTTGTTGAAATACAGCTTAAATACTTGCTAATTCAGTGAAGTACCTACTACTCTGTTTGAAAAAATTATCTTAAAGTACATAATACAACATAAAACGACAAAGAATTATTTACTTTTTTTTAAATTTGGTATAATTATATGATAAAATCTAAGTATATAATTGCATAAAAATGGATGCTAAAGTGAGGTGTAAACCTTGCCAGAAAAAATAAATAGTGATATATGGTTTTCTCGGCAGGAGATCTACCATTATCTCAGTATCAAATTCCATGCAATAATGCGCTGGATAGAGCAACGTAAAATGCCTGCTTCCAAGGTTGGAAAGCTTGATGTTTACAGGATGGCAGGCATTGGAGAACGAGCGAGCCTTCCATCAGTGGGAGGAACGAAATGATCCAATTCAAAACCATAAATGATCGCATTTTCTCTGTTATTGGGTTTTCCTTACTCTTTGCCTATCTTCTGTCATTCCTTTTTGAAGGTCAGGTTTTATATAGTATCCTGGCTTACCATGATGTACATGACTCTACATACATAGTGGCTGCAATCGTTGCTCATTTTGCGGGACTGTTTTCCTGTGGCTATCTTGTGAAGTCTCCAATAATGGCAAAATATACGATGCTTAGCAGCATGGGCGTATGTTTGATTGCAACTGTACCGTATTTTTTTGCTCCGTCTGCACTATGGTTAGCGGGACTGATTGTCAGCGGTTACGCGGGAGGCTTTGCGGTGGCTTCATGGGGATATTTCCTTAAAGCCTATACGCCTAAGAATGAACGCATTAAGTCTTGCGCTGACGTTCTGATCTATTCCAACATTATCATGATTGCTGTCAATGTGGTTGCCATAAATTTATCACCTTTTATTGGACTTACTCTATCCATGTTCTGCCTTGTGGCAGGCATGGCTCTTATTTGGATACTGCCTATCGACAAGCAAGAAGGTTGGCGGGAGGAAACGGAAAGTAAGTTTAATGTAGGCATAAAAAAACCACTGATGATGTTATGTCTGTTCGTTGTGGTCATCACCATTAATTCCGGTCTTATGTACCAAGTTATAAATCCAGCTTTTGAACATCTAAAGGAATTGACAAGCTGGTATTGGGCTGTGCCATATATCGCTGCTCTTGCCATTATGCGTAACTTGTCCATGAAGGCCAACCGTTCAATATTTTTGTATGTGGGCATGGCAATGATAATGGGAGCGTTTATTAGTTTTATGCTCTTAGGACGAAATGCTTCTGATTATCTTGTTGTGGACACACTGATGCTCGGTGCCTGTGGCATTTTTGATTTGTTTTGGTGGAGCATTATCGGGGAGATGCTGGACTATACTGAAAATCCTGTTAAGGTTTTTGGCACTGGTCTTTCGGCAAATGTGTTCGGTGTTCTCTGTGGCGGTGTTGTGGGAATGGCGGTAACATCCATTCAACTTCCCAGTGCGGAGGTAGCTGTCATTGCCCTTACCGTTGTATGTGTCACACTGGTCATGCTACCAACCCTCAACCGGCAGCTTGTAATGGTGCTCAAGAATCATGTCTATCTTGCCTCCTATGACAATATGAGCATGTCGCAAAAGGCAGAAATCATCCAGCGGACGAAAACCCTGGAAGAATTGACTGCCAGAGAACAGGAGGTTCTCCAGCATATTTTATCTGGTAAATCTAACCGGGAAATTGCTGAAACCCTATTCATTAGTGAAAACACTGTTAAAACCCACGCGAGAAATATCCTTTCCAAATATGATGTTAGTAGTCGCGCGGAACTCATTAGTACCTTACTTAAAAATCAATCTGAAACCTTTTAAAGAACCCATAAATGCTGGTAAATCAAACCCTTCATCCTTTAGGATGAGGGGCTTTTTGTCGAATTTCATTCTTTAGGGCGATGAGTTTCTGCTTACTTTTTACTAAACTATTTCTAAAGGAGGGGTGTGGAAAGTGAAGGAGTTCCGAAAACGACGAGATTGCTATGCAGTATTTTTTGTAATCGGCATCGTTCTAACCTTAATTTTTGCGATGAATTTAATGCTTGTAGCGGCTTTTATCTCTGGAATGGGCAGTTTCATATTATTCATAATTTTGGTGAGACAGCATCTCCTCCTTAGAGACGCAAACCTTATTTGGGACAATCCCATCCTTACAGTGTCCTCGTCTATCATCATCAAATCTGAAGGGAAGAAATGGGAAGCAGAGAAAACTATATTTTCCACCTTTGGCATCTTAATGGGCAGTAAAATTTACAAATGGGGCTCCGAAGGTGTCCATGGAGTACGGCTAAAATCCATTTTAATTGACCGGGAAAGGATTCATTTGACATTCGGTGACCTAAAGAAAACTATTTGCGTGGAAATGTTGCACGGAATGGCTGATAAGCAGGCTGTACTGGATGTGCAAAAAAGGCTATTGTATGAAACTGGTGTTTCGGCAATGATTAGCGGCTGGTAACAAAATGAAGAAAAAAAATAATTTCCTTTATTTTAATTTGCGGAATTTTGTGCAGTTCTGGTGGACCTTCAGGCTGTGGCAACGGGGAGGAAAAACCTCTTGACACAGCTATCCAATTGCCGGCGGAAATAACTGGTAAGTTCACAGAGGAGAATTTGTCTTTGCTCAGGATGACTTGGTTTAAGTGTTTCCTGGGCATACCTTGTGCTGGGCGAATTGGTTACTGCCAGATTTTCCGTAACATATTGGCTAGTGCTTACATCATTATACAGGGTAAATAAAGAAAACATATAAAAGCCGAAGAGATAATAAATAAATTTTATTGGACAGATAATATACTTTGATTAGATAATTAAATATATATTCAGAATTAAGCTGAAAATGAGGTAATGTTTTGCTGCTACCGGAATGTGTAAAGCAAATGCATATACCTTTTATTTTTGAAGATTTTTTCCCTGGAGACTTTGCATTAACCTGTTAAGAAAAAGGTTTAATATAACGAAAAATGTGGGCATTGTAACTAATAAATAAAGAAACTTAGAAAAAAGAGGAGCTAATAAGCATGAAATATCAATTATTAGCGGAAACAGCTCTCCTGACCCATGGCCTTACTACTATTAGTAACGACAAATTACGGGAGCGGTTTCCTGAGAATTTTTCAGGGCTGGTATGGGTAGACCAAGGTGAAATTGTTACGGGAAATATTGACTCCTTTATTCCCTTCAGAGATAGGGGGACAGAACTTTTGCGTATTGATAGCGGTATGTTGGATCAAGCCTTGGAAAACAAATCAAGCGGAGCTTTAACTGCCTCCGGTACGATAGCTGTGGCGGCAAAATGGGGGGTGCCCCTAGTTGTTACGGCAGGTATGGGAGGCATTGATAAAACCGAAGCCAGTCCCATGAGCAATGATTTAACGGCATTGGCGATTTTCCCCGTATCTCTTATCGCTACCGCACCGAAGGATATGTTGAATTTGCCTGCTACTGTTAATTGGCTTAAAGACCATGGTATTAAGGTGTTAGGAAATGATCGGGATGTTTGTGACGGTTTTGTCTTTACCGGGGAGACTGTGAAACTTAGCGGTAAGTATACCGGAACAATACCTGTTCAGGGCGGGGTTTTGGTATTAAACTCCATATCGCCAAAACGGCGTTTCACGGATAAGAGAATCTTGGACCAAGCCATGGCCAGGGGAGAAGAAGCCAGAAGGAATGGACAATTGTTTCACCCGGCAGTCAACAAAACATTGGATGAACTTACCGGGGGAAGGTCGGGAGAAATGCAATTACAGTCCTTTATAGACAATATCCATTTAGCCTTGGCTGCTAAATTGTCATTTTGAGTGAGGAACAAGGATACATGAAAAGAAATGAGTTTTATTTAGATGAAATGACCCCTTTGGAAAGGTCTGAGGCGATAGCAAAGGGAGAAAGTTATGACCGGATACCATGCAGCCCATCTTTAGGAGAGCAGCCAACACGATTGATAGGAGTTACTGTGTCCCAGTATTTAAGCGATCCAAAAATTATGGCGGAAGCCCAAATTGCTGCATTTAAGATGTATGGTCAAGATGGGGTGGGTATAGGGCCGGATCAGTTTGGTTTAGCGGAAGCATTAGGGGTCAAGATGAGATACTTTGCTGATGATTTACCCCAGGTGGATGAGGCTTATATTAAAAGAATTGAGGATATTAGCAAGATAAAGATAATAAACCCTGAAAAAGATGGGAGGTTTCCCATTTACTTAGAGGCATTGGAGATTCTGCAAGATCGCATCGGGTCTCTTGTGAAAATAGGCACGGGTATCGGTGGTCCTTTTACCTCAGCAGCTTTATTAAGGGGAACAACCAACTTTTTGAGAGATATGCAAAAAAATCCGGAAGCTGTCCATAGTCTTTTAGATATTACAACGGAAAATATTTTGAGATATCTGGAAATATGCTGGGAAAAAGGCTTTGTCTCCAGTATCGGTGAACCCTTTGCCTCAAACGACATAATCAGTCCCCATCATTTTCAGGAATTTCTTTTACCTTATTTAAAAAGGATTGGCAATTGGTTCCGGAAGAAGGTCAAAAAAGGATATTCCCTGCATATTTGCGGCAAAACCTATAAGATCTGGGAAGATATAGCCAATTCAGGGGCAACGAGCTTTAGCCTGGATAATGTGGAGGATTTGGCGGAGGCAAAAAAGATTATTGGTCACCGGATGTCCTTAAAAGGAAATGTTCCCCCGGTGGAAGTTATGTTCCAGGGCAGGCGGGCGGATATTATCCAAGCAGCAAAGGCTTGTATTAGGAAAGCTTATGATAATCCCAAAGGATATACATTGGGAACAGGGTGCCGGGTACCCTTGGATACAAAACCGGAAAATATTATTGCTTTAATGGATGCAGCACGTGTTTATGGAAAAATGGGGGATTTTGGAAAATGCCGGAAACAGGATTTTTTTTAGAAGTGCACGATGTCGTCAAGGAATTCGGCCATGTTCGGGCACTGGACGGTGTGAGCTTAAGTGCGGCACTGGGAGAGATTTTGGCTATTGTGGGTGACAATGGAGCAGGTAAATCCACGCTGATCAAGATTCTGTCCGGTGTACTGGTACCGGATGAGGGTAGAATCGTTATTGACGGTAAATCCTATACGGCTCTGACCCCGAAAACCGCTTTAAAAGCAGGCATTTCCACCGTATACCAAGATCTTGCTCTGGCTAACAGCCGGGATGTGGCAGCCAATATTTTTCTAGGGAGAGAGCTTACTAAGGGAATTTTTTTGGATCAAAAAAGAATGTATGCTCAGGCTGAGCAATTAATCCGTAATTTAGGTATTAATATACCAGATGTACGGATGCCGGTTGAGGTTTTAAGCGGGGGTCAAAGACAGGGCACGGCAGTAGCCCGGGCTGTGCACCAGGAAGGGAGATTTTTCATCTTTGATGAGCCTACAGCTGCGATGGGTCTTAAAGAGACCGCCGCTGTGATGAGATTAATTAAAAGGTTGGCTCATCAGGGGTATGGCGTAATCATCATCAGCCATAATCTACCCCAAGTTTTTGAAATATCAGACCGTATCTGCGTCATGCGTCATGGGAAGGTAGTAGGTATAGTTAATACGGCGGAAACTGACATGGAGGAAACGGTGGCTATGATCACCGGGGCGGTGAAGATATCATGATGAATAATCAGCCGGCAAATCAAACAGACCGGAACTACTTAACCAAAATTTTTGTTAAGCAATATGCTGCAAGAATATTGTTGATAGCTGTTCTGCTCACGATGATGACAATTTTAACTTTTAGTTCCGAGTACTTTCTTACCTTGAAAAACATAAAAAACATTCTCAATTTAGCTTCTACCTACATATTGCTGTCCGTAGGCATGACCTTTGTCATTTGTTCCGGGGGTATCGACCTTTCTGTCGGCGCGATCATGGCCATGAGTTCGGTTATAATGGGTTTTGCCATGAAAGCAGGCATTCCTGTCGGTCCGGCCGTTCTTTTCGGCCTGATTTCAGGAACACTGATCGGCGCAGCCAATGGATTTCTTATCTCCAAGGTGGGAATCAATGCCTTGATCGTTACCTTAAGTATGATGTCTATTGTACGGGGTTCGGTAATATTGCTGACGGATGGAAAGCCGGTTTTCGGTTTTGACAGTTCTTTTACTTTTTGGGGTGGAGCAGACTCTATCTTCCGTCCTTTGGGTTGGGAAGGGTCCTTAGTTAACATTGTAAATCCGCCTATTGCTCTGGCTCTCCTGGTAACCTTCCTGGGCTGGATTGTTTTGGAAAAAACCAAGCTGGGTCGGTATTGTTTTGTGCTGGGCAGTAATGAGAGTGCTTTACAGAAAACCGGTGTCAATACTCTTTTTTACAAAGTATTGATATATGCTCTTTCCGGTCTTTGTGCGGCGATCACCGGGTTTATTGTGGCGGCCCGCCTCAATACCTGTGAGCCGCTGGCTGGGACGGGGTATGAAATGGATGCTATTGCCGCGGTGGTTTTGGGTGGTACTCTGATTCAGGGCGGCAGCGGCAGCATCAGCGGTACTTTCATCGCTTGTCTTATACTGGCGGTAATGCGTAATGGCTTAACTATTCTTTCCATATCATCCAATTACCAGCAGCTCCTAACCGGTTTGATTGTGATGACAGCGGTAGCAATTTCTGAAATAAAAAGGAGAAAGGGGTAAGGAAAATGTCTGAATTACTTGAGAAACCCAAAGTATTGTGTCTGGGTGCATTAGCTATGGATATTGTGCTGGAATCTCAGATGCTGCCTCAAAACGATGGTTTTGCCTTAATTGAATCCGAAAGACTGGTGCCTGGCGGCAGCAGTTCCAATGTATCTGTAGCCCTTACCTTGATGGGGGCAGAAGTATATCAAACAGGTCAAATCGGCGATGATAATTTAGGAAATGCCTTTCATCAGGATTTAAAATTAAATGGTGTACATACAGAATATTTATCTGTAAAAAAAGGCGGTACAACACTACACACCTATATTATTACAGCACCTATGGGAAAACACTGCATCTTTGCCAATCTGGGGGATGCCGTAAACAGTCTGAACCCGAAAGATTTACCGGATCACGTATTAGACGGTATTACCTGTTTTTATACGGATATGTTCTCTTCCCGCGCTTCCCTGTGGCTGGCTAAGAAAGCGCGCCAAAAGGGAATTCCCGTGGTCTATAATATGCAATGCGTACCTAGTTTCATGGCTTCCTGTGGTGTGAGCAGGGAAGAAATTGAGGAAATGCTCTCTCTATGTACCCTTTTTATCAGCGGTCGGGATGGCTATCGGGAAATGACCGGATCGGAAGATCCCATTTTTGCCATGAAAAAGCTAAAAGAATCCTTCCGGATGGCAGATGGATTAATTTGTACGGCCGGTGATGAAGGTGCCTATTGGTTAAAGGGAGAGGAAATACTCACCCAAAAGTCCTTTGTCATAGAACCGGTGGATACAACGGGTGCCGGCGACTGTTTTACAGCTGGGATCATCTTTGATTTTTACTGTCGTCAGGGTTTGCCTGAGAAGGCTCTTCTATTCGCTACCGGGGCTGCTGCCCTCAAATGCATGACAAAAGGACCGCGCAGTACTGCTGATTTAGCCAAGATTCAGGATTTTATTGATAAAAATAATAGCATTTGTCATCCTGATTTTCATTCTTCTTCAGGACGATAAAATGCTTTAGATATAAAAATTAAATTAAAAAACAAAGGAAGGTAGATAAAATGAAAAAAATTCTATCGCTAATCATGATCGGTCTAATGTTGATTGCTCTGGCAGGTTGTTCCCAGACGCCGGAAGAGCCGGCTACCGAAGCAGAAACTCCGGATGCAACCGCAGAAGAACCTGTTATCAACAGTGCTTTTGAAGAAGCAAATAAAGCTTTGGAAGAAGCGTTGGCTCCACTACCTGAAAAAGGTACGGGTGTAAAAATTGCCGCTATTGAAAGTACACTGGCCAATTCTTTTTGGCAAACGATGAAAGAAGGTTATGAAGCTGCCGCTCAAGATTGGGGTGTTACCATTGATGTGATGGCTACGGACACGGAAACCGATACCCAAGGTCAGCTGGAAATTATGAATACTTTGTTGGCTAAAGACTATGCCGCTATTGCTGTTTCACCTCTCACGGAACAAAATTTAATTCCTGGGATCGTAGCTGCCAATCGGGAAAATGTACCTGTGGTAGCGGTAGGCAACGGTGTTGATGCCGATGCTTTGAAAGCTGCTAATGGCTCGATTGCTGCCTTTGTCACTTCTGATTTTAAAGCACAAGGTACACTAGGTGCTGAATACATCATAGAAAAAACCGGGGGAAAAGGAAAAGTTGCCGTGATTGAGGGTATTCCCGGTGCCACCCAGAGTGATGCCAGAAGAGACGGCGCTTTGGAAGCTTTTAAAGCTGCCGGCATGGGAGTCCTTCCGGTTCAGACTGCTAATTTTGACCGACAGACTGCTTATGATGTCATGAGTGCTCTTATTGACGCTAATCCTGATATCGTAGGTGTCACCTGCGGCAACGATATTATGGCTCTCGGCGTTGTGGCTGCATTGAAGGATAAAGGCATGAAAGATAAAGTTATGGTGGTAGGCGTTGACTTTATCGAAGAGGCCAAGGCTTCTATCGAAGCCGGTGAACTGGATGCCACTGTGGCCATGTCTCCATATTTGTTTGGTAAAGCAGGTCTTTTGGCTTCATTGAAAGCTATTCAGGGACATACTTTCGATGAAGCAGTAATCTGGACTCCTCTTAGCTTAGTCACAGCGGAAAATGTTGCTTCAATGGAAGGTTGGAAATAAAGCTATGAAAAAAAGGCGTACTTTCCTGAAAAGCACGCCTTTTCCTTTACCCACATAAAGTTTCCTCTAATGCTCAAGGGAGGTATTAATTATGGAATATAGTATATATGACCGAATTTTAGGTGGATTGGTTGGGGCCGGCACAGGGGATGCCATGGGTGCGGCCACCGAGGCTCGGACAACTGAGCAGATCAGGGAATATTTCGGACATTTGGTAACTGACTTTGAAACTCCGCCTATGGATACTTTTGGGGCCGGCAACAAGCCCGGCCAGTTTACCGATGACTTCAGTTCCGCTTTTTTTCTGGCGAAGAGTATTGTGGATAATCAAGGTGTTGTGGATCAAAAAGCAGTGCAAAAAGCCCTGATTAATTGGTCAGAGCATACCGTCTTTTTTGATCGTTTTGCCGGCCCCACTACCAGGCTTGCCATTCGGCGTTTCAAGGGGGAGGAGATTGGGGAGACCAAAGGAGTACAATTGGTTACCCGGCAGGCCACTAATGGCTCTGCTATGCGCATCTCACCCATTGGATTGCTCAATCCCGGTAATTTGGATCAAACAATTGCCGATGCCATTACCGTGACTATGATTACCCATGATAATTATTTAGCACTTTCCGGAGCCTGTGCTGTAGCTTGCGCCGTCAGCCGGGCTGTAATGGAGGATGCGGACGTTTATAATGTGCTGCAGGCTGCCTTGTACGGGGCAGCGGAAGGTGAACGTATAGGGCTTGAGATTGCCCGTGATGTGGCAGGTCCATCTGTGCTGCGGCGCTTGGAACTAGCCATTAAAATCGGTTTGGGACATGGTTCTCCTGAGGAGAAGATGCGAGAAATCGGTGATCGGGTTGGTACCGGTTTGCATGTATCTGAAGCTATTCCCGCAGCCATTGGTTTTTTTGCCGCCAACGGCGGAGATGCTCTCGGCTCTATTATCGGTGCGGTTAATGTAGGCTATGATACAGATACTGTAGCAACCATGGCCGGAGCCATTGCCGGCGCGTTCCAGGGGGCAACTGCTTATCCTGAACATTTTTTGCCTACCATGGAATCCGTAAATGGATTGGATATTAGGGGTCTGGCTGTACAGATTACGGAAATTGCGAAAAAACGCATGAAAGGAGGTTGCTGACATGAGACAAACATTAAGCAGATATGATCGGGTGCTGGGTTGCCTGCTTGGGGCAGCTGTAGGTGATGCCATGGGTGCGGCTACCGAAACTATGTCAACTAGACAAATTGAGAAAAGATTCGGTGGGCGTGTTTGTGATTTTCAGACCCCTCCCGATGATGTATTGGCCCGAGGGCGTAAAGCAGGACAGATTACCGATGCTTTCAGTATCCCCTATATTCTTACAAAGCAGTTGATTAACTCTGAGGGAAAAGCTTCTCGTCATCTTGGGGAGGCGGCTTTGCTGGAATGACCACCCGCAAGGTAATCAATCGGCTGAATGAGGTTCACTCCATGGGTGCCTGGGATTACGCCGGGCATTTGGGTAATAAGCTTTTTAAAGGACATTATTATGCTTTATCTTCCAATGGGGCCGGGGTCAAGGCTTATCCGGCAGGTTTGCTGCATCCTGATGATTTGCCAAAAACAATAGAGGATACCATCGAGCTAACTATGGCTTCCCATGATGATCCTTTGAGCATTTCCGGCGCTTGTGCCATTGCCGCAGCTATTAGCAAAGGGATGGGCGGACAAGGTGGGGTTTATGAAATGGTACAGGCAGCTCGCTATGGTGCTGAAGTAGGTGAGGCAGAAGCACGTAAACGGGATGATATCTGGGTATATCCAGGACCGTCCGTAACAAAACGAATCGATATGGCCATAAAATTGGTGCTGCGAGGCGGTGTATACAGCGGGCGGCATATGGAAGAATTAAGAGATTTAATTGGCTGCGGTCCGGCTATCGCCGAGACAGTACCTACAGCTATTGGGCTCTTTATTGCTCATCAAGGAGAGACGATGCCGGCTATTTATGATGCGGTTAACATCGGTGATGAAACCTCTGCTATTGCAGCCATAGTCGGAGCCCTTTGCGGAGTATTGAAAGGTAAAGACAGTATCTGTCAAGGATATCTGGAGTTTATTGAAGCTGCCAATGAAATTGATCTTCAGGGTCAGGCAAAAAGCATCTGCGCTTTGCTTGAAAAAGAGGAAAGGTAGGTGGTAAAAATTTACTTTACGGGAATTGATATTGGTTCAAGCTCTGCAAAAGCAATTGTTTTAGATGAAACAAATAAAATCGTACACAAGTTTATTTTACCTACCGGTTGGAGCAGCTTGGAAACTGCCAATAGCATTAAGGAAAAACTTGCCCAGGTAGACATGGAATATGCTAACGGCAAATTTGTTGCCACCGGTTACGGCCGGGTATCCGTTCCTTATGCAGTTAAGACGGTGAGTGAAATTACATGTCACGGTATGGGGGCAGCCTATTTGTTTAATGCCCGGGATTGCACGGTAATCGATATTGGCGGTCAGGATACAAAAATTATTTCTCTTTCCCAAGGAAAAATTGTTGATTTTATCATGAACGATAAATGCTCTGCCGGAACCGGCCGGTTTTTGGAAATTATGGCAAATGCCCTAGGTGTCAGTTTGTCAGAGATGTTCGATTTAGCCGCTA
Organism: Clostridia bacterium; assembly: GCA_012838175.1. Taxonomy (GTDB): domain Bacteria; phylum Bacillota; class Dehalobacteriia; order Dehalobacteriales; family Dehalobacteriaceae; genus DUPU01. Next base: position 14,416 of record DUPU01000069.1, read on the forward strand.
CCGGATCCGGTGTCAGTATCAGCTCTATGTGCACTGTTTTTGCTGAATCCGAAGTCATTAGTCTAATTGCCAGTGGTCAGCCGAAACAAAATATCGCTTATGGAGTGGTTGAATCCGTCATAAATAAAGTTATCTCCCTTTGCGGAAAGCACGCTTCCTCCAATACCAGCTTCTATTTGACGGGGGGTTTGTGTGAGAGCAATTATATTATTGAATCTTTGTCAAAAAAACTTGGATTTCCGGTTGTTTCAAGTCCCTTAGGCCGTTATGCCGGCGCAGTGGGAGCTGCTCTCATAGCCAAATCATTAAAATAGATTCAGGAGGGTAACATGACAAATATACAATTACCACAGAAATTCGAGGAATTTTCTGAGGCACGGAAGAATGGATTCTTAAAGGTTAAAGAAATAAAAGAAAACGGGGGAATAGTGGCAGGTTATTTCTGCACCTTTACACCTTGTGAAATACTGGATGCCGCAGGTATTTTTCCGGTTTCGTTGTGTGGCATGAGTGATGAAACTATTTTATATGCTGAAGCAGACCTTCCCAAAAATCTTTGTCCGTTGATTAAATCCAGCTATGGCTTTGCCATAACGGAAAAATGTCCCTATACATATTTTGCGGATATAATCATTGGGGAAACAACTTGTGACGGAAAAAAGAAGATGTTTGAGCTTTTGAATGAAATAAAAGATACCTATGTAATGCAATTGCCCCAAGGTATTGATAGAGATTATGCTTCTGAGATGTGGAAAAGGGAAATATATCGATTCATTAAAACCTTAGAAAATAAATTTGGCGTAAAAATCACGGAAGAGGAGTTAAGAAAAGCTGCTGCACGTAGAAATAAGCAAAGAAAATTATATTGCGAGTTTTTTGAATTAGGTAGGTTAGACCCTCCTGCAATTAAAGGTTTTGATATATATAAGGTAATCGAGGGTGCCGGTTTCAGCTTTGATTTGGAAGAAAACTGTAGGAAACTGCAGGATTTAATAGACAGCACGAAAAAAGCTTATGACGAAGGCCATAGACCGGTGGAAAAAGATGCAAAAAGAATTCTTGTAACAGGCTGCCCCATTGGCGGGGTTCTGGATAAAGTAGTCAACACCATTGAGACTAATGGCGGCGTTGTAGTGTGTTTTGAAAATTGTGGCGGCATTAAACCTGTGCGCAGCATGGTTGATGAGAATGCAGCCGATATTGTCGGTGCCATTGCTGATCGTTATTTGGATATAGGTTGTTCTGTCATGACACCGAATCGAAAGAGGATGGAAATGATACCGGAATTGCTGCAAGAATTTAGAATTGACGGTGTTATAGAAGTAGTTTTGCAAGCCTGCCACACCTATAATATAGAAACAAAAACAATTAAAAGACTGGTCAATAATGCCGGAATTTCATATATGGCGCTGGAAACAGACTATTCCCAATCCGATTTGGGGCAAGTAAAAACCAGGATATCTGCTTTTATTGAAATGCTTTAGAGAAATAAAAAAAGGGTATTGCAACTTAATTCCAAAGTGCAGTACCCTTTTCTTGTTGGCTTTTAGGCCTGTTTAAAAAAACATGTTATAATAGTGATTATCACAAGCCAAAAGTATCATCTGATGCGTGCAGTATTTATTGCCTGGGAATTAGGCGTAGAAGCTTTTGGGGTTGCCGCCGACAAGCATGTTTACCATGGAGTGATGCTGAAAAGTGAACTCAGGGAAATCGCGGCTCGGAATAAGGACTTTTTGACAGCGAAAATATTTAAACCCCTTCCCAAATATTTGGGCGAGGTAATTCCGGTCACAGGAAACGGCAGGGCGACCGATGATAAATGATGAACCAGCTAATCATTAACCGTTAAGGAAAATAGCTTATGAAGATACGGAGCATTTTAGCACTTATCACTTTGTTTTGAGATATTCATCATTTTTAACAATCTTAAATAATGATTGGCTTCACGGAGCACATGATCTGCTAATAGTGGAGGAATAATAGATTTGATTTGACATTTTAATAAACCTTCTGTGGATGCTCTTTTAAAATTCCTGATTTCTTCTGTAACTTCTGAACTTTTTTTAATGATTTGCTTATCACTTGCTTTAGTACATTCTTCTACTAGCTTTTCAAATTTTTCTGCAATAATTTCGGCAGTTTCTTTGAGATTTTTTTCTGTCGGATCCAGCATTCCGTCAATAAATTCTGCATGTTCTCCCATGATATGATTCCAGAAGTTCAGTTCTTCGCAAAGAGCTTGCATGGGGAATTTTCTTTCTTGAAGAGATTCTAATATTTTTAAGTAGTATTCTGCTTCACGGGTAATATGTTCTAGCATTTCAGGATATAAAGTAATAAATATTTTGCATTTTAACACCAGGTCTAATAATCTCTTCTTCAAAGCAATAACTTCCTTTAGCATATTAATTGACCTGTCATTTATATCACATACGATATTTTCCAGCCTTTCGCTGTAATTACTATTTGAATTAGCTGTTAACCTAAGTTCAACTTTAGTAATATTTGTGTTAAGATTTGCTCCCGTTAACTTTGAAGTTATTTCTTCTGCGCTTAAAGTATAGGGAGTAACGATTTCATTAGATTTAATCGCATTTTCAGATATGATTCCATTGGCAGAGGTTACCGTATCAGCCAGAAGTTGTTCAAAACTTTGCTTTAATACATTAGCTTCACCGATAAAGGCAGTTTCTACCGGTGGTAGATTGGTTTCGATAAAAAACAAATGCTCCTTTATAATTCTTTGGAAAAACAGATTTATTTCTATAGAAACTCTAATATACTCTTGTCTTGGCAACAAAACATCTTCCCCCCTTTTTTATATTACCTAATGTATAGTATTAATGAAGAAGAAAAATATACCTAAATTTATATTAGGTTTAGTTTCACTTGGGGAGACACCTGACTTTGTTTAGGTTTAAACTCAATTTTTACAGAGGCATGGCTTAGTACCACTGCTTTTTTTGTTATGGAACAGATATATGCCTCTCTACGTCTATAGAAGTAAAGTTTTGGGAGTTGATCTGATGAAAAAACCCGCTTTTACTGCTTTCTTTACCGTTTTTATGATTTTGTTATTAGCCTTATTATCAGGTTGTTCCGGCACCATGTTATCCGGTGGAGAGAATCTCGATTATTATAAGGCAAAGATTAGTAAAGAGATTATTGAGGGGAATTCTAAGTTTGCTTTTAATATTTTCCGGGAGTTAGGCCGGGAGGATGATAAGGAAAAGAATATCATTATTTCTCCTCTTAGCATATCTACTGCTTTAACTATGACTTACCAAGGGGCCGGGACTACAACTAAGGAAGCTATGGCCTATACTTTAGGATTTACGGGTATTGAAGACGAAGAATTAAATGAAAGCTATCAGAATCTAATTAGATATTTGCAGAGGTTTGATCATAAGGTGGAATTAAATATAGGAAATTCTCTGTGGATAAGAGAAGGGAAGGAGATTAAGGAGGAGTTTTTAACTGTTAACAAGGAGATATTTGATGCTTTAGTTACACCATTAGATTTTTCGAAAGAAACTGCTGCAGATGAAATAAATCAATGGATTTCCGATGCCACGAAAAAGAAGATTAATAAAATGATAGAAGCCCCGATACCTTCTAATATTGTCATGTATTTAATTAATGCCATTTATTTTAAAGGTGATTGGACAAATCAATTTGACAAAGAGCAGACGTACCCGGCACAGTTTCAGGCAGGGAATGGCAGTATCCGGGAAGTGATGATGATGAGCAAAAACGGAAAGGTAGAATACGGGCAAGGGGATGAATTTAAAGCCGTCAGACTCCCTTATGGGAGTGGGAAGGCGGCCATGTATTGTATTTTGCCTCCCGAGAGTGTTTCTATTAATGATTTTATTGAAAAGCTTGATGAAGAAAGATGGTATAAAATTAAGGAGAGTATTAGTGAGAAGGATGATGTACAATTAAGATTGCCTCGTTTTAAAATGGAATATGGCATTAAGAACTTAAACGACAGCCTGACAAGCTTGGGTATGGGAGAAGCCTTTTCTGCAACAGCCGATTTCTCCGGAATTCAGGAGGGCGTTTGTATCAGCCGGGTGCTCCATAAAGCAGTGATTGAGGTGGACGAAGAGGGGAGTGAAGCAGCGGCGGCGACCGTAGTGGAAATAAAAGAGTCAGCTGCCTTGGAACCGTTGACTTTTATCGCCGACCGGCCCTTTGTTTTCATCATCGCCGATGATGAAACCGAGACTATTTTGTTTATGGGAAAAATGTATGATGTAAAATAGAGGTGATTCTTCTATTGCTCCACTTTCACTTATGTAAAGATACCTAGCCAAATCAAAAAATTAAAGGAGTACAGAATTTATGAAAGATACAAAATTATATAATGTTATTTTTCCAATTTGGTTTTTATTGTTTTTTCCACCGGTAATACTTATAACACTGGCAGGAAATTTTGTTATTGATACACTAGTAATTATAGCTTGCTTTTATATATTTAAGCTAGCTGATACCCAAAAAAGTCTCCAAGAGTTTTATAAAAAAAGCATATTAAAGGTTTGGTTATTTGGATTTTTAGCTGATATTGCAGGGGCCTCAATACTGTTTATATTTGGTATTTTAGGAGATTCTTTGGGACTATCCGGTGAAATAATAGCAGGAATAAATTATGACCCGTTTAGTAATTTTGTAGCCGTTTTGATAATAATATGCGCCATGCTGGTTTCAGCAGCCTTAATATTTGTATTGAATTATAGGTTGACTTTTTCTAAACAAATAAAAGATGAAAGATTAAGATTAAAAGTAGCAATTGCTATCGCGGTTACTACACTACCGTGGACATTTTTATTGCCGACAAAATGGTTTTATTAAAGGTTATAGCATTTCAATTCTCAAAATGAGTATAATTAATAATATTAGAGCAGGAGGAGTTATTTGAAATACTTTCAGATTTTATTGCCTATTCATACAATTTAATTTAACTATAAACTGAATAAAAAGATTTAATCAATACAATATAGCAAATTGTATTTCAATTAGATATAATTTAGATAGTCAAAAAAGTAAAAATTTGAAATTTAATTAAGCTATTTGGATATGTTAAAACAAATAGCATCCCGAAGACATAAGTTATCTAATTCCAATACTGATAATGATGATGGTTTGTCTAAAATACCACATATATAATAAAATCTGGGAGGTTGAAAAATGTCTACGGATCAAGGCTGTAATTTAAAATCACAAGCGAAGGATATTGACACATTTATGCAAATGGTTATTGCGCGCAACCCAGGGGAGAAAGAATTCCACCAGGCTGTACAAGAAGTAGTAACAAGTCTAATGCCCTTTGTTGACAAAAACCCCAAGTACAAGAAAGCAAAGATTTTGGAACGGATGGTAGAACCTGAGCGGGTAATTATCTTCCGAGTACCTTGGGTTGATGATCAAGGAGAAGTCCAGGTAAACCGGGGCTATCGGGTGGAAATGAACAGTGCCATCGGCCCTTACAAGGGAGGAATTAGATTTCATCCCACAGTAACCTTAAGTGTTATGAAATTCCTTGCTTTTGAACAGGTTTTGAAAAATAGCCTTACCACTTTGCCCATGGGTGGTGGCAAAGGCGGATCGGACTTTGATCCCCGGGGTAAAAGCGATAATGAAGTGATGAGATTTTGCCAGTCCTTTATGAATGAACTTTTCCGGCATATCGGACCAAATACTGACGTGCCTGCCGGTGATATCGGTGTAGGAGCCCGGGAAGTTGGTTACATGTTTGGTCAGTATAAAAAACTGAAAAATGAGTTTACCGGGGTGTTAACAGGTAAGGGCCGTAACTGGGGTGGAAGCCTAATCAGACCTGAGGCTACCGGGTATGGGACAGTATATTTTCTGGAGGAAATGCTAAAAACCAAAGGCGAAAGCATAGAGGGAAAAACCATCGCCATCTCCGGATACGGTAATGTTGGGACAATGTTTATTCAGAAAGCAAATGAGTTGGGCGGCAAAGTCGTTACTATAGGCGATGAATACGGTTATGTTTATGATAAGGAAGGTATTAAAGGTGAGAAACTGGACTTCTTGATGGATCTTTGGGTGAAACACCGAAGACCCGCCAAAGATTATGCCGATGAGTTTGGCCTACCCTGGATCCCAGGAAAACGCCCATGGGAAGTACCTTGTGATATTGCTGTGCCCAGTGCTACGCAAAACGAATTAGATTATGATAATGCAGTTACTTTAATAAAAAATGGCTGCAAATGCGTAGCAGAAAGCGCTAATATGCCTTCCACCATTGAAGCAATCAAAGTTTTCCAGGAAGCGAAAATTCTCTTTGCTCCCGGAAAAGCAGTTAATGCAGGGGGAGTAGCAGTTTCCGGATTGGAAATGGCTCAAAACAGCATGAGGTTTAGCTGGACCAGGGAAGAAGTTGACCAAAAACTAAAACAGATTATGCAGTGTATTCATGAGCAATGCGTGTGTTTCGGCAAATACGGTGATTATATTGATTATGTAGAAGGAGCAAACTTGGCCGGATTTGTAAAAGTTGCTGATGCTATGCTGGATCAAGGGGTTGTATAAAACTCATTTTAAAGTAATTTCATATGATGCACCCGTCTTTCTTAGTGAAAGCGGGTGCTTTTTGTTGACAGAATAATTTTAATAATATTTTACTCCCCCGGAAATTTCCTAGCAAATCTAATGGGGGTTATTTATAAACCACTGGATTAAATGCCATGCAATGCTGATTCTTCCCGGAATCTCAGGAAGATTATCTTTGGTAAACCATGCAGCATGGGAAATTTCTTTGTTGTCTACTCTAATTTCTCCGCTTTCATATTCCGCAGTGAAACCAATCATCAGAGAGTTGGGAAACGGCCAGGGCTGGCTTTTAAAATATGAAATATTTTTCACCTTAATACCTACCTCTTCCTGTACTTCTCTACGGACACAGTCCTCTAAGGATTCTCCTGCTTCCACAAAACCGGCAATAAGGCTGTAGAATTTGAAAGGCCTTTGCTTGTTTCGGGCTAGGAGGATTTGATTATCCTTTATAACGGCTACAATTATTGCGGGCGCTACGGTGGGATAACTTAGGAAACCGCATGCCGGACATATCTTGGCAATTTCGTCTGCTTTATTCTGATTAGGACTGCCGCATCTGCTGCAAAAGGAATGGTTCCGGTTCCAGTTCATTATCTGAAAAGCCCGGCCGGCCGCCCAGAATAGATTATCATCTATCAAACCGAAAAGAGAACGCAAGTTGATTAAAGAGAAGCATGCGGGCAATTCCCGGGGATTTGAATTTGCGGCAAGTTCCGAAGTATAAGAAGGGTAGCCGTTAATAATGCCGATATGTTGTTTTGCAGTAATTCTTAATTGCCATAATTCTAAATCCTTAAGGGTGGGAATGATGATGTCGGTTTCAGTTTTTTTAATTAAAAGTTTGTTTTGATGAAAGGAAAACAATAATGGAAAACTCCCATGTTTCGATTCACTGGTAGAGATGTTTGATTGAATACATATATGCATTTGAATACCTTCTTTGTAATATTGGAGTATATTCAGTCCATATCTTTAATATAACACTTTTTATTAGGGCCTTTCTACATAAATAAATTTTGGATAAGTCCTTTATTATGATTTAAACGCTCCGGAATAATTTAATAAAAAGGATTGAATTAAAAAGAAGGGCAAATTCCATACTTTCCTAACAGGAATAATTAATATTGTAATATCGGCGATGGGATAATATTCTTGAGGTGATGGTATTGCTTCAAAGAAGATTATTATTAGGGAGCTTTATAATTTTGCTTGCTTTATTATGTATTTTTCTTGGTGGCTGCGGAAAAAATGCGGAAAAAAAACCGCCCCAAAATACGCAAGAACAGGGATCTGTCCAGAAGCCAAAAGAACCGGACCAATTAAAAGATATTACTAAAGAAATTGAGGGTATTTTTCTAGAAGCAAAGAAAAAATCAGAGATGCAGGAAAAACCAAGTCAAGGTCAAAAATCTTCCCAAACTGAATCCGGAGGGGGAGGGAACAAACAACAAGGCTCACAGACAGGATCGGGTAAAGAAAGTCAAAAAAGCAAAACAGAGGATTGGGCGAAAGAAGAGAAGTCCATAAAAAACATTCACAAAAAATGGAATTCTTTAGAAGTGGATATTGTTAAAGCAGGGGCAGCGGATTCCTTAATTCAAGAATTTGAAATCAACTTGGATAATTTAACTAACCAGGTTATGGCCAGGAGCATAATGGGGACTCAAAAGGCTGCTAATGAACTATATGGCAGTATTGTAAAAATTGCTGCTCTTTATCAGACTGATAATCCTCCTCCTGCCGATATGCTGAAATATTTTACACAAAAATCTTTATTAGCCATTGAGGAGTATAATTGGGCGGAAGCCGCAAGTAATAACCAAAATTTAAAAAAGCAATGGGAAAAAGTTAAGACCTTGATGGGTAAAGAAGGGGCACGGCTTAATACCCAAATGGATTATGCCATTTCAGATTTTGGGCAATCAATAGGGAAGAAAAACAAAGATGTAGCAAAGATTAAAGGAGAAATCCTTTTATCCAACATTGAAAAGATTATTAAAGAACTTAAAAAGAATCAAAATATGTAAATATATCTAAATCATGAGAGTATTTATGCATATCAGCTTAGATAAAGTAAATTGTTATGAGGGGCACAGACAAAATATAATGTAATTAATTACGATATTAAAGCAGGGTGTGGTAATCTCCGGTAAACCTGCTTTTTTATTGCTGTAATAATAATAAAAAAATTATAATAAATATAATGCAATAATATTGAAGTTATGATAGAGCTAATGTTAAAATTAAATAAATTTATTTTTTCAGTAAATATTGTCTCTATTAATTATTGCATATGTATTTATTTGGATTAAGGTTACCAAAATCCTATTTTTTAAATACAGCATATTATTTATTCTATTAACTGTTTCAATTATTCTTTCCATTATTGATGTAGACAAATATATTATGAGTAATTAAATTTTAATAACGGGGGAAACAAAGGTGAACGAAAGAAAACTAAGAGTATTTTATGAAGTTGCAACTAAATTAAATATGACGGAAGTAGCTAATCAAATGTATATTAGTCAACCGGCCATCAGTCAAACTATTCGGGAATTGGAAAATGATTTTGGAGTACAGTTTTTTGACCGGATAGGTAAAAAATTGTATCTTACCCATGAGGGGGAAATATTTCTAAACTATGTAAGGAGGATTATTAATCTTTACGATGATTGCTTTAAAACATTTAAGGATTCCAGTGAGTTAAAAACCGGCAAAATGAGAATCGGGGCCAGCACCACCATTGGTATTTATATTTTGCCTCAGATTATTGGTGAGTTTCATCAAAAATATAGGTATAAAGATATTGAGATTTCTATTAATATTGTAAACACAAAGATTATTGCCGATATGATATTAAAAAACCAGATAGATTTTGCTTTTGTGGAAGGGCCTGTTTTTTCTGATGAAATTATTGAGGATTTCTTTTGCCTTGATGAACTGGTGTTTATTATACCTCCTAATCATCCTTGGGTTCAATATGATAAAATAGACTTAAAGTTCCTGGAGAACACAAAAATAATTATGCGGGAAAAGGGAAGTGGTACCAGAGAAATTTTTGAAGAAGCTTTAAAAAGATTTGATGTTAATTATTGTGTGGATTTTGAGTTAGGTAATACTGAAGCTATTAAAAAAGCAGTGGAAGCAAATTTGGGGGTTTCATGTATTTCCCGCAGATGTGTGGAAAAGGAAGCGCGGGACGGGAAAATTGTCATCAGAAGACTAAAAGGACTAAGAATTATGCGGGAGTTTCATCTGATTTATCACAAGGACAAATACCTTTCCAAGCTGTTTAATTTATTTATTGATTTTTGCAAAAGTAAAGTTGACAATAAAAAAAATATATAATGTAATGGTTATAAAAGATATAATTAATTTATATTTCACTTATTTATACAGCAACATTACAATAAGAGTAAAGGCAGGAAACAGTTTTATCTTCACTATAAAGTGAGTGTGTCGTTAGTTGTGACAAAATGCGCAATCTAGGTGAGGTTAAACTGGTTTTATTTGCTTCTCTAAATTAAAGCAAAAAAGTATAAAAATGGAGGTGGATGGTATGACGGAAAGAAAGACTCCCTTATTAGATGAACTGGAAAAAGGACCATGGCCAAGTTTTGTTACTCAGATAAAAGAAGCGGCGGAAAAAAATGACTCTGCCAAAGATCTTTTGCTCCAGTTGGAACAATCATTCAGGGAGAAAAAAGGTCATTGGAAACACGGTGGAATTGTAGGGGTAAGAGGTTATGGTGCTGGGGTAATCGGCAGGTATTCTGACAAACCGGAAGAGTATCCGAATATTGCAGAGTTCCATACCTTGCGTATTAACCAGCCCAGCGGATGGTTCTATAGTACCAAAGCACTTAGAACTGTTTGTGATTTATGGGAAAAACACGGTTCCGGACTTACTAATTTTCATGGATCGACCGGTGATGTGATTCTTTTAGGGACCACGACTAATGAATTGCAACCTACTTTTGATGATTTCATTGATGCCGGTTTTGACTTAGGTGGTTCCGGGTCAGCCTTAAGAACACCCAGCTGTTGCTGCGGTCCGGCTCGTTGCGAGTGGGCTTGTTTTGATACTTTAGATCTTTGTAATGA
>DUPU01000070.1 GCA_012838175.1 Clostridia bacterium
ATTCCAGCGCAAAAACCACAAATTGTTCGAGAAAAATGTGTCAAGTAATATTGACAAGATCATTATCAGATATATTTTGCGAACTTATATTGACACTAACTATACCACAGCATTGTGAACTTTAAAAGTAAATTCACCTAATGATTTGAAAAAAATGTAGAAAAAAGTAGGGGATGCATGATATGCAGCCCCTACAATGATAATGCTCTCTTACAACAAACAACGGATACCCAGCGCGTATAAACAGAGCATATTGTCGACCGGTTGACAAGTAACTCACTCATTGTCAAAAGTTGTCTCTCACCTGTAATAAAATAATTGATGAGAAATCTTTTATATCATTTAAATCATTAACAATAATATTTTTAACAATATCTATGTTTATATTTTGATAATCATGTACAGCTATATTTCTAAATCCTACCATTTTTTTAAGGGAGTCCGCCAATTTCGGTGAAATCACGCCTTCTTGTTTTAGGATATCAAAAACCTCTCTGCTGGACTGGGGAATCCCTAACTTATGCTCTGCGACATAATGCATACCTAAATCTATACATGCCTCGCACATGCGCTGAATGTTCAAGATAATGGAGTCTTGCTTGGTAAAATTCTTTAAATTTTCTTCATTATTGTCATATTCTTCATAGACCCTTTTCATGCAACGCTCAATAATCTGTGTCTTATTAATTACGATATCTTTAACCATAAATGTTTCCCCTTTTCATGACTCTATCAAGTATGATCTTACGTTCCTCATTCAGGCGAGCATATTTCTTTAGAGTCAAGATTTCAAAAGTGGCTCTTTTAATTTCATCATTACAAAAAAGGACCTTCCCAGTATTCACAACTTGCATCTGTAATACTGTGGAGGCTTTTTTCAGGTCTATCAGGTGAACGTCTTTATTGATGATCCCTGCCAAACCCTGGGCAATATTAAATATTTGATACTCATCTATTTCAATGTCAGCTAAAAAAGCAATATCCACATCACTTTCCAAATGAATATTTCCCTTTGCATAAGATCCAAAAAGATAAATCAGATACGGCGAAAGCTTTTCCCGTAGGTACTCGATTATTCTTTTTTCTGGCAAATCCTGATACTCCATCATTAATCCTCCAAAATTCTCCAACAAATAATGATTCCTTGTCTCGAATGAGCTAACACCGCCAATTTCTGAGCAATTAGCACTTTACTAAATTATACCATTTATGTCCAATGTATTCAATGAGTAGCCTGACTCTAATATTTCAATTTCCGCAGAGCACCGCAATTTCCTTCTATTGATATGATGTCCATCCCGACAATCTCGGACAAATCATTTACCTTTTTCTGCGCTGTTTCCAGACAATAAGCGCAAATCCTTGATAATCCGGATTCTCGTATTGAGACAATGCCTCAAGGCAACATGACATGTCAACAACCGGGTCAGGTGTCAACAATACCTTCTCCTTTGTCAACCCAGGTGCTTATCGATTCTAACAATGGTATTGGCCAGAACTTTCGCTCCTAGGCATAAGTGTTCAGATTCGGTATATTCATCTTTACTATGGCTGATTCCTTTGACACTGGGCACAAACACCATTGCTGCCGGCATGACCCGGGCTAAAGGGCTGGCATCATGGGAAGCTCCACTGGCCATTATTTTAGTGGGAATATGGTATGTACAGCAAACATCCTCTACTATCCCAATCAAGGTTTCATCTAATTCTACAGGAGGTTTGGATATTGTTAAAACCATCTCTGCCCGGCAGGTTTGTGCAGTTTCCAGGATTTGGCGCAGTTTATCCACTGCCCTTTCCATCTTTTGCGTCTCCAATGACCGTATCTCAATCAAGAATTCCACCTCTCCCGGTACAATCCCGATTTGCCCCGGCAGCACCCGAAAATTGCCCACATTGCACACCATATCGTTTTCCTGCCTCATATAATCCAGCCACCGGTGCAGCAGCACCACCGTTTCGTAAAAAGCATCCTTCCGTTCCAACATGGGCGTAGTACCGGCATGATTTGCCTCTCCCAACACCCGGCATTGATAACGGGTAATACCTACAATCCCTGTGGGTATCCCTATAGAAATCCTTTCCTGCCAGAGCACCGGTCCCTGTTCAATGTGGGCTTCAATGAAAGCGGCATATGCCTCCTTCGGCCTTTGGGCCGCTTGAATCCTTTCCCGGCTTAAGCCGTAACGCTGCAAAATCTCATCCGGCGGAGGGGTTTCCATTTGCCCGGTAAAAGAGCGGCTTCCAAAAGTTCCGCCTAACGGCCCTGCTTCCTCGGCAATAAAGGCCACTACCTCTAACCCGTGCTCCAATTCCATACCACTTTCCCTAATTGAACGCAATGCCTCTAAAGAAGCAATAACTCCATATGCCCCGTCATAAATACCTCCCCCTTTCACTGCATCCAGATGGGAACCGGTTAAAATTCTGGGAGCATCAGGTTTTCTCCCCGGCAATAATCCAAAAAGATTCCCTACCGAGTCCACCTTAGAGTGCAAGCCGGCTTCCTCCATTCTTTGCCGAATAAAGTCCCTGGCTTCAATATAAACCGGGGAATAGGCTTCTCGAAACAAACCCTTATCTTCCACCCAACCGATTTTTCCTAGTTCCTGTAAATCCCTGATCAACCTTTCTCTGTTGATAGATAGCAATGAAAAACCTCCTTTAATAATCGCTGACGGCCTTTTTTACAAGATTCAACTGTTTTCCATTTATTCCTGCATTTTTTGTTCTGTACACCCCGAGTGGGCAAATTTTTCAAAATTATCCATAGGCGTAGGGCTTGTTAATTTAAAAAACATCTCCGGCATATATTGCATATATTATATTAAGACAAGCCTTTATAACTTAAAAAATAAATGGGGGAATAAAAATGTCAAATTTTCAGAATTTGACTCCAACCAACGGTTTTGATTTCAGTAATTTAAATAATGCCCGGCAAAACAATTACGCTTGGTCCATGAGCGAGTTAGGAGATTATATCTATGTAGGCACCGGGCGAAATATCATCTACAACATTATCAATGCCATCGAGCCGCGGACCAAAATCCCGGCCCTGATCAGTCCCGATCCATTGGTTAACCGGGCGGAGATCTGGAGATACCGAAAGGACGGCTCTCTCCCCTGGGAAAGAGTTTATCAAGCCCCGGCCGACTCCGGCATTATGGGTTTTCGCTTCATGATCCAACACCGGCCCTTTGGAGGCAGTCCCTGCCTTTATGCGGCCGGATTCGGAGAACGAACCCAAATTTTAAAAACCACCAATGGCGTTAACTGGTTCATCCTGCCGGATACGGTACTGCAAGGAAATTCCTCACGAGCCATGGTGGTACACAAAGGAAAAATATATATAGCCACGGTTGATGAAATCAGTCAAAACCCCACACCATTCCTTTACTCCAGCGAGGATCCGGAATTCTATCCCTGGGAGCCGGTTATAAACAGCAACGCCCCGGGCTTTGATCCCAGCAAGAATCCCCAGGGCGGCATTTATAATATGGCAGTATTTAATAACCGCATCTACGTGGCTACCAACAATGAAACCGGGGTGCAAATTTGGAGAACTAATAAGGAAGAACCAAGATTAAATGACTGGACCTTGGTAGTGGACAAAGGATTTGGCAATCCGGCCAACCGCTACTCCCTGGCCATGGGTGTATTCAAAAACCACCTTTATGTAAGCGGGACAAAACAGCTTCCTCTGTCCTGGTTTATTCCCATGGGCTGCGATATCGTCAGAATTGATAAAAACGATAATTGGCGGGTCATCGTGGGAGGAAATCCCTTGTTACCTTTAATACCTTTGAATACGACGGAAGGACAAAAACAGGGCATTGTTCCCGAAATCGGCTCCGGTTTTAACAATCCCTTTAATGTATGCATATTCCGGCACATCCGGACGGCGAATCCGGAGGCATCCGGACAGGTGTACCGGAATTATCCGGACAGCATTTCCGGCAGTATCCGGACATCTTGTCGAATATGTATTTTAATCTAAGGTTAAATCTAAAGGCTTACTCAGATAACAATTTACACTGATTGGACAGTGGTTGGGTACAATAATAATTCCATAATACACCTCTAGAATTCATGACGTTTTTTTTAGTGATTATTTTTGCATCACAATTGTACATGTGTTTTTTACTTTAAGCAATGTCTATCAAGGTAAATCCGGCATTTTTTGTTCCTTTAGTATTTTTTTCGCCATTACTTCTCGCATGGATATTTTTGAGTCAAGGGTTATGATA
>DUPU01000071.1 GCA_012838175.1 Clostridia bacterium
ATAACGTGCAAATATGAAAAATTTCTGTTAGGTCATCTAAAGCAATTTGAAACTTTTTCACTTTGCCCCGGTTACTATGCCAATTTATTTTGCAAAAAATATGCTGGTTTAATTTGCAAAATCACACTTGTCCGTAATCCGGTAGAACTTCTTTTAAAGCATAAATGTGTGCCCTGTTCTGTCTAATTGGATTTCTAAAGCTGCTCTTATTTTTATAAATTGACTGTGTCCAATATTCCGAGTTTTCGCTTCCGTGAATCCAGCCATTATAATTTTTAGTCTCTATTACGAAGATACCAAAAATAGAAATTACTACATGGTCAATCTGGGTACTGCCTTTATCTGTTTTTATCATTATATTATTAAGTACCTTGTATTCTTCCGGTGGCAATTTGCTTAATTGCCTAATTACTCTCTTTTCACCTATAGCACCCTTTATTTTAGGCTCATTATGACGGTATAAAATAATTAGAACAATCAATACAACAAATATAACTGAACTCAAAATTCTCCCTCTCTTTTCAATAACATCTTTCACGAAAATTTCATATAACGTTTTGAGGATTCCGCAGCGTCCCAACCGCATTAATAATCCATTATTCTCTTCACAGCTTTCTCTTTTACACCTTTGGTAATACATGGGAATAATCTTATATACTTTAATTCTCCAGTTTTCGCCAATTTCCTGCTAAAATTTCTCAGCATAAAAAAGAATGTCATCCTGAGCGGGCTGAAGAATTTTAATATCCTTCAGCCTTTCACCCCTCGGGATGACATCTAATAATTTTAATTATGACATTTGTTCTAAAGAAAATGCTTCTAACAAAAACGCCTCTAAAGCAAGCTTATACTGCATTTATAAAGTGCAAAATAAAATCAATTGTTAAAATCGCCGGGACTAGGTATCAAGGGTAGACCACCCTAAGTAATCATATATAAGTCAGTAACCAATCATTCCTTCCAAAACAGTCGCCCCGCCAATCCCATGTAAGATAGCATGTTTTACAGATGATTTGCCCAAAAGTGCCGGGACTAAAACCATTGCGGATCCTAAAGCGATGCGGATAATCTTATCGACCTGTCCAACATTTTTCCTAAAATAGAGTCTATTGGTCATATTTAAAGGCCTTCCTTTATAATATTTTTGTTATTATTATTATCATTTCCCCATAGGAAACCTGGTATTCCTTCACGTAATTATCCAGTATATTAATATCAAGCCTGAGCCCAAGAACTCTGTTTATCGGTATACCATAATGTGCTATAATCTTGAATATATGGTTACACCAATCCGGTGATGGTTTTAAACAAAGGGGTAAATGAAATGAACCCGATTTATTTTATTTGGCAAAACTTGACCCTTTTTATTACCTTAATGATTGTTACCAACCTGATCCTGGCGGTAGCAATGGTTCTCTTTGAGCGCCGAAACCCGGTTACTACCATGATCTGGTCAATGGTGATTTTCTTTTTCCCCATTATTGGTTTTATTCTGTATTTATTCCTGGGACAAGACCTGAGAAAACGCAAAATTTTTACTTTGAAAAGCCATGAAGAGGACAAATTAATCCGCACCATCCGCTATCAAAGGACCTTATTAAACGGCAACCAATACCGTTTTAAAGATCCTAAGATTCAAAAGTATACGGATATGATTACTATGCATCTCTCCAGCAGTGATGCCCCTTTAAGCGAGGACAATGCAGTTAAAATATATACCACCGGGGAAGCTAAATTTGCCGACCTGTTTCAATCTATCCGCAATGCCAAAAAGTTTATTCATATGGAATACTACATTATCAGAAACGATGCCTTAGGAAAAGAAGTGGTTGAACTCCTGGCGGAAAAAGCCCGGGAAGGAGTAGAGGTAAAGTTTCTCTACGACGGAATGGGCGGCATTAGGCTCCCGAAAAATTTCTTTGATCCTTTAATTAAAGCCGGAGGTAAAGTCGCAGTATTTTTACCGCCCTTTATCCCAAAATTCAACTTGCGTGTCAATTACCGCAACCACCGTAAAATCTGTGTTTTTGACGGAGTGACCGGTTTCGTGGGCGGATTCAATATCGGTGTGGAATATTTAGGCAAATCGAAGAAGTTTAATTACTGGCGGGATATGCATATAAAAATTGAAGGGTCGGCCGTAAAAGATTTGGAACTACGTTTCCTCCTAGACTGGCGTTTTGCTTCCGGGGAAGAAATTTCCTTTGATGACAGCCACTATCCCCAAACGGAAACAGTTGGCAATACAGCCATTCAAATTGTCTCCAGCGGCCCCGATTCCAAGTGGATGTCTGTCAGGAACGGCTATTTGAAGATTATTAACAGTGCCCGAAACCATGTCTATATTGAAACTCCCTATTTCGTCCCGGATGAAGAAATTCTGAGCGCCCTAAAAATGGCAGCCTTATCCGGGGTTGATATTCGAGTGATTATTCCCAAGAAACCGGACCATCCCTTTGTGCACTGGGCTGCCATGTCCTATATCGGTGAATTACTGGAAGCGGGGGTTCGTTTTTTTGCCTATCATAAAGGCTTTATTCACAGCAAAATGTTAACTTCCGACGGTTTTGTCAGTTCCATCGGCACGGCTAACCTGGATATCAGAAGCTTTCGGGTGAATTTTGAAGTGAATGCTTTTATATATAACAGCGCTACCGCTCAAGAGCTGGACGAAATATTTATAAAAGACATGTATGACTCTACGGAAATTACCTTGGAAAAATTCAACCAGCGGCCTTTAAAGGATAAAACAAAAGATGCCATATGCCGGCTGCTCTCTCCCCTGTTATAGTTTTTCTTAGAGAGTTATATCAGCCTCTAGTTGTGTTTTCTTAATAGGATTAAATTTACAGGGATCATTTTCTTCTCATAGGTTAAATTGAGGCAGGAAAATTAATGTTTTCCGCGAAGTTTTTCTTTTATGTTTGGTTATATTAGATTACTTAAAGAAGAACTGAAAATCCGGGAATTTTATCATTTTCGGGCCTATTACTGCGGTCTGTGCCGGGAGTTGAATCAAAAATACGGCCGGTGCAGTACCCTACTGCTTAATTATGATGTGACATTTTTGGGACTTTTTCTCTCTTCATTAACAGGGAGCCGGGAGAAATTATCTCAAGAAAGGTGTTTTCTCCACCCCCTGAAAAAGCGGAGTTTTTTGATAGACAACAGGTGGTTGTCTTATGCCGCGGATGTCAATCTCCTTTTGGCCTATCACAATTTAAGGGACAATTGGACAGATGACCGGTCCAAAGCTGCTTGGGCCGGGTTAAAATTGTTAAAAAAGAACTACCTGAAAGCAGCTCGCCTCCATCCGGCCTTGGATGAATTAATCCAGGATAAAATCCAAGCCTTGTCCCGACTGGAAAAAGAAAAATGCCCCCGCATTGATGAGGCAGCAGATACCTTTGCCAAAATTTTGGAAAATATTTGCCCTGGGGGGGAGTTATCTCCGGCCTCAATCAAAGGTATCAAATGGTTATTTTATAATTTAGGCAAATGGATTTACCTAGTGGATGCCTTGGATGACCTGGAAAAGGACATAAAAAAAGCCCGGTATAATCCCTATCTCTATGCCTTCCGTTACCGGGATCCGGATGAGAATTTCATCGAATTTCATAATCGGATCCGGCCCCAAGCCGAGTTTTTATTAAATTACACCTTAAGCCAGGTGGCAGCAGCTTATGAACTATTGGATATCCGCATGAACCGGGGCATTTTGGACAACATTATCTATTTGGGCATGAACAAACAAACTGAGCAGGTGCTGAACCGAAGGAGTTGTGAGAAAGGTGAAAAAAAATTATTACGAAATACTTGGTGTCAGGGAGAATGCTTCCAAGGAAGAAATCCGTAATGCTTACCGGGAACTGGTGAAAAAATATCACCCGGATAAATATAGGGATAACCCCCTGGCAGACTTAGCGGAGGAAAAGCTGAAAGAGATTAACGAAGCCTATGATTATCTCATGAACAACGCCTCCAGCGAATATCAGGAACCCTCATACCGCGGCTACGACAATTATCATACAGGAAACCCAGGCTTTCAGCAGGTGCGGAATTACATTCGCATGGGCAATTATGATGCTGCCTACAGTCTCCTGCAAAACATGGAACCAAATCATGCAGAATGGTTCTTTTTAAGCGGGTTGGTTTCCCTGAACAAAGGATGGTACCAGCAGGCCTTTGAACAAATTCAAACCGCTCTGAGGATGAGTCCGGGAAATCCGGAATATATGGCTGTATGGAACAACATGCACCGTACTACCTACCATTATCAAGGAGCAGCCCGGCAAAGAGGCTACCAGCAGAACACTGATCTCTGTCAGCTTTGCACCTGCCTCTATTGTTCCGATTGCTGCTGCGAATGTTTCGGAAGTGATTTGATTGAGTGCTGCTGAGCAAAGACCGGCCAAGAGAATCGCGGTGAGCGGGATTCTAGCCGCCTTCTGTCTATTAACCTTGTATTTGGCCACCCTGCTTCCTACCAATAGAATATTTTTTTACGGCCTAAGCTCAGTTTTCGGTGCTGTTATCATTATTGAACACAACGTACGGGGAGGGGTTCTGTTTTATATTGCCACTTCTCTTTTGGCCTTAATCCTTATTCCCCACAAACTGCGCCTTATTCCCTATATATTTATCTTAGGCCACTATCCGATCTGGAAAACTTACATCGAAAGACTCAATCATCCCGGGAAAGAACTTCTTTTAAAACTATTGGTTTTAGATCTGGGTACTTTTGCGGCCTATTATGTTTTTACCAAACTTTTTTTCATGAACATAACCCTACCCATTGACTTGCGCCTTGCTTTCCTGGTGCTGCAGCCGGTTTTCCTCATTTATGACTATGTTTTTACCCTTTTTATCAATTTTTATCTTCAAAACATTAGACCTCATCTAAATGATTAACTTATAGGGAAGTCGGCAAGCCTTCCCTATAAATTAAGAAGAATCCAGACCACCCCGGGAATGGTAAATATACACAAAAACGTACTGACTAAAACCAATTGAGAAGCAACCTTATAATCATTACCGTACTTGGCGGCCAAGATTGAAGTTAAAGCAGCAACGGGCATGGACGCATAAAGAACCGGAATCTTTAACAAATAACCTCCAAAATCTAAAGTTTTTAGAATAATCAGCACCGTCAAAGGCAGGAGAATTAATCTTTGCACACAAAATAATATAGCCCTCACATCCTGGAAAACAAGTCTTACATCCATATCCCCCAAAATCGACCCAATAAAAATCATGGCCAGGGGAGTAGTAAGGCTTCCCAACAAATGCAAAATATCATTAATCATCATAGGTAATTCCAATGATGTTCCCAACAGCAAAAAACCAATCGCCACTGCCACGATACAGGGGTTAACCATTTGCTTAATCCTGGAATAAATAGGAATAATGTCCTGTTCCTGCCTGGACTTATTCCGACACATGACAAATACTCCAAAAGTCCACATAAAAATTGGTGAATTCACATCACATACCGCCATAAAAAACAATCCCTCTTCCCCAAAAACCGCATTGGCAACAGGGTACCCCATAAAAGTGGTATTGCCAAAGACCATACTGAATTGGAAGATGTCTTTCTTGGACCCCTCTAGTCGGAAAATTTTAGCGAATAAATAGGAAATCACAACTAAAAACACATAAAAGAAAAAAGAAATCCCGAACAGTATTAAACTTTCCAGGAGCAGTTTTTGGGAGAAGGTTAAACTGTTTAAGGATACAATAATCAAGGACGGTACAGTAATATTTACCAAAAGACTGCTCACATCTTTATTCATGTTATTGCTGATAAGCTGAGTTTTTTTGCATATAAAACCAACGGCTATTAGAGCAAAAAGTATCATCACCTGGGTAAGTACATTTAGCATGACAAATTACTCTTTCTGTTTGTTTATTCTGCTATGATTAATTATTCTCCAATCATCCTCTCTTTCCTTCCTCTAAATAAGAAAGTCCCCCCTCTCCAAATAACCCGGCAGGGCGGCGCATTCACAACTGATAAGGATTAAACTTCACCTAATTGATAATCTTCCTGATGCATAAAAAAATTCTTCGGGTAAACATTAATAAATATGATGTCTTTATAACCTGCGGGGTGAAATCATGAATCCTCAAGAAGTATACCATCGTATCCTGGTTAACCTAGCCCGGCAAATCCGGGAAGGTAACATCAAGAATAAGGAAAAATTAATCCGGAGCATTATTTCCGAATGCCTACCGGAGAAACAACAAGACCCTAAGATTTATCAAAAGGTAGAAAAACAATTAGATTACCTATTAAGGGAAAACAATGAAAATCCTCCCCTGATTGAGTTTATCGAAGAAATGTGCCAAGAGTGCCAAACCTCCGATCATCATCCCTGTACCGATGTTTGTCCTACCGGGGCTATATCCTGCTTTGACGGGACACATTATATCGACCGCAATCTATGTGTGGAATGTGGGCGATGCGTTAACACCTGCATTTCCGGGGCCATTCTCGCCCGCTCAGAATTAGCCCAGGTTGCCACCATGCTTAAAGACAGCAGTATTAACCCGGTTTACGCCATTATTGCCCCTTCCTTTGTGGGACAATTTGGCCGGGACGTAACTCCCGGTATTTTAAAATCAGCCCTGCGGGCCATGGGTTTTACCGAAGTATATGAAGTAGCCCTGGCCGCAGACATTACCACCTTGTTTGAAGCAGAAGAATTCCGCCAGAGAATGGAGCAAGGTAAAAAGTTTATGATTACTTCATGCTGCTGCCCGGCATTTATCAAATTCATTGAAAAAATCCGACCCAAAGTGGCGAATCTTGTTTCCCCAACGGTTTCTCCCATGATTGCCATGGGTAAAATGCTGAAAGAAAGAGAAAAAGAAGCCCGGGTAGTTTTTATCGGGCCGTGCATTGCCAAAAAAAATGAGGCGAAAAGACCTGACCTGGCCCCTGCTGTGGACTGTGTTTTAACCTATAAAGAAACCAAAGCCCTGCTGGAAGCAGCGGAAATTCGGTTGGACGGTTCTTTAGGACATATGGAAATGGAAGATGCCTCCCATGACGGGAGGATTTACGCCCATACCGGAGGAGTTACCGAAGCTATTGTCCGGGCTGTGAAAAGTCTGAATCCCCATCTTAAGATTGAACCGGTTAAAGGAAACGGTTTGAAACAATGTGGAGAACTGTTAGAGGAAATTGAAAAAGGCAAGGTTAAAGCCAACTTTATGGAAGGCATGGGATGTCCCGGCGGGTGTGTGGGCGGACCGGGAACCATCATCAAAGTTGCAGAAGCTGCTCCTTATGTCAAAAAATTTGCCCGGCGTTCAAAGTGTTTTGCTGCCGGGGACAACCCTACGGCCCACGGGTGGATGGAGGATTATTACAAAATGACGGATCACCTATCGGAAAAAATGGCCATGAGTGGCAGAAAGGTTCCGGAGCACCCGGAAGTCGCCACAGAATACATCCCTCCATCTTAATCCTTATTCCCCTACTTGGATTCTATATTAAACCTGGTTTAAGAATATCCCCTGTATTCCGGGGAAATACTTTTATTAAAGGTATCAGCATAGGAAGGTGTTATTATGGATCAAAAAATCCCCACAAACCTGCAAAGGATAGATGATTTAGTTCAGGCAGCCTTAAAAGCCAGGGAAGAATTCCTGGACTTAAGTCAAACACAAGTAGACGAAATTATCCGGGCTATGGCTCTGGCCGGCCTGGACCATCATATGGAACTGGCAAAAATGGCAGTGGAAGAAACGAAACGAGGAGTTTTTGAAGATAAAATCACGAAAAATATTTTTGCTACAGAATATATTTACCATAGCATCAAATACCATAAAACAGTGGGCATCATTAAGGAAGATGAAGAAGCAGGATACCTGGAATTTGCTGAGCCCATTGGCGTCATTGCCGGGGTAACGCCGGTGACTAACCCCACCTCTACCACCATGTTTAAATCCCTTATCTGCATGAAAACCAGGAATCCCATAATCTTCAGCTTTCATCCCGGAGCCCAAAAATGCAGTGCCGCTGCAGCCCAAATTATGTTGGAAGCGGCTGTTGCCGCCGGGGCACCGGAAAACTGCATTAGCTGGATAAAAGAACCCTCTATCGAAGCCACCCAAGCTTTAATGAATCATCCCCGGGTAGCATTGGTGTTGGCAACGGGCGGGGGCGGAATGGTCCGGGCTGCTTATAGTACAGGAAAGCCGGCCTTGGGTGTGGGCCCGGGAAATGTACCCTGTTACATTGAAAAATCAGCCCAAATAAAACGAGGGATAAACGACTTAATTTTAAGCAAGACCTTTGATCACGGGATGATCTGCGCCTCGGAGCAAGGATTGATTGTGGATAAGGAAATCTCTTCCCAAGTGAAAAAGGAATTAACGGATAACAAATGCTATTTTTTGAGTTCCCAGGAAATCTCTCAACTGGAAAAACTGGTTACCAAAGACGGTACCTGTTCCTTAAATCCGGACATTGTAGGACAGCCTGCCGCAAAAATTGCCCAAGAGGCGGGTATCAGCGTACCACAGGACACCAAAATCTTAATTGCCCCCTTAACAGGAATAGGCAAGGATTATCCTTTATCCCGGGAAAAGCTAAGCCCCATCCTGGCTTACTATGAGGCAGAAAGCTTGGAAGACGCCTTTCGCCTCTGCCATGATATGATTGTCTTTGGAGGAATGGGCCACACCGCGGTAATCCATTCGGAAAATCAGGAAGTCATCAACCGTTTTTCCAAAAGAATGATGGTGGGAAGAATTGTGGTGAACTCCCCCGCTACCCACGGAGCTATTGGTGATATATACAATACCAATATGCCTTCCCTGACCCTGGGCTGCGGTTCCATGGGTCATAACTCCACTACCTCCAATGTAAGCGATATTAATCTTATCAATATTAAAAGGGTAGCCCACCGGCGGGTAAATATGCAGTGGTTTAAAATACCGGAAAGGATTTATTTTGAATCCGGGGCGGTACAATATCTTCCAAAAATGCCCGGCATTAACAAAGCCGTCATTGTTACGGACAAAGTGATGGTGGACTTGGGCTATGCGGACAAAGTCATCTACCATCTGGAACGCCGGGCAAATAAGGTAGCCGTTGATATTTTCAGCGATGTAGAACCTGACCCTTCTCTGGACACGGTGAGAAAAGGAGTGGATCTGTTAAATAAATTCCGTCCGGATACAATAATTGCTTTGGGGGGAGGCTCGGCTATAGATGCGGCGAAAGGCATGTGGCTTTTCTATGAGCATCCGGAGGTGGAATTTGAGTTTTTAAAGTTGAAGTTTATGGATATTAGAAAGCGCACATATAAATATCCGAAACTAGGCCGGAAAGCAAAATTAGTGGCCATCCCCACCACCAGCGGCAGCGGTTCCGAGGTCACCGCCTTTACGGTGATAACGGACAAAGGGGCGGAAATCAAATACCCTCTGGCGGATTATGAATTAACACCCGATGTGGCCATTATAGACCCGGACTTTACCCATTCCATTCCTCCCGACTTGACGGCGGATACGGGGATTGACGTCCTTACCCACGCCATCGAGGCCTATGTTTCTGTGATGGCTTCTGATTATACCGATGCTTTAGCTTTAAAAGCCATTGACTTGGTATTTAAATACCTGCCAAAAGCTTATCATAACGGACAAGACAAGACCGCCCGGGAGAAAATGCACAACGCTTCCTGTATTGCCGGCATGGCCTTTACCAACGCATTTTTAGGGATAACCCATAGTTTGGCCCATAAGGTGGGCGGCGAATTCCATATCCCCCACGGCCGAGCCAATGGGATTTTTCTGCCCCATGTAATTGCTTATAATGCCCAGAAACCAACTAAGTTTGTTTCTTTCCCTAAATATGAATACTATATCGCTCCGGAAAAATACCGGCAAATTGCCCAGTTTTTAGGGCTTCCTGCGGGAAGTACGGAAGAAGGAGTCAGCAGCCTTATTAACCGTATTAAAGAACTAATGCAGGAAGTCAATATCCCCTTCACCCTGGCGGAATTAGGCATTGACCCGAAAGAATATGCTGAAAAAATACCCTTGCTGGCGGAGAAGGCTTTTGAGGACCAGGTAACCATTACCAATCCTCGCCTGCCCCTGGTATCAGAATTGGAAGAATTATTCCGGGCCGCTTATGGGCCGAAACTGCCTGATTTTCCTCACAGAGATATAAAGGAAAAAGGGATTCCTATTGAATTTCATGGAGATCATGCCGGTCCGGAAGAAACCGGGTATGTTCATTAAAAACAAATATGGAGATAAACACATAGGTAAGTACATAAAAAGAAGCATCCGACGTTTTGAGGATGCTTCTTTTAATAAGCCGCTTTTCTTGGGCTACTTTCCTGTCCTGACATAGATGTCCCCTCAACCTGGGCCACTTTTCCCCGGTCCAAAACAATAATTTGGTGTGCATTTTTTATGGAAGACAAACGATGGGTAATGAACAAAACGGTTAATGATTTTCCTGCCAAACTTTCCAGTGTATTTAGAATCCGCCTTTCGTTCTCCGGATCCAAGGAACCGGTAGCTTCATCCAGTATTAAGAGAGTAGGGTTTCTTAATAAAGCCCGGGCCAGCACAATCCGCTGCCTTTCCCCGCCGGAAAGACCCGTCCCCCGGTCCCCCACTTCCGTATATAACCCTTGAGGCAAGGAAGCCACGAAGTTATCCACCGACGCCATCCTCAAGGCCGACCAAATCTCCTCCCTGGTGGCATTGGGATTGGCCCAAAGCAAATTATCCAGAATAGATCCATGAAACAAAAAGGGTTCCTGGGGTACATAACCTATGCTTTTTCGCCATAAGCGGAGATTAAGTTTTTCCAGAGGCACCCCATCGATTAACACTTCTCCTTCCCGGGGCATGATTAGTCCGGTTATTAAATCCGCTACAGTGCTTTTTCCGGATCCGGATACTCCTACCAAAACGGTAATGCCGCCGGCCGGAATAAAGAAGCTGACATCTCTAACTGCGTCAACTGTACCGTGGGAATGATAACTATAAGAAACGTTTCTCAACTGAATACCTTGCTTAATTTTTATCTTTATTCCGTAATCCCGGACCGTTTTTAAATCCCCAGGCATACCCCAACTGCCGTCCCCCTCCGGCTCTTTTTCCCTCAGGCATTTTTCTTCAAAATCAAGAAGGTTATGAAAAGCGGGCAGCATCATCATTACCTGCTGCAATCCCCCTTGAAAAGAAGTAATCCGAGGCCACAACCGGGCAAAGATTACAATCAGCAGTATAAGCTCCCGGGGTTGGACCAAGAAAATACTAACCCCGCTATAAAAAAAGATGCTGACCATAATCGCTGCCCCTATCTTATACAGCATCCGGGTACTGCTTAGCACTTGACTGAAACGGATAAAGTTTTGCGCAATGCTGTTTCTGATACTTTTAAAGCGGGCAATATGCAACTCTTCCATGGCACAGCTCTTTACTTCCTTCATCCCGTTTAAGTATTCCGTGAGAGTAAAGAATAAATTTCTATTATGCCGGGAAAGAGCAATACCCATTTCCTTTGCCCGCCGCACATATGTCTGCATCAGGGTGAAAAATACCAACCCCCCGGCAATTACCACCAAAGTCAGAAAAGGAGATAAATAAAAGGCAACCCCAACCTGGATCAATGAAATGACAGCCGAAGCCGTCAATTGAAGAAAATACTGGGTGCCACCGGTGACCCGGGCTAATTCAGAAGTAATCATATGGGTAACGTCGGATTTTTTCCCGGCCGCTAAACAGGACCACTGGGCATAGGCTATCCTTTGAAACAATCTTAAACTCAAATAACTGTGGAAGTATTGCTGGATTTGCACGTTCAGATTGGTTTGAAACCGGTGCAAACCGCTGTGCACCACTATGATCCCCACATAAATCAAAAGAACGGTAGGTAAACTAAGCCCCGAGCCAATCCCTTTTAAAAAACCGCCAGGATTACTAGCCGAAGTAAGTTCCGCTGCCGGTACGATTCCGGAAAAATGGAGGAGGGGTACCAGCATCAATATCCCGATCCCCTCCACCGTGCCCAAAAGGACCATCAAGATCAGATTGATGCTGATCTTCCCGGGACACAAAGAGAATAATTCCTGTACATATTTTCTAAATATCTCCACCGATATTTTCTCCTTTAAAGGGTCGGCTTTTTGGCTTAATGATTATTCCGGCCGACCAATCACATATCCGAAATGGTTATAAATGCTCTTTAAGCCTGATTCATGATTCGGGCCAGTTTTAATATCTTTTCTTCGGAAATGGCAGACAGGTCTTTGCTCATATCTATAGAAGGCAGGTTTTTGTCTCCCTTGGTGACCATCTTTACCATTAATCGTTCCACAAAATTCATCCGTTTAAATCGAAACTCCCCTCCTAAAAACTCATGGACCAGAGCATGCTTTATTAACTCCGGCCCAAAGGCATGCTCTAATTCCTCCTCTGCTTTATCCTGAAGCATGCCGCAGATGAATAGACCTAAGTTTTTCTTCAGAAGTTCTTCCCCATGGTCCAGACAAAACCGGGTCACCTCTTTTTGAACCTTGCCCGCATAAATTGAACCACCGATAATAATTTTTCCATAGGGGGCGAGATCAATATCCTTGGTTTCTTTTAAATTACATAAATCTACTGCACCGGAAAGCTTTTCCGCGAGAATTTTCCCGCATTTTTCCGCACACCCGTATTTGGTAGCATAAACAATTAAAGTTTTCATTTATTTACGCCCTTTCTTTCACCAAAGCATGATATCCGGGTATAACCCTCTTCCCCTTGGGCACCGGTAACAATTATTTCTCCCGCTCTTAGCCAGGCATGGGCTGTCATCTTGCCTTGTTCCGATTTTTTTACCCCTAAATATAAAGTGCTGTCAATCTTCGCCCTCCTCAGCAAAAGCTTGCCGGTTACTGCTTGAACCAGACACTTACTTTCCCAGGGAGTATACCTACTTACTTTTTGAATGGCCCGACCAATCCGAAAAGCCTTTTCTCTTTCTCCCACTTTTAACTTATCCGGGGACTCTGTCCCTTCCTCCCCCAAAAATAAAGCTATCCACCAAAAAGGGAAAAATAAAACTGCACACCGGATTAATCCTGTCCCCCAAAAAGCTTGGAAAAACAAGCACCTGTCTCGGCCGGACAATTGCCGCCATTTTTGTATCATAATTACCATCAATTTTTCCCACCCGGATTAAACACTAATTCTCTATTTCTAAGATGTTTAATCTAATTGCTATACTTCCCCATAAGTTTTACCCTAATTTGTGTCCCGGAAACATTTTTCTCCTGCCAAGCAATGTAAAGCTTCCCAAAATATTCCCCAAAGTACAGACCGGAAGATGCATCCGGAAGGAAATAATTTATTTCTTCGTTCTCCACGGGAACCCAAGTACCGGCATCAAGATCCTTGGCTTTCATTCTAATAATCCCGTTTTCCGTCCACGCAACATAAAGGACCCCTTGGTATTCTGTACCTGTCAACATAAAAGCACCCTGGTCAGGGTCAAAATTTAAACTGCCCGCATCAAATTCTTCCCAAAGAGTACCATTATATCTTTTTACCCGCACCTGGAATTTTCTTTTCTCATCCTGTTCCCCATAAATAAGGTACAGACATTTATTACCCGGCACTAAAACCGGCATATCCGCTATTTTGGTCCGGTCATGATTTAAACCGCCCCTGTCTGTTTCGTCCCAATTAGTGCCGTTAAATGATTTCACTCGAATGACGCCTTGTTCACTCCAGGATGCGTAAACTTTCCCCTGATACTCTGCGCAAGAAGGTAGGGACGCCCAATGGGCTTGATGATAATTCAGTGTGCCTCCATCCACAGGTACCCAGTTTGCACCGTCATATAATTTGGCCCGTACCTGGTTTTTCGTGCCGTTACTCTCTATCCAAAGGGCTAACAATCCATAATCAGTTGCCGCCAGTTTGATATTAAAAGCTTTATTTCCGCTAAAGCTGAGATTTTTCCCCTCTACCCAAGTCCGGGCAGAGTCATCATATTTTTTCAGGTAAACCTGAAAAACATTTTCATCTCCCGTTTCCTCATACCAGGCCAGATAAAGACCTCCTTGATACTCGGCTAAAACCGGATTATAGGCATTTTTGTTTATATCCATATTAATTGGTGCTGCCTGGGCATCTTCCCACAAGATACCGTTATATTTTTTCACTCTGATCTGGGTGCTTCCGTTTATAGACTCTACCCAGGCAATATACAATTCCTGATTAAACTCCTTCATCCAAGGAGTTATGGCCAGATCTGTATTTCCGGGGCAGAATCCTCCCCCATCAAAGGGATAGGTGTTCAGACGCTGAATCATGTGATTTAAGGTATCTGCCACATAAACATTGCCCAATTTATCTATGCCAATCCCTTGGGGACTGTTGAACCGTCCTTCCCATCCCTTCTCACTTCGGTCCCAAAAAGCAATAACCTTCCCTTCAGGACTTATTTTTTGCACCTGGTGTTTTGAAGCATGTACACTGTAAATAAATCCTGCCGGGTCAACCCCAATACCTGAAAGGGAAGAAAATGTCCATGATCGGATAAAATTCCCTTGGCAATCAAACTTTTGGATTCCGTTATTATCCGTAACATATATATATCTTCCGTCTCCCACAGCGACAGCGCTAGCATCAATAAATTCACCGTCTCCGCTGCCCTCCCGGCCCCAAGAGGCAATGAATTCTCCCTCTCCGTCAAACTTCTGCACCCGCTCTAGAGTACTGTCGGCAACATAAACATAACCATTATCATCTACGGCAATTCCCCGGGGGGCATAAAACTGGCCGCTCGCCCCTCCTGTTTTTCCCCACTTGGTCAGAAAAACCCCCTGGTTGTTAAACTTTTGAATTCGATTATTGCCTGCATCGGAAACATAAATATTTCCCATCCTGTCGACAGCTATTCCTACGGGAACTTTTTCTTTAAAATTAAACTGGCCGTCATCAGCGCCAAAGCTTCCCCAGGCACAGATAAAATTGCCTGCTGCATCATACTTTTGAATCCGGTAGTTCTTTTTATCCACCGCAAAAATATTGCCTTCCCCGTCGATGGTTACCGCCCAAGGCTCGTTTAATCTTCCGTCCCCTGCCCCTTTATTCTCCCAGGCGGCTGTAGGTTCACCCTGGCTGTTTAACTTAATCACACGATTATTATCCGTATCGGTAATAAAAATATCTCCGGTACTGCTTACGGCAACGTCAAAGGGATTTCTCAATCCCCCATAAGATTCTACCGCCCAGGAAGTCAGAAAAGAACCGTCTCTGTCAAACTTTTGAATCCGGTTATTGCCGCTATCAGCCACATAAACATTTCCTTCTTCATCAGTGCAAATTCCCAAAGGGTTTTGAAATTGACCGGTATCACCCTGTAAAAGTAAATTGCCATCGGAATCATATTTGAGGATCCGATAAGGATTATTAACTACCACCCAGATTTGATCATTACCGTCAACGGCCAAGCCGGCAGGATAATAGTCCACATGCCATTTTCCCAAATAGGAACCGTCCGAACTAAATTTTTGAATTCGCCGGTTATAGCTGTCGCTGACATAAATATTGCCTTCGCTGTCCACCCCGATACCAAAAGGATTATTAAACTGACCGTTATAACTCCCCTTTCCTCCCCATTTGTGAACAAAGTTTCCCTCAGGTTCAAATTTCTGCACACAATTATTCGAGATATCTGTGACATAGATATAACCCCGATCATCAACAGTTACAGCCTTAGGACTCTGAAACTCACCCGGACCGGCGCCCCTTTTCCCAAATTCCGTCAATTTATTACCGTCTCCGTCAAACTTGATTATCCTGTAATTTAGGGTATCCACCACGTATACATTACCGCTTTTATCTGTCGTGACCCCGGAAGGAGAAAAAAAAGAAGGTAAGAAAGCATTAGGAGCCACCTGGGAAAACTCTACCGCCTCAACCGCCGCAGGCATCACAATCCAGGCCAAAATTAAAAAAAGGGAAATCATACTTTTTTTAATAAACACAGATTATTCACCTCAAGGGCCGCCAGATTTTTATCGGTTTTTATTTGTATTTTAGCATACTTTCTTACATTAGGTACAAATATTTCCTGATTTTCACTTAATTTTTACATTCTTCTTTTTTCCCCTATTCCTCCGAAAAATATAAAAAAAGACTGCCCAACAGGATTTCGTTGGACAGTCTTAAGAAACAAAGGAATTCCTTTATTTCCCGCACTTCTCTTTGGCTAAGCAATGGCCGGCTTATTAATAATTCCGGCACAAAACTTCAAAATGAGCTTGGGGATGATCGCATACAGGGCAAACTTCCGGTGCGGCATCCCCTTCGTGAATATGGCCGCAGTTTCGGCATTTCCAAACAACTTTCTCGTCTTTCTTAAAGACCTCGCCTGACTGTAAATTTTTCAAGAGCTTCAGATAACGCTCTTCATGTTCTTTTTCGATCTTCGCCACTCCCTCAAAAAGCCGAGCAATATCATCAAATCCTTCTTCCCTGGCTTCTTCTGCCATACGCTTATACATATCAGTCCATTCGAAGTTTTCTCCGAATGCAGCATCCTTTAAATTTTCTTTCGTGTTGCCGATTCCCTGCAGCAATTTGAACCAGATTTTCGCATGTTCCTTTTCATTATCGGCGGTTTCTTGGAAAAAAGCCGCTATTTGTTCATAGCCTTCCTTTTTTGCGGCAGAAGCATAGTAAGTGTATTTGTTTCTGGCCTGGGATTCACCGGCAAAAGCCTCCCATAAATTTTTTTCTGTTTTTGTTCCTTTTAAATCCTTCATTTTCCATCCCTCCGTAAAATATTCTTTCTTATTTCGGCAATCAAAATTCATATATTTTCCTTACTCTTCTTCTGTAAACTGATCCTTGCTCACACCACAAACAGGACATACCCAATCTTCCGGAATATCCTCAAAGGCTGTGCCCGGTGCAATGCCGGAATCAGGATCGCCTTCTGCCGGGTCATAAACATACCCACAAACATCACAAACATACTTTTTCATCTTATTTCCCTCCTTTTTTTCCTTGGGTGTAGCTGCATCTTTTCCCTCTTCTTTTTTGGGTGAAACCTCGGCAGATGGTACGGAACCCCTCTTTAATTGGTGATAATAAGCATAAGTCATAGGTTCCTCCTGGCTTAGTACCTCCCCGGCCGTCACCCTGCCTATGAAAACCGTATGTGTTTCCACATCTATACTTTGAATTACTTCCGCCTCCAAATATCCTGCTGTATTCTCCAGCAGTACCGGGGCCCCTGTAACACCCTTTTTATATGACAGGGTTTGATATTTATTAATCTCCCTTCCTGACTTAAAGCCAAAGTGCCCGATAAAACTTAACGGTACGGATTTGGGCAGGACAGATACGGAGAAAACCCTGCTTTCTTTAATAAAATCATGGGTTAAATTCTTTTTGTTAATGCCAATGGCAATGGTAGCAGGCTCAGCGGAAATCTGAAAAACCGTATTGGCAATCTGCCCGTTATAAACCCCATCTTTGACGGCACCAATTACATAAAGACCATAGCTAATCTTATGAAATATCTTTCCGTCCACTGTTTTCCCTCCTTAATATTAAAATTTGGTTATATATCTTCCCCGGAAATTTGTAAAACCCTGCATGATTTTGTCAATATGTTTATAAAATTTTATAATGATAATCATTACTAATAATATTATTTTTATGAAATATATTTTAAACCGGATCATACCGTTAATGGGTTATAAAAATGTAAAACAGCTCAATTATCATGGATTTAATTCTGTATTTAAAGCAGCTTTAATGATAATGGAGTGAACAATATGTTAATATACAAACAAAGGGACAACCCTAAAAATTTAAGACTGTCCCTTGTTGATTTGGGTTCAAAATTAAAATTGTTTTGTTCTTATAAACATCCAATAATCTTATTCCACTGATATTAGATAATAGTATAAAGGCTGTCCTCCGAAATGAACTTCCACTTCCATGTCCGAAAATCTTTGGGCTACTTTTTCCTGCATTATGTTCGCCTGGTCTTCTGTAAGATTATGGCCGTAAAACATGGTTATTAATTCATGTTCCGGTTCCACCATTTTATCCAGCAAGTCCAGCACCACCTGATGCAAATCCTGGCCGATCGCCTCAATGGAACCGTCTGCTAAACCCATAATATCATTTTGTTTAATGGTAAATCCATTAAAAGAAGAGTCTCTTACGGCGAAAGTTACTTCTCCCGTTTTCACGTGAGCAAAAGCTTTCGTCATCTCTTCCCGGTTATTTTCCGCCCCTTCCTCCTGGTCAAAGGCCAACATGGCTGCTAAGCCCTGGGCAAAAGACTTTGTTTTCACCACTGTTACCGGCTTTTCCGATAAAGATTTCGCCTGTTCGGCGGTAAGAATGATATTTCTATTATTTGGGAGTATCACAATTTCTTTGGCAGGAACCTTATTAATGGCCGTAAGCAGATCTTCCGCGCTGGGGTTCATGGTCTGGCCCCCATTAATAATGTTTGTGACGCCCAGGCTTTTAAAAATCTGCACCAATCCTTCTCCTGCCACCACCGCCACAACTCCGCATTGATTCTCTTCTCCTGTATTGTTATTAACAGCATTATGGGAAATATCGGTATCTGTATTATTGTCAGTATTAACGGATTCGGTAAATTGCAAATTCTCCCGATGCTGTTCTTTCATGTTATCGATTTTTATGTCATGAAGACTTCCTTTGCTTACAGCATACTCCAGAACCTTCCCCGGATGATTGGTATGTATGTGGACTTTAACCAAATTCTCCGTGCCGACCACCAATAGGGAATCCCCTTTATCCTGTAATTCACCCCTGATTTCTTCAATAGATAGGCCTGCCCCTTTAAGTATAAATTCAGTACAATACTGGAACAGAATTTCTGCTGTTTCTATCTCAGCGGTTTTAACTGCCGGCTTATCCGGTGCAGCCTCAGGTACCTTAATCGGTTCTCCTTGCACTGCTTTTAAACCGCCTTCGATAATTAACAAAAAGCCTTTGCCACCGGCATCAACCACCCCTGCCTGCTTCAAAACAGGCAGTAAATTGGGGGTATTGTTTAAAGCAATCTGACCCTGCTCCAAAGCATGGGTAAGGATTTCCACAACATCATCGGTCTGTTTTGACTTTTTCAAGGCTGCTCCTGCTACCGCCTTGCTCACGGTGAGAATTGTTCCTTCCACCGGCTTCATCACCGATTTATAAGCTAACTCCACTCCCTTATACAAGGCATAGGCGAAGTCGGCACCCTTCAGGGTCTTCCTTTCCCCTACTCCCTGGGCAAAACCGCGAAACAATTGAGATAAAATTACCCCGGAATTACCTCTGGCCCCCATCAAAGCACCTTTAGAAACCTCTTGGGCAACTTTGGCGGGAGAATCAAGGTCCTTTAAGCCTTTTACCGCAGAATTCATCGTGAGGGACATGTTTGTCCCGGTATCTCCGTCCGGAACCGGGAAAACATTTAACGCATCCACGATTTCCTTATTCAGTGCTAAAAAACCGCATCCCCCAATAAAAAACTGCTCTAAGGAAGCTGCAGTTATTTCTGTCAACTTCAATTCATTGTACCTCCTTAGTCAACCACTCGCACGCCTTGTACATGAATCTGGACATGATCTACAGTCATTCCTGTATGTTGTTGGACTGTATACCTGACTTTTTCCATGACATTGTTAGCGATTTCAGATATTTTGGTGCCATATCCGACAATAATATAAATACTGATATTAATTTCTTCGTTTTTTATGGCTACTTCGACGCCTTTACTCAGAGCTTCCATGCCGATTAATTCGGCAATTCCGTCTTTGATTTTTTGGGAGGCCATACCAACTATTCCATAACACTCCATGGCAGCTATCCCCGCCAGCGTGGCAATAACTTCCTTTGAAATAATAATTTTTCCCGTATCGTTGGTTATCACCTTGCCCATGCTTTACACCTCCCTATTACGTAAATTAGTAATTTATCCATAATACCTCATAATATATTTTACCATTTTTCGCGGAATAATCAATTTTTCCTTGCGAGTATTAAGAAATTTTGTTAGAATACTATATGGTGTTTAATTCTTTTCTCAGCCATGTCATCTGAAGGAGGTGGAACCCTATGGCAGTATGTTCAATTTGCGGAAAAGGCGTTAAATCCGGCATGCAAATCAGCCATTCTCATATTAGGACAAAAAGAACCTGGAAACCAAATCTTCAGACCGTAAGAGCAATAGTGAACGGTTCACCTAAAAGAATCAGCGTATGTACCCGGTGCCTGCGTTCAGGCAAAGTACAAAGGGCTATCTAAGATATTGACATAGAAAAGCATTATTCAAAATAATGCTTTTTTTATTACTCGGGTTTTTCACACATTTCACCTCCTAAAAATATTAATATATAAAGACCTTCGGAGGTGAGCTATTTGAGAACGCAGGAAGAAATCATGCAAAAAGTCAATTATTATAAGAAAAAGCTAGCCGATGCCATGGAAGAAAAAGAAGAATTCGCCGGTACCAGTTATCCGGAATTGGACTTAATAATTTTTTCTTTAGTAGATAAACTTGAAGCCCTATTGTGGGTTTTAGAGATTGATTTGCCGGAGGGAGATATCTTGGACCGAATTGTGGGCATAAATCACTAAACTATTACTTACAAGTTTTATTTTAATCAAACCCTGTCAGGTTCTTTTGCTATATAACACTTTCCTGATAAAAACCTTTTTCCCCAAAAACTAATCCCAAGCCCGAATGACCAGGGCCAATCCTTCCTTTATTTCGATCGTGGCTTCATAACCGACCATCTCATTGGAAATACTACGGGAAGAACCTAAGTAAAGTGTTTCATTTCTGAGCATGTATTTTAATCCCCCTGTGGTAACACCGGTTAGTTCCCGGGATATCGGAATAATAGAAACTATATCTCCGGGTTCTCCCTGGAGGTATAGTTTTTCTTTCAGCAGCATTATTTCATTTTGTTCGTTAATTATTTTTACTCTGATTCCAGAGGGAATTTCCGCTAATAAAAGAATATTGGCTAAACTATGATCATATCTGGTACCTAAAACACCCATGAAGATGATTTCTTCCGGATCCTTTTCCAAACAATAAGACAAGGCCAATTCCGTATCGGTCATATCCTTTTCTTCCGGGTACTCGTAAAATTGGCATCGGGTTTCAGATAATGCGGATTTGACTTCCGGCAAAAGGGAGTCAAAATCCCCCATCACCACATGAGGAATAATCCCCATCCCCAGAGCATGTCTAATGCCCCCGTCAGCACACACTATAAAATCTGTTTCCTCAATCATGGAACTATGCTGTTTATAGTCATTAATATCACCATTGGCAATAATAATACATCGTTTGGACAAAAGAGCACTCCCCCCTGAATGAACTTTAGGGCATCCGGTTTTTTCTTAGTTCCTCCTGCCAGTAGGCCAGATATGTTTTTTCCGCTTTCTCTTTTAGATCCGCCGCCGCTTTTTTAATATCCGACGCGCCGAAAACCGCTGAACCGGCCACCAAAACATTTGCCCCCGCCTGTACCACATCAGATATGTTATCTAAACAAATACCCCCATCCACCTGGATATCTATATCTAATTCCTGTTCCCGAATCATTTGACGCAAACGCTTAATTTTCTTTAAAACGGAGGAAATAAAATCCTGTCCCCCAAAACCGGGATTAACACTCATTAAAAGCACCATATCCAGCTCCGGAAGAATTTCTTCGATGGTGGATAAGGGAGTCGCCGGATTTAAGGAAACAGCCGCCTTCACCCCCAGTTCTTTGATATTTTGGATGGTCCGATGCAGATGAGGACAGGTTTCCTGATGGACGCAGAGCAAATCCGCTCCGGCCACCACAAATTCTTCCGCATATTGATCGGGATGGTCGATCATGAGATGAACGTCAAAAAACAAATTGGTATGAGGCCGTAAATTTTTCACCAACCCCGGGCCAAAGGTAATATTGGGAACAAAATGACCGTCCATTACATCCAAGTGCAGGTAATCCGCTCCTGCTTCCTCAACTGTTTTCACCTGTTCTCTTAAACAGCTGAAATCCGCCGCCAAAAGAGACGGGGCCAGTTTAATCATACTAATATCTCCTCTCGTTTTCTATTACTTCTTTTAAAAAAATCAAATATCTTTGATGTCGGCCCGGGTCAATAAGGCCTTGTTTTACTGCTTCCTTTACGGCACAGTCCGGTTCCCGGTCATGAAGGCAGGAACTGAACCGGCACTGGAAGGCATACTCCTCCATTTCCGGGAAAAAAGAATCCAGCTCTTCTCGAGGCACAGGAGGCATCTCCAGGACAGAAAAGCCGGGGGTGTCCGCAACCAGTCCCCCAAAATCCAGTTCCAGCAGTTCCACATGACGGGTGGTATGCCTGCCCCGACCGATTTTTTGGCTGACTTCTCCCGTTTTTAAGCTTAGGCCCTGCTGGATGGCATTGAGAATACTGGATTTTCCCGCCCCGGAAGGTCCGGTAAACACAGATATCTTATCCTTTAAAATGAACCGAACCCGGTCTAAGCCAAGGCCGGTCTTCACGCTGCATGGTATCACCGGATATCCCGCTTTTTCATAAATATTGACAATGTCGGAAACCGTCTCTTCCCCGGCCAAATCCGCTTTATTAAAGAATATCACCGCCGGCAAATCTTTTTGCCGGGCCATTAAAAGCATCCGGTCCAGTAAAAGAAAATCCGGATCCGGATTTTTCAGGGCAAAGGTAATCAACACCTGTTCCACATTAGCAATGGCAGGCCTGTTTAATTCATTGGTACGAGGAAGAATTTCCTCAATTACACCCTTATTTTCATCTAAAACCCGCACTAAGACCCGATCCCCAATGATAATACTTTGTTTTAGACGGCGAAACTTTCCCCTGAGAGAGCATTCCCATAATTTTTTTCCTATTTTAACATAGTAGAATCCACCGTAACCCTTAATAAGTATCCCTTCCTGCATTTATCCTCCCCTTAATCCTTATGGTACATTCTGGCTGAAAACCAATTCCGCATCCAAATAAATACCAATCTTACCATTCCCGTAGAAGGGAATGTCCTGTACTATGATATCTCCCGGTTGATGAATTTGGTCATATTCATAATGTTCCCCTTTTATATCGGATACTAAAATCCGCAACCGGTGTTCCTGGCCGTCATGGGGAATTTCATAGGTAACCCGGGCAATTTGGGCCATGGGGCCCGGTCCGGAACTATACACCAGGTTAACGGTTTCTCCCTCCGGTATGAGTGTTTCCGGGACAATATCCTGACTAATGACCTGCCAGGCAAAATACTCATCGCTTTCCTGTTCTTTGGCCGTACCTAATTTCAGACCATTCTCCGCCAAGGTTTTCTTGGCTTCTTCCAAAGTAGATCCCACCAAATTAGGCATGGAAATGTATTTAGGCTCCCGACCCAGACTGACTACCACCGTCACTACAGAATTTTCAGGAATTTCTTTTCTTGCATCCGGGTTCTGGGAAATGACTATTCCCACCGGCACATTATCACTGTATTCCTCTACAATATCAATCTCTAAATTACTGTTATTAATCTCCACCTCAGCTTCCCGCCTGGTTTTTCCTACCAAATTAGGTACTCGGGTATTTTTTGGTCCCTCACTTACTAAAAGACCAACCACCCGGTTTTTTTTCACCAGCTGATTAGGAGCCACGGTTTGGGAAATTACATGGTCCTTCTTTACAGTACTACTAAAATTGTATTCTACGGTATATTTTAGTCCCGCCTCTTCCAATTCCGCCTTGGCTTCAATTAAGGGCTTTCCTTCCACATCAGGTACGGTTGTTTTTCCCACATTAAGGTAGCCGGCGAGCAGGGCATAACCGCCCCAGAGAATTAAGATAAAAAGCAGTATTCCCGCTCCCAGCAATGCCCATTGAAAACCCGGTTTTAATCTTTTCTTCCGCCGGGGAGGAGCATCCTCATACCGGGATTCCCCCATTGACCGAAGGGTCGGTATTTCCACCGTATCCTCATTGGTTCCCCGGTCATTTGTAATCATGTTGATTTCATGGGCTTTGCCCTGATAAATCTTCTCCAGATCATAACGCATTTCCCGAGCCGAAGAGTAACGGGCCTCCGGGCTTTTCTCCATGGCCCGGAGGATGATATGGGAAAGCTCTTTTGGAATCTTCTGCACCAATTCGTTTGGAGGAACAGGTTCATTCTGAATATGCTGTAAAGCTATGGCGATAGGACTGTCTCCGGTAAAAGGCAGCTGTCCGGTAACCATTTCATATAAAACGGCGCCGGCGGAATACAAATCGGATTTAGAACCGATGGTAATTCCTTTGGCCTGTTCCGGAGAAATATAATGAACAGAACCAACGATGGTCCCGGTATAGGTCAAAGTTGTTTCGCTGGCCGCCCGGGCAATACCGAAATCAGTAACCTTAACCCGGCCTTGTTTGGTCAGCAGGATATTATGAGGTTTTATATCTCTATGCACAACGCCGTGCTCATGTGCATGTTCCAGGGCATCCAGAATCTGTATGGCGATGGGAACGGCTTCCTGTACCGGCAATTTGCCTTTATCCCTGATATACTCTTTAAGATTCTGTCCTTCCACAAACTCCATTACTAAATAATGTAAACCTTCCTCAATACCCACGTCAAAAATACTGACAATATTAATATGAGAAAGACTGGCCACCGATTGAGCTTCCCGGTGAAAACGTCGTACAAAATCTTCATCATGGGCATACTGGTCTCTTAAAACCTTAATGGTCACCAAACGATTCAAGAGAGTGTCCAGTCCTTTATAAACAACGGACATACCGCCGGAGCCCAGAATTTCTTGAATCTCATACCGGTTGTCGAATTTTTTACCGATCACCCTGTTCACCTCCCATATCAGACAGGAGAAATTATTCGTTACTTACCAGAATCACCGTGATATTGTCGAACCCTCCCCGGGCCAAAGCCCGATTTACCAACTCCTGCACCGCCTTTTTCGTATCCTTTTCCCCGGTGACTACCGCAGCCATTTCTTCCCCACTGACCAGGTTAGACAAACCATCGGTACACAATAGAAAAGTATCTCCGGGCAAAACATCATAATCAGCTATGTCAACTTCCACCAAGGCACTGCATCCCAAAGCCCTGGTCAATAGGTTTCTCTGGGGATGGTTCCTGGCCTGCTCTTCCGTTAGTCCTCCCTCCCGCACCAGTTCACCCACTAAGGAATGGTCCATGGTCAGGCTGGAAATCTTTCCTTCCCGAATTAAATAAACACGGCTGTCCCCCACATGGGAAACATAAGCTTTATTCCCCACAATCCAAAGGGCGGTAAGAGTGGTGCCCATCCCGGAATACTCAGGCCGCTCCAAGGCTTCCTGATAAATCCGGTTGTTGGCTTGGTAAAAGGCATGACGCAGTGTATCAGACGGGGAATCATGGGAATCTGACGCCAATGCCTGCTTTAGCGTTTCTATGGCCAGGACACTGGCTACCTCTCCTGCCACGTAGCCCCCCATACCGTCGGCAACAACAAAAATTTGTTTATTAATATCGCTCCATGCAGCATCTTCATTGTTTTTTCGCACTAATCCCACATGGGTGATTACCTCCGCGTGCATGCTTTCACCTCTTTATATTCACAAAATTGCCTGTTAAAGTTTATAAAAAAATAATAAAAATCCAATACATGAAATTTAAAAGTATATTATTCGCCGGAGAGATTATTTTTTCCTCTAATTTTTCTTCTAAGTTGACCGCAGGCAGCATCAATTTCTCCCCCTTTTTCTTCCCGTACCAACCCATATTGCACCCGGCTTGGGTACTGACACAAACGGTATTTCGATTCCTGCTTTCTTCCCTCTCATAAGTCATGAGAACCGTTTCCACCATCTCCCCGTCCGGAAATTTAAGAAGAAATTTTACTGTATCTCCACCCTTTGACAGGGATTTGGCCACAAGTTCCGGCGCGGTAATAAAGCTATGCTCCCTTAGTATATCTCGGATATTCCGGGGAATATTACCCATTTCATCAAAAGAAACAACCCCTTTGCCATGGACCCAATGGAAAATTTGCTTTGCCCGAAACCGGGGCAGGTTAAGTTTGTCTATCAAGTCCTCCATATCATTTAAATCAGCACCTAACAAATCCAGAAGCATGATAACTTATCCCTTCCTTCTCATCCGGGCCATAAATAAACCGTCTGTGCCATGGATATGGGGCAAGAGCTGGATCATCCCGGATTGCATTGTTTCTTTATCCAAAGACAGTTCTGATATATCGGGAATCACATCCAAGGCAAAATCACCGTGACTTTCCAAAAACCACTTTACTACAGACTGGTTTTCTTCCCGGGTCAAGGTACAGGTGGAATAAACCAAAACGCCTCCCGGGCGGAGAGTTTTGGCGGCGGAACTTAAGATTTTCTTTTGGATGTCGGCTAAAACGTCAATATCCTGGGCTTCTTTTTTCCATCTGGCATCCGGCCTTCTTCTTAAAACCCCCAATCCGGAACAAGGAGCATCCACCAAACAAAAATCCGCCCATTGGTTTAAGGAGTCTGGAAGGTTGGCGGCATCTTCTTTTCTTGTTTCCACAATGTTAATCCCTAAACGGGCACAGCTTTCTTCAATCAAAGCCAGTTTATGGGGATGAATGTCAAAAGCCTTAATCTCCCCTTCATTTTTCATCAACTGGGCAGCATGGGTAGTCTTCCCCCCCGGAGCGGCACAAGCATCCACCACCCTACTCCCCGGCCGGGGAGATAAAACATGGGTCACAATCATGGACCCTTCATCCTGCACCTGGAACAGTCCTTCCTGATATGCCGCCAAAGAGTCCAAGGAAACAATGCCTTCCAAAATAATACTTTCCGGTACATAACGGCCGGGAAAACACCTTATTCCTTCTTTTTCCAGACGAAAAATCAATTCTTCCCGGGAAATTTTTAAGGTGTTGGTCCGAAGCGTCACCTGGGGCGAGGTGTTGTTCCAGGCACAAAGGCGCAGGGTTTCTTCCCGGCCAAACTGATGCAGCCATCTTTCCACCAGCCAACGGGGATGAGAATAGAAAGAAGAAATATGTTCCAATGGATCCTGATCCAGCAAAGGGTAGGTCAGACCTTCTTTTCCCCGGGCGACATTTCTCAAAACTCCGTTTACCAGCTTTACCGTACCCGCATGTCCATATTTTTTCGCCAGGTTGACAGACTCATTTACTGCCGCCCGGTCCGGTACCTTGTCCAAAAAAACAATCTGGTAAACCCCCATCCGGAGAATAAGGTGAATCCACACAGGCAAACTTTTTAACGGCTTTTTTATGTATAAACTTAAAATATAATCCAGAGCACCCTGCATGCGAATTGTGCCATAAACCAATTCCGTGATGAAGGACCGGTCCAAGGGGTTGAAGTCCTCCCTGTTTAAAACCTTGTTTAATTCCAAATTAGCATATGCATCTTTTTCAGAAACCCGGTACATAATGTTGAGGGCTGTCTCCCGGGGAGACTGCCCTTTTTTCACATTTCTATTCATCACTTCTCCCAATTCCGGATATAATAATAAGACGTATTAGTTGAAGAATTCCCATTAATGCCGCTGCCACATAAGTAAGGGCTGCCGCATCCAATACCTTTTTTGTCTGGGGAATTTCCTCCCGGGTTAAATACCCGCCGCCTTCCAGTAAAGCCAGGGCTCGTCCGGAAGCATTGTATTCCACCGGCAAAGTCACCAACTGAAATAAAACCACAGCGGCAAAAGCGTAAACGCCGATACGAGCCAGACCCGGCAATCCCATAATCAAACCTATAAGCAGCAGGATCCAAGCCGCATTGCTGCCAAACTGGGCCACCGGAACCAGGCTGGATCTAATGGCCAAGGGTGCATAGCCTTCATCATGCTGAATGGCATGACCGGCCTCGTGGGCAGCAACACCGATGGCAGCCAAAGAGCTGCTGTGATAAACATGTTGTGACAGTCGCAAAGCTTTAGCCCGGGGATCATAATGGTCCGATAATTTCCCGGGAATTACCTCTACCCTGATATGATCCAAACCTTGTTGATTTAAGATGCGCCGGGCAGCTTGAGCGGCCGTCATCCCGCTTAAAGCCCCTACCCGGTTATATTTATCAAAGGTGGCCGTCACCTTATGCTGAGCCCAAGCTGCAATAATAATGCCCGGAATCAGTAAGATAAATGTCGGATCCCAAAAAAACATACTTAATAAAACCTCCCTTAAAAAATGTAAATTTCCTTTCTTTACTTAGCAGCTTTCACATCCGCCAAGCCACACTTTTCTTCTCCATAATTTTTTAGGAAAAACCTGATCCCATCTTCCACCTGTTCCAAAGACACAGTGGTATTCAGGCAAGGTCCTTCCGGCCGCAAATTCAAGACACCTAATACCGGCAAAGGATTCACATCAATAATGCCGCTGGTTAAATCCCGTTCACAGGCAATGGCCACAATAGCCCGGGGATGATATTTTTCAATAAATTTTCGTGCTAAAGTACCTCCTGTAGCTACTACCAGGGAAACCCCATACTGATCGGCCAAATCCAACAGAGTATTCACACAGCACTCCCCGCACCGCCGGCAATTCCTTACATCAATGGTAATCTTATGAGGACAAGTGCTTTTCTGCAAACAATGGGGAGCCAAGATCATCACCTGGGACGGTGTTAAATTCAACCGATGGGTATGAACCATCTGGTTGTTAACTTCAATAAAAGAACTTTTAATTTTGTTTTTATCTAAGCCTAATAAATGGCCAATACCCAAAGCCACCGGAAATAACAGGTTGGTGGCTATGCGCATGAAACCCTCCATAGAGGGAAATGACTTGGATTGATAAAGAGTTAGTAGCATTCCCGCAATTCCAAGTCCGATCATCACTACCAAACCTAAAAGAAAACTTCCAAAGACCACCAGAAGAATGCGATAAAAAAACACCTCCCGGTTTACGGCCAAAAACCAAATCAAAACTACTAACCCAATAACAATAAAGAGGCTGAGCAACAGCAGGCCGATAAAAAGCCGTTTTTTTATTCCTGTGCCCGTCATTCTAAAGCGCTGCCTTTCTGAAGCCTGGCGCCCCGGGCCCAAGCATCTCCGGCCATAGCTTGTTTGCCTTGAGGCTGGAGAACAGTTATCCATAAACTCCCCTGGCCGCATTTAACCTTAATCCCTTTACCGTGAACAGCTTCCAAAACCGTTCCCGGCCGCTCCTTCCTGCCCTCACTCTCTTCTGCAATTATTTTAGTTTCCCATATTTTCACTATTTTATTTTCAAATGTAGTATATGCCCCTGGCCAAGGATTCATACCACGGACTAAATTGTATACTTCTCGGCAATTTTTTGTCCAATCAATCCGCTCATGCTCCCGGGTTAAAAGAGGCGCATAGGTAGCAAGGCGATGATCCTGTGCTTTTCGAGGGGCTTGGTGATGTTGAAGCAAATCCAGGGTTTCCCTAAGCAATTTTCCTCCCGTATCTGCTAACCTGTCATGAATCATCCCGGTGGTATCCTCTGCCCCTATCGGGATGGTCTTTTTTAATATCATATCCCCGGTATCCATCCCCTCATCCATAAACATAGTGGTAACACCGGTTTCTGTTTCCCCATTGATAATAGCCCAATGAATGGGGGCAGCCCCCCGGTATTTTGGAAGAAGAGAAGCATGAACATTAATGCAGCCTAAAGGAGGCAAGGCTAACAATTCCTTTTTCAAAATCTGTCCAAAGGCCACTACCACCAGCACATCCGGCGCCAATGACCTAAGTTTTTCCACAGAATCCGGATGATTAACATTCTCCGGCTGAAAAACCGGGATACCCTTACTTAGCGCCCGTTCCTTTACCGGCGTAAACTGAAGCTTTTTTCCTCTTCCTTTAGGCCTGTCCGGCTGGGTGACAACTCCCAC
This sequence comes from Clostridia bacterium, assembly GCA_012838175.1. Classification (GTDB taxonomy): domain Bacteria; phylum Bacillota; class Dehalobacteriia; order Dehalobacteriales; family Dehalobacteriaceae; genus DUPU01. Next base: position 29,923 of record DUPU01000071.1, read on the forward strand.
CACCTCATAAGGGGATTGGAGCAGCTGCTCTAAACAAGGTAAAGCGAAATCCGGACTTCCCATAAATACTACCCGCATATGACACCACTTTCTTTCTAATATGTGAAACTGTCTGTTTTATTCTACGTATTGCTATAGCTTGTCCTTTTAATTCACCCTCGGGAACGGCCCCTTGGTAATGTCTGTTAAAATTTTGAGACAGTTTTTCTGATTCCCAGCAATATTTTTCCAGCGTGACAGGGGACGGTTCTCTGTCACGCTTGGAGCATCTTATCTACAAAAAGAATTCCCGATAAATGGTCAATTTCATGCTGCAAAGCCCGGGCTAAAAGGCCGGTTCCGGTAATGGTAATAGTTTTTCCGTTACGGTCCCACGCCCTTACCTGGACTTTGGCCGCTCTTTTTACATCCCCTTGTACGCCGGGGATGCTTAAGCAACCCTCTGCATCAATTTCTTCTCCTTCTTGGGCGATAATTTCCGGGTTAATTAATTCTATTAAACCTTCTCCTACGTCAATCACCACAACACATTTAGAAATCCCGATCTGCGGCGCGGCCAATCCTACCCCTTCCGCATCACGCATGGTATCGGCCATATTGTCCAATAGTTTTAAGATATTCGGCGTAATCTTCGGTACCTTTTTTGCTTTTTCCCGTAATACAGGGTCGCCGATTTTTACAATTTGATAAACCGCCATCATCATGCACCCCTTTACATCATATTTAGTGGTTCCACATCTATAGCCATAAGAATACTTTTTTGAGGAAACCCGTCTTGGGCGGCCAATTCTAAGGCCCGCACCAGGCTTTTTCTTGTTTTCTTTAAATCTTTCGTTTTAATAATCATCTGCACTCGAAATCGATCCTTAATTTTTTCAATAGGGGCTGGGGCCGGTCCTAAAATTTCATCATTTTCCGGCACTTCCGCCCGCACATAGCGGGAGACTATTACCCCGTGTTTTTCCAAAATGCCGGCATCCTCTCCGGTAAACAATATCCGGATCAGGTGGGCGAAGGGGGGATAGCCGGAAATTTCCCTTCCGGTAATTTCACTCCGGTAAAAAGAAACATAATCCTGCTTCCCTGCCGCCGATAAAACAGGGTCCTCCGGACGATAGGTTTGAAGCACCACTTCTCCGGGCAGCACATCCCGTCCCGCCCGGCCGGAAACTTGGGTAATCAATTGAAAGGCTCTTTCCCCAGCTCTCAGCTCCGGCAAGTTGAGGGCCAAATCAGCGGATATTACTCCCACCAAAGTAACCAAAGGAAAGTCCAATCCTTTAGCAATCATCTGGGTACCGACCAGGACATCTACCTTCCCTTTGAGTACGTCAAAATATATTTTATCATAAGAACCTTTGCGGGAAGTAGTATCAGCATCTGCCCGGGCAATCCGGGCTCCGGGAAGAAGCTTTTTTACTTCTTCCTCCACCCGTTCCGTACCGGTACCGAAGTGCCTGATGGCACGCGACCCGCATTGGGGACAAATCTTAGGTACATTAGTACTGTAACCACAATAATGACAATTTAACCTGCGGTTTCCTTCATGGGTGGTAAGGGAAATATTACAATGGGTGCATTTCAGCACCAAACCGCAGTTGCGGCAGGAAACAAAGGTATGATAACCCCTCCGGTTTAAAAAAAGCAATGTCTGTTCTTTCCGGTGAAAACGTTCTATCAATTTTTCCTGAAGGAGACGGCTGAATATGGATTTATTGCCTGCTTTCAGTTCCTGCCGCATATCCACCGTCAGTACCTTGGGCATAGGTCTTTGATATATCCTATTTTTCAGAGTAACCAAACGATACTCACCGGTTGATGCTCGATAATAGCTTTCCAAACTGGGAGTGGCACTGCCCATAATAAAAAGGGCATTTTGCCTGGCGGCCCTCTCTTTAGCCACCTCTCGAGCATGAAAACGAGGGATGCTGTCCTGCTTATAGCTTTGCTCATGTTCCTCATCTATAATAATTAGCCCCAAATTAAAACAGGGGGCAAATACGGCGGATCGGGCTCCAACCACCACCTGAATATGACCTTGGGCAATGTGAAACCAGGCATCTCTCCGTTCCCCTTGACTTAAACCGCTGTGCAAGACAGCTACCCTTTCCCCCAGACGGGACTTAAAAATAGCTACCATTTGCGGGGTAAGGGCAATTTCAGGGACCAGCACAATGGCTTGTTTCCCCTGGTGGAGAGTTTTCTCAATCAGCCTCAAGTAAACCTCCGTCTTGCCGCTTCCGGTCACTCCGAAAAGCAGCACCGGTCTTCTTTTTGACTCATATTCTTCGGTGATGGCTAATAAGGCTGCTTGTTGTTCCCCAGTCAGTTGTTCCGGAGGGGCAAGGGTAAAATTTCTTCCCCGATACGGATCTCGATAAATCTCCCGGTCGGAAGTTTCAATCAAACCTTTGGCAATCAATGATTTCAGGGAAGACCGGGCTGCACCGGTATACGTCAACACCTCCGCCACGGAACAACCGTTATGCTCCCGAAGATAAGACAAAACTTCTTTTTGTTTTGGTCCCAGTTTTTCTTGATGGGTACCGCTGTTTCTATCAGTTAAAAAAACACACTTTACGGTTTTTGCGGCCACACCTTTCCCGGACAACTTTAATCCGGCCGGCAGCATGGCCTGGAGGGCGGAAATCTTTGGGCAAAGATAATAATCCGCTACCCAAAAAGCCAAATCAATAAGGTCCTTGTTTAAAAGTCGGCAAGGAGAAATAAGGGAGATTATATCCTTAATATCTTTCACTTCAGGTTCCGGCACAAATCCCACCACAATACCGGCCGTCTTTTGCCTCCCAAAAGGTACAAAAACGATGGAACCCACCTCTACCTGGGATTTTAATCTCTCCGGCACCCGATAATGAAAAGTCCGGTCAACCGCCTTTACTGCCTTATTCACAATAACTTCTGCATATTGGCCTTGAACCGGCAAAATCTTCCCTCCCTCACAATCGGATAATCTTCCCATATAAAGTTATTATAACAGAAAACCTTTAGGTACAAAAGAAACGGAAATGAAAAAAATAAAGCGGCACCCCGCTTTATCCAAATCTAACCTTCCGCTTCATCCCAGGAAAGCATGGTAACTCTGGTGGTTTCCCCCACCTTTTTTTCCCTTCTTGTGGCTTGCCGCATTAACTCATATTCCATACCCGGAGTAATGGTAGGTTCTTTTTCTTTCTTAGGGGGCATTATCTTCACCTCCTAAGCATAGGATTCCCGAAAAAAGGAACGGTATCCCTACCATAATTCATGCTGTCAAGATTATGTTTCCTACTTCATTTACCTCCAAAACTCGGTAAAAGGAGATTATTTCATAAAAATAAAAAAACCATAGTGATTCTATTGCAAACCCTTTAGCTTTTCAATGGATATCCTATCCTTTTGCAGAATTTCACCTGTAAGATCTCTTGATCTTTCGTTCAGTTTTCCCCTCAATACTTTTTCAGCCATATTAACGCCTTGGGTTTCTCCTTTTATAGCTTTTTCTATAATTTCATCTGTATCGGCATCCGAACCTAATTCCATGTTAATTTTTATATCTCCCATTTTTCCCTTCATGCCAAGATTTTCTTTCGGCCGTCCACCTATATTTTGAATATAGCTTGCTAGTTTATCAATATTTTCTCTATGTTGTTTCTGAATTTCTTGAAAAGTTTGCTTCACATTTTCATCTTCTAACTTAGAGATAAAGCTATTGAAACTTTCAACCGCCATATATTCTCCCTGTAAAAGCTGATTTAGAGATTGTATTGTTACTTTATTATCTGCATTATCTGCCACCCTTTAGCCTCCTACATGATGGGTTATTTTTTTAGTAATCTTATTTTTCCACACATCCAGGGAAAAATACCTTCTTATCATCAGCGGTCATTAATTGCCTTTTTCCTCTGTGGTGTCTTGCAATATTTTAACAACACCTTTGTAGACTTTTAATAAATAATCTTTGACTTTTGCCATATTTTTTTTTGAAGCCGAAATCAGCCGGCATGATAAATTTATTCCGGAAAGAATTAATTAACAAATTTATAATAATTTGGGCTGTCAGCGAGTTGTTAAACAAAAAATCCGGGCTCGTCACACGAGCCCGGAAACCCTTAATTTCATTGGAGCTGATGGTGGGATTTGAACCCACGACCTGCGCATTACGAGTGCGCTGCTCTACCCCTGAGCCACATCAGCATGAACCTTACACAGTGAATATTTTAACCTTTAAACATTATTTCGTCAAGGAAATATTGCGGCTAAGGGCTCATACCTGCCGATGGGGCCGGGATAGTTTAATTTAATTAGTTTAGGTTCTGATACAAAAGTATCATGTTACTCTGAATTCTGTTTCATGGTAACTTCATCTTCGTCATCCTTTACCTTGACTGCTTCTTTAGCTTCGGATACCCCGTCTAAATTGACCCTGTTGGCAGAACCTAATAAATTGCCAACCAAATGCATCCTTTCCGTAAATCTTTTCTTTTCTCTTCTTCCTTTATTCAGCATTTACTTCTCTCCTCTTGGTAGAAAATATTCAAAATACTTTGCTACTCATATTCTTTCCCCACAGAGTTTAATATTATTATTAGTAAAGCTTTTACAAAATCAGCAAAATTAAAAAATAAATACCTCCCTTTTGGAAGGTATTGTTAAATCTTATTTTATTATAAGTTCTTAGCACTTTCTTTAAGTAATTCTACCTTATCCAAGCGCTCCCAAGGCAGATCCAGATCTGTGCGGCCAAAATGCCCATAAGCCGCCGTTTGCTTATAAATGGGACGTCTCAGGTCCATTTCCTTGATAATACCGGCAGGTCTTAGATCAAAATGTTTTTGGATTAACTCAACCATCTTAGCTTCATCTATCTTTCCCGTGCCAAAGGTATCTACCGTAATGGAAACGGGCCGGGCTACTCCAATGGCATAAGCCAGCTGAATTTCGCACCTGTCCGCCAAACCGGCCGCCACCAGATTCTTGGCTACATGCCGGGCGGCATAAGCTGCAGAGCGATCCACTTTGGTGGGATCTTTTCCGGAAAAAGCTCCGCCACCGTGCCTGGCATAGCCCCCATATGTATCCACAATGATCTTTCTTCCGGTAAGACCGGCATCTCCTTGTGGGCCCCCGATAACAAACCTTCCGGTAGGATTGATAAAATAACGGGTTTTGGCATCCAGGAATTCTTCCGGAATCACCGTTTTAATAACCTTTTCCAAAATATCTTCCCGAATCGTTTCCAGGGAAACATCAGGATCATGTTGGGTGGAAATAACCACCGTGTCCACCCGTACCGGACGATCATCTTCATATTCCACAGTCACTTGGGATTTTCCGTCCGGACGAAGATAAGCCAGTAGGCCGGATTTCCGTACCTCTGCCAGCTTTCTGGTTAATTTATGGGCCAAACTGATGGGCATCGGCATATATTCAGGTGTTTCATTAGTGGCATAACCGAACATCATCCCCTGGTCCCCTGCCCCCAGGGCTTCCATGCCTTCTTCCGAAAGTTCTCCTGTCTTTGCCTCCAAAGCCTTGTTTACACCCAGGGCGATATCCGGAGACTGTTCATCTATAGATGTCAAAACAGCGCAGGTATCACAATCAAATCCAAATTTAGCTCTGGTATAGCCAATATCGCGAATGGTTTCCCGCACTATTTTGGGAATGTCCACGTAACAATTGGTGGTTATTTCTCCGGCGACCAAAACCAAACCGGTAGTTACAGCGGTTTCACATGCCACCCGGCCAAAAGGATCTATCGCCAAAATAGCATCTAAAACTCCGTCGGAAATTTGATCGCAAATTTTATCAGGATGACCTTCTGTGACCGATTCTGAAGTAAATAGTTTTTTCAATTACATCAACTCCTTTATAGGTTAGGGGACACAACTCCACTTAAGAAATTACTCTGATGCCGAGGATATTCCCCCCTCATTCAGAGGACATACCTCTCTATTAGGCATTATTCTCTTGATGCTGAGAAATGTCCCTAATTTATTCCAGCCTGTATCCTGATTTGGTCCAGAATAGCATGAGCTGCTTCCAATTTTGTTAATCGGGGAAGTTTGATGGTTTCCCCCCCCTTGGTAATAATGGTAACAATATTGGTAGTACCGCCGAATCCGGCTCCCTCTTCTTTTACGTTATTGGCTACAATCAAATCCAGATTTTTTGCTTCTAACTTCTCCCGGGCATACTGTTCTAGATTTTCCGTTTCTGCAGCAAATCCTACCAAGATTTGACGCTTATTTTTAATTTGGCCTAACTCCCATAAAATATCCGGGTTCCTTTCCAGAACCAAGGTTAAAGGCTTGTCTTTTTTCTTAATTTTATAATCGGCGGCATCTCGCGGACGATAATCCGCCACTGCCGCCGCCTTTATCACTATGTCAACATGGGGAAAAATTCTCATTACCGCTTGGTGCATTTCCCTTGCTGATTCCACCCTGGTAATTTCCACACCCGGGGGCTGGACAAGACTGGTGGGCCCGGATACCAGATACACCTTTGCCCCGCGTCTATGAGCCGCCTGAGCTATGGCATAACCCATGGTGCCGGTGCTTCGGTTGGAAAGAAAGCGAATAGGATCCAAAGCCTCCCTGGTAGGTCCGGCCGTAACTAAGATTTTCTTATCCAGAAAATCATTTAAATCCTTTTTCCCTTCTAACAACGAGATTATCTTGTCTACTATTTCATCCGCTTCCACCATCCGGCCTTTGCCTTGGGTGCCGCAAGCCAAATGACCTTCCGTCGGGCCAATAAAAAAATAACCTAAATCAGTCAGTTTTTTAATATTCTCCTGAAGAACAGGATTTCTATACATATTAACATTCATGGCAGGGGCAAAAAGCACCGGACATCCGGGTTTTGCCGCCATGATAGTGGTTGAAAGCATATCATCAGCTAAGCCATGGGAAACCTTTCCCAAAATATTCGCTGTCGCGGGAGCAATAACCATGATGTCCGCTTTTTCTGCCAAAGACACATGTTGCACATTCCATTCTCCCGGTTCGGAAAACATATCGGTAATAACAGGATGCCCGGAAAGGGTGCGAAAAGTCAAGGGATTTACAAAATGCTCCGCTGACTTGGTCATAATCACATGGACCTTATATCCTTTTTTAACTAAGCGACTGACCAGGTCACAAGCTTTGTAGGCAGCAATCCCCCCGGTTACCCCCAGAACTATAGTTTTGCCGTCAGACACTGGGCCACCTCCGTTACTTTATCCCTATTTTTGTCCGTTCCCAGCTTACCTGTCCTTTGGCAATTTCATGGAGAGCTAAGGATACCGGGTTAGTCCTGGGTTTGGTTTCCTCCGGCTGTTCATTTTCCGTAAACTTACGGGCAATTTTTGCGCAAACTACTACCAAAGTATACTTGGAGTCTACTTTGGGCATCAATTCATCTAAAGGTGGCTTAATCAAAAATATTTCCTCCTTTCTGATTAAGACATGCCATACGATCAACCCGGCATTTTTCCGCCGAGATTATGGCTCTGATTTGTTCTGCTGCAGTATCTACTTCTCCATTTACTACCACATATTGATAATTAATGATACAGGCTAATTCCCGATCCACGCAAGAAAGCCGGTGTTTAATGGTCTCCGGTGTGTCCGCAGCCCTCCCTTTAATGCGCTTTTCTAATTCCTCTTTAGAAGGCGGCAAAAGAAAGATAAATATTCCCTCCGGAAAAACTTCCTTTACTTTCATGGCACCTTGAATATCAATTTCTAGAATTACATCCTTGCCCTGTTCTAAATTTTTTTCCACAGCTTTGCGGGGTGTCCCGTAGAAATTTCCGTAAACCTCCGCCCATTCCAGGAATTCACCTTTTTCTCTCATTTCTATAAAATCTTCCCGGGACATAAAATAATAATTTACCCCTTCCACCTCCCCGGGACGTTTCTCCCTGGTGGTGGCGGATACAGAGTATATTAAATCCGGATGTTTATGTTTTAAATAAGAGCATACTGTTCCCTTGCCCACACCTGACGGTCCGGACAAGACAACGAGCAGTCCCCGTGTTTGTAAGGGAAGCAATTTAATCCCCCGATTCTTCATTCTGATGATTTAATATTCCGTCTTTTACCGTTAAACGGTTGGCAACTGTTTCCGGCTGAACTGCCGAAAGAATGACATGATCACTGTCAGTAATAATAACCGCCCTTGTTCTTCTTCCATATGTAGCATCAATTAAAGCCCCTTTGTCTCTGGCTTCCTGGATGATCCTCTTAATCGGAGCGGATTCCGGACTGACAATAGCAACGATCCGATTGGCAGAAACAATATTGCCAAACCCAATGTTTATGAGTTTAATATCCAAGTTTCAGCCCTCCTAGATTTAAGCCAGTTTATCCAGCAAACTTTTCTTTTGCCGGGGACCTAAACCCTGTATTCTGCGGGATTCATCAATCCCAATTTCCTCCATAATCTTTTTTGCCGTAATCTTGCCGATTTGGGGCAAAGATTCCAGAAGATATTTTACTCTCATCCGGGCTATCACTTCATTTTCCATATCCTCGAAAATATCTTCCAGTTTAATTTGACCAGATTTTAACTTTTTCCTCAGTTCCATTCTTTTGCTTCTCATTTCCTGAGCTTTGGCCAGAGCATTGTTCCTGTCATCCTCGGTTAATTGTGGTACTGTCATGAAATTCACCCCCAATGATAAATTATCTTATTCCAGGTTTTGAACTTGTTCCCGGACCTTTTCCAATTCACTTTTTACTTCAACCACATAGCGGGCAATTATCAGTTCGTTCGCCTTCGACCCAATGGTGTTAATCTCCCGATTCATTTCCTGAACCAAAAAATCCAGTTTCCGGCCGACGGCTTCATCTCCTGATAACATATCACTCATCTGGTCCAAATGACTGTTCAATCTCACCAATTCTTCACTAATGGAAGCTCTGTCAGCAAAAAAAGCCACCTCATTAGCCAGTTTACTCTCATCCAGCTCAATTTCACCCAATAATTCTTTTACCCTTTGGGTCAACTTTTCTTGATACTCCTGAACTACAAAAGGGCTCCGTTCCTTGATCAGCACCACATAGCCGGAGATTATGTCTTTCCGTTTTTTAAGATCATCGGCCAGTTTTTCACCTTCTGCCGTGCGCATGGTGACTAAATCTTGAATTGCTTTTTCTACCCCTTCTTGCACCAGCGGCCAAACGGCTTCCAAGTCTTCTTCCTCATCTTCAATATTTAAGACACCCGGTAATTGAGACAAATACTCTAAGTCAAATTTCTCCGGGATATGACAGGTCTCCGCAAGTTCCCTTAAAGCATTATAATACGCCAGGCTCAGCTCTTTGTCAACCTTTACCAGGCGTTTTTTACTCTCTGTTTCTTCCAGCGTTAAAAAAATATCCACCCGGCCTCGGGCAATTTTAGCCTGGACCACTTTCTTCAAACGATCCTCTAAGGGAAGTAGTTGTTTGGGCATGCGCACCACAATTTCCAAAAACCTGTGGTTTACTGATTTTGCTTCCACAGTAACTTTTTTATCTGAAGAAAAAGATTCCCCCCGGCCGTAACCGGTCATACTTTTTACCATTAAAGCCATCCTTTCACCGGGAAGACTTCCCGCTTAAATACTTTTTATACAATAAAAAAATGGATATCCTCCCAATAGTATTTACATAATGTTGATAATTCTACTCCTGATAATAAAATCCTTTTCTTTTTCTATAATTTCTCTGCTTTTGCAAGTTTTTCTCCGTTTTGTGCTCAGACTCGAGGACATATGAACCGGATGCTTGCACATAGACGTAAAAAAATGACTGTGCTATACTGGAAGCAAATTTTATTACAAAACACCGACACTTGGATTTATGAAATGAAAGGAAGATAGATACTATGCCTTTTGACGGTTTTGTCATGTATGCCGTGGGCCGGGAACTAAATGATAAAATTATTTTAGGCAAAATCATGAAAATATATCAACCGGAACGGTATACCATTATCCTTAAAATTAA
>DUPU01000072.1 GCA_012838175.1 Clostridia bacterium
AAATATAAGAACCGGCTAAGCATTTAACAGGATTCCAGGTGGCAAAGATAACCAGGGCCACGGCAATCCATCCTCTTCCTGCCGTCATATTTTCCAACCATGAGGGGGCATAGGCCAGGGACAAATAAGCTCCGCCCAAGCCGGCCAGCATTCCCCCTAAAATTACATAAATATACCGGGTACGAAAAACATTGATTCCCACCGCATCGGCAGCTGCCGGGTTTTCTCCCACTGCATTCAGGTTGAGGCCCCAGCGTGTTTTATAAATAATTATGGCAAAAAAGATTGCTAGAACATAACTTAAGTAAACCAGGGCATCCTGACGAAAAAGAATCGGTCCGATAAAAGGAATATCGGATAAAAAGAGGATATCAAATGCTTTAAAGGAAGCAGGAGCCGGAATACCAATCATCGACTTTCCCAAAAATCCGGACAGGCCTTGGCCGAAAATGGTCAGAGCAAGCCCGCTTACTACTTGGTTTGCCCGGAGAGTAATGCAGAGAAAAGCATGGATGAAGGCCATCAATCCACCGGCAATCAGTGAAGCAATAACTCCCAGCCAAGGATTTTGGGTTGATACGTTTACCATAAAACCGGTCACGGCGCCCACCAGCATCATACCTTCTACCCCAAGGTTTAAAATACCCGACTTTTCTGTTAAGGTTTCTCCTAAGGCGGCAAAAAGGATCGGTGTTCCCGCAGTAACGGCCGTAGCCAGCATGGTGACGACAAATAGGTTGTCCATTATCCTACCTCCTTAGGTGTGTTTTCTTTGTTTTTCAGAGATATTTTAATGTTATAGTTAGTAAGAATTTGTCCTCCCAGGACAAAGAAAAGAATTAGTCCTTGCAACATGTTCACAATGGCTGCAGGGATACCCATTAATTGAATGGCATATCCGCCTACCAATAACCCACCGAAAAGGAAGGAAACCAAGGCCAAAGAAGCAGGATGCAGCCGGGCCAGCCAGGCAACAATTATTGCCGTATAACCGTATCCGGGGCTTAAGCCGTGCTGCAGTCTTCCGGCGATGCCGGATACCTCTGACATACCGGCTATACCGGCTAAACCTCCGCTTATGAGCATAACCAGGCAGATGTTTTTCTTAATATTCATACCGGCGTACCGGGCAGCGGCAGGGCTCTCCCCGATAACCCGCACTTCATAGCCCCACTTGGTATGACCGATTAAAATGTAAAGGATAACTGCTGCGATAATGGCAAAAAGAAGTCCTAAATGGATTCTGCTTTGACCCAGGGAGGGAAGGATGGCAGCAGGTACAAACTGAGGTGTAAGAGGAAAATTAAATCCTTCCGGATCCTTCCAAGGGCCGTAGACAAGGTAATCCGCCCATAAAATGGCCACATAATTCAAGAGCAAAGTAGTGATTGTTTCATTAACCTTTAAATAGGCTCGGGGAATTGCCGGTAGTAATCCCCAAATTGCCCCCGCGAAGAACCCCATCAAGAGCATAAAGGGAATCATAATGACGGAAGGAAGTTGGGGAAATGTCAGAGCAACCCAAGTTGCTGCCACAGCCCCCATATATAACTGCCCCTCGGCGCCGATATTCCATAATTGCATGCGAAAGGCAAGGGATACTCCCAAACCGGCCAGCATCAGGGGTATCGCCTTAACAATGCTTTCCGTTAGCCCATATGAGGTAGTAAAGGCACTGGAAATCAGCATTGTATATACCTCTATAGGATTATTACCGTTCATAACCAGAAAAACGGCCCCTACTAAAAGTGCCAGCAACACCGAAACCAATGGGACGGCAACTAACATAAAGGTCGAGGGGGTCAGTCTTTTTTCTAAGCTGATTTTCATGATGCTTGCCCCTCCTGAAAATTATCGATGCCTGTCATTAAAAAGCCTAACCTTTCTTTTGTGGCATTCAAGGGAGATTCTTCTCCCATGATTTTTCCTTCAAAGAGTACAATAATACGGTCGGATAAATGCAATATTTCATCCAGGTCTTCAGAAATTAACAATACCCCTGCTCCGGCGTTTCTTTGAGCCAGGAGTAAGGAACGAACCGATTCCGTGGCGCCGATGTCCAATCCTCGCACGGGATAAACCGCGGCGATTAAACGTGGGTTAGTGGAAATCTCCCGTGCCAGCAAGAGTTTTTGCAAATTGCCGCCGGACATTAGTTTCACCGGGCTGTCAATGCTGGATAATTTTACGTTAAATGCTTCCACCATGGTTTCCGTTTCTTTGCGTACCGGGGCATATTTCAAAAACCAGCCTTTTTGCCCTTTGTCATTATATTTTTTTAACATCACGTTGTCCACTGCACTTAGATTAGGCACCAGCCCCATCCCCAACCGGTCCTCAGGAACATGGGATATGCCGGCTGCTATGAATTTTTTTGGCGGAAAACCGGTAAAATCTTGACCGTCAATCAGTATTCTCCCCTGAGTGATGCTTCGCAGTCCGGTAATTACCTCCACCAATTCCCTTTGACCGTTTCCGGCAACCCCGGCTACACCTAAGATTTCGCCGGCGTTGATTTGTAAATTTATATCTGTTAAACCGGGAAGTCCTTTGTCATTTAAAGCCCGGATATTTTCCAGTTTAATAATAGGAGTAGGCTTATGGGCGATCTTTTGACTTCTGTCTTCCAGAATGTCATGTCCCACCATCAGTTGAGCCAATTCCTCTTTATTGGTTCGATTTTTTTCCAGAGTAGCGATGGATTGCCCGCTTCGGAGTACCGTAACCCGGTCGGCCATATCCAACACTTCCTGCATTTTATGGGTAATAACAATTACTGCCTTGCCGCTGTCCGCCATTTTTCTAAGGGTAGTGAACAAATCCCTGGACTCTTGCGGTGTGAGTACAGCTGTGGGTTCATCCAAAATTAGAATATCCGATCCCCGGTAAAGAATCTTTACAATTTCCACTCGTTGCTGCTCTCCCACCGAGAGTTGCCATATTTTGGCCTTGGGGTCAACTTCCAAGCCGTATTGTTTGGATATTTCTTGAATGGTTTTATTTATTTTGGCTTTATTCAGCCAAAAAGAACTTGTGGTGGAACCGAGAATCACATTTTCCGCCACGGTCAGGGGTCCTACAAGACGAAAATGCTGGTGAATCATACCGATACCGGAGGCAATGGCATCTTTAGGAGATTTGAAATTAACCGGGTTGCCCTTAATGAATATTTGTCCCTTATCTGCTTTATACAGGCCGGTTAGGATATTCATCAATGTACTTTTGCCCGCCCCGTTCTCCCCTAAAAGAGCATGGATTTCACCTGCTCTGACTTCAAGATTTACATCTTTATTTGCGGTAACACCGGGAAACTTTTTAGTAATTCCCACCATTTTAACCATAATGCGGTGTCCCATACTAATCCCCCTAATAATAATGTATGGCTGCCGGTAAAACCGGCAGCCAAATAATTAAAATTAATTAGTAAGACTTACTTGGGGCTGCCTACTACGCCCTCAACAAACCAATCCATGTTCAATATTTCCTCGTCGGTCATGGTTGTTCCTTCCGGCACCCTGACTGTACCTGTTTGGTCTTTGATTGGTCCGGTGAAAATATTTAAACTTCCTGAAATAATATCAGCTTTTTTGCTGTCAATCAGTTGTTTTACATCATCCGGCAAAAATTCTGCGTAGGGAGCCAGGTCAACAATGCCGTCCGACATGGGACCCCAGTATTCTTCTGTTTGCCAGGTACCTTCCTGTACTGCTTTCACTGTTCTCACGTAGTATGGGCCCCAATTCCATACGGGACCGGTCAAAACGGCATTAGGTGCAAACTGGGACATATCGCTGTTATAGCTGACCCCGTATGCGCCGGCCTCTTCCGCAGCTTGCATCGGTCCAGGGGTGTCCTGGTGCTGGGCGATTACATCGGCTCCATCCTCCAGCAGGCTTTTCGCTGCATCTTTTTCTTTGGCCGGATCATACCAGGTATTGGTCCAGACTACTTTTACCTTTACATCAGGGTTCACGGAAAGAGCTCCCATAGTGAAAGAATTAATCCCGCGGATACATTCGGGAATGGGGAATGCAGCCACATATCCGATAGTGTTGGTCTTGGTCATTTTTCCGGCAGCAATACCGGACAGGTAACGGGGTTGTTCAATTTGACCAAAATAAGTACCTACGTTTTCCGCTGTTTTATAGCCGGAGCAATGGAGAAAGGTTACATCCGGGTATTGCGCCGCAACTTTAATTACGCTGTCCATATAACCAAAGCTGGTGGCAAAAATTACCTTGCAGCCTTGACTTACAAGTTGGTTAAGGACTCGCTCGGCATCAGCAGGGTTTTCCGGAACGCTTTCCACTTTAATTAATTCTACACTGTCTCCCAATTCCTTTTTCATATATTCTGCCCCGAGATCGTGGGCGTATGTGTATCCGGCATCACCGATCGGTCCTACATAAATGAAACCTACTTTGGTTGGTTCAGTTTGCTCTTGAGGGGCTTCCGCTTCTGTGCTTTCCGCTTCTCCGTTTCCGCCGCACCCTACGGCCAAAGCGGAGATTAACAATACTGCCATGAGAAGTAACAAAAGTTTTTTAAATGCTTTCACAAAATATTCCTCCTGTCTTAAAATTAAATTATATTTAAATTTTTTAAACTCTTCCCTCCTTGATGCTTATTATAAAATGAATAATAAAGTTCTTAATTCCATGTCGAAATGAAAAATCCTGCAAAAAACCCGAAGATTTTTTTTAATAAAAAGATTAATGTTCGCATTATTGTCCGCGATAAAAATATTCGGGAATAAACACGAAGAAACCCGGCAAACCGGGTTTCTTAGGTTAAACATATTATAGGCAAAAGGTCAGATCAGTACTACCATAGCTGTGGCTGAGCCTAATAATGCACCGATAATTACATCTGAAGGATAATGCAGGCCTAAATAAATTCGGGAGAACCCCACTAATAAGGACAAAGGAATTACAATAGGAGCAAATAAGGGAAAATAAACTGCCAAAACTGTAGTCAGGGAAAAACTAGCCGCTGTATGCCCGGAAGGAAAGGAATAATCCTTTAACATAAGGTGATGCCATATATTTGTGTCAGGAACTGTAATAAATGGGCGGGGCCGGGGCAAAAACCTTTTCCCGGCTTGCACCATCAACTGGCTTCCGGACATAGCGAAAATAACCTCTTTGCCCAGGGATTGAAAAAAGAAAAGAAGCATCAGGCAAATAGATACGGATATTTTTAATCCACCTAAATGGGTGATTTTTGGCATAACCTTATCTAAAAGAGAACATTGCCATTTTTTATTAATAAAACAAAACAATAGTTTATCCAGGATTAATATGCGATGCATACGTCACCACCTTTTGCAGCATAAAAATTAAATGTCAGGTTATTTCTCAGTATCAATCCTTGCCTCACTGGACAGGTTTTCACTGCCGGCATAACCGCAGATAGGGCAAGTAGAGGCAAGATGCCGTAAGGATTCAAAGGCATTAT
>DUPU01000073.1 GCA_012838175.1 Clostridia bacterium
CAGCCGCACTAAATTAAATAATTTCATTTTTTTACACACAACCTGTAGGCTTAGGCAATCCGGCAACCTTACATGCACCTTTCGCAGGGCCGCTGGGGAATAATTCATAAATCTCTTTGTTTGAAATACCTGTTTCCTTGGTGACCTTTCGAATCATGGGAGCAATTCCAAACTTTTCATAATAATCATGCAAATAATTAACAAGCTTCCAATGCTTTTCCGTCATTTCTTCAACTTCTTCAGTTTTAGCTAAAAACTCCGCCAATTCTTTAGTCCAAATAGACGGATCCTGAATGAAACCATCTTCGTCAACTTCAATCTGCTGACCGTTAAACTCGATAAACGGCATTTTTGTTACCTCCTTCTATTTTAATAAACTTATTATTTTAATAAACTTAAAGTTCCTGAACCGAAATAGCATCCTCCGGACAAACGGCTACACAACTTTCACAACCCTGGCATTCATCCCCTACAGGTTCACAAACATCATCAACTATTGCCAAATATTCCACTGGGCAAATATCAACACAAGCTCCACAACCGGTACATTTTTCGGGGTCAACATTAACGAGATACATTATGGTCACCTCGCCTTTCTCATCATTTATTAAGCACGCTACCGGATAATTACCTACAGCGTTCTTTTTTATATGGATACGATTAGTCTTCTTTGCCTTTAATCCGGACATAGGAAGTTCCTAAATAAAGATATTCGATTATATCTTCGTTGCCTAATGCCCGAAGCACCTTGTCCACTTCACTCTTTTTTATTCCTAAGGAATCGGCTATATCACGGGATTTAGCCTTGCTGACACTATTAAGGTAAGACAGTACTTTTTCCCTTAAATCATTGGATTCCCCCATTATATTCCACCTCTTTACCATTTAAAGTTGGTAGTTGAGCGGAAAGTGGGAACTGAGAAGATATAATCATCAATATGCTTATCGGTAAAAGGAATTCCGGTGCGGGCAAAAAATCTTTCCCATCCAATCCGGTTAATCCATTCACCCATACGCTCTCCCTTTTTCGCGTCAGCTACCCAGGTTTCCACAATATTTCTAACTGCTTCCGTTACCTCCGGCCACCGGGGAGGATTATTCGGCAGGAAGGGAATCGCTAAGCGGGAGAAAGCAGGGGCCATACGTGCATTGGATACCTTTCCTCCTACCAAAATTGCAATCCCGTCGTTATCCGGGTCCATGATTTCCATGGCCGGGCACATGGTAAAGCAGTTACCGCAGTACATGCATTTTTCTTCTGTAATTTTAACGCTCTTTTTCTTGGGATCGGGTTTAATGGCCGCTGTAGGACAACTGGCCACAACCGTAGGTATTTCACAGACCTTAGACAATCTTTCATGGTCAATCCGGGGAACAGTACGGTGAATACCTAATATGGCAATATCAGAACAATGTACAGCTCCGCACATGTTTAAGCAACATGCCATGGCAATACGTAATTTAGCCGGTAAATCATCACGAGTAAAGTAATCATACAAGTCGTCCATAACTGCTTTAACAATTCCGGAAGCATCCGTAGCAGGCGTATGGCAATGGATCCATCCCTGAGTATGCACAATATTACTAATAGATCTTCCGGTACCACCTACAGGATACCCCTTTTGCTTTAACTCATCCAGCAAAGGTTCTACGTTGGCACCATTTGAAAGAAGGAATTCTACATTGTTCCGGCTGGTAAAACGCAAATATCCATCACAGTACTTATCTGCCAAATCACAAATATCCCGGATATAATCTACGTTCACCAATCGGGGAGATCCTACCCGAACGGTAAATAATTCAGCACCTTTTTCCGAAACGTGTTTAATAACACCAGGACGTATATATTCATGATAAGCCCACTGACCATAGTTTTCTTTAATAACGGGAGGAAGCATTTCCCTATAATCCGGAGGTCCCAAGTCTGTTCTACTCAATTTCATTCACCCCTTAAATTAAA
>DUPU01000074.1 GCA_012838175.1 Clostridia bacterium
ATGCTTACCGATGCCCTCCATGAAATTAGACCCGGTCAAACGGTAGGGATAAGAGGACCATACGGGAACGGTTTTCCCATTGATAAATGCAAGGGAAAAGATATGCTCTATATCGGCGGGGGGATTGGCCTGGCACCGGTCCGCTCCTTAATTAAATATAGTTTTGAGCACAGGGATGATTTCGGCAAAATAGATATTATCTACGGATCCCGATCTCCGGCAGATTTGTGCTTCAAGGAAGACTTGTTTGAAAACTGGCCTAAAGAAAGGGATACCCAGGTCCATATCACTGTGGATAAAGGAGATGAAAACTGGAAAGGCAATGTGGGGTTTGTACCTGCCTTCCTGGAGCAAATCAATCCTGATCCGAAGGGGAAGATGGTAGTACTCTGCGGACCACCCATTATGATTAAATTCTGCTTGCATTCTTTGAACAAGATGGGATATACCGATGACCAGGTGATTACTACCCTGGAAATGAGGATGAAATGCGGTATCGGTAAATGTGGTCGATGCAATATCGGCAGCAAATACATCTGCCTGGACGGTCCGGTATTTACCATGGAAGAACTGAAACATTTGCCAAATGAGTTTTAATCAAGGGTGATGCCTATTAGCTTGTAATAGGATGTTAAAACGACCCCGGCGGTATATCACTGCCGGGGTTTTATCATGTCATGGATAAAATTTTGGGATTGTTAAGATTATTTATTTAAAAGGATGTTTACAGGATAAAATCAGTCATATTTTCTTTGCCGCAATTGATTGATTTTGGCCTTAAGTCATTGAATAAAATGATAGCTGTTTTCTCATAGTAGTTTTATTAAAATGAAATTACATAAATGAGGAGTGGCAGCGGTGAATGAAAAAGACAAAATGCTTCAAGGTCAACTATATCAAGCATTTGATCCGGAACTTTTTGCGGAGCGGCAATTTGCCAAAGAGATGATATTTAGATTTAATACATTGCATCCGGCGGAAACGGAAAAAAGGAATGAAATTATCAAGAAACTGTTTGGCAAAGTCGGGGTGAATTTTTTTATTGAGCCGCCGTTTCGATGTGATTATGGGTATAACATTTCCATTGGAGATAATTTTTTCGCTAACTATAACTGCCTTATTTTAGATTGTGCTAAAGTAGAAATTGGAGATAATGTATTACTCGGTCCGAATGTAAGTCTTTTTACGGCAGGGCATCCGGTTGATTTTGCAACTCGTAACTTAGGGCTGGAATATGCTTTGCCCATTATTATTGGTAACAATGTTTGGATAGGGGGAGGAGTTATTGTTAATCCGGGGATAACCATCGGCGATAATGTAGTTATTGGCTCCGGGAGTGTGGTGACAAAGGATATTCCGGCTAACTCAGTTGCTGTGGGTAATCCCTGTAAGGTCATGAAAGATATTATTGAAAAGGATAGATAGTTGAGAGGTAAAACCGTCTAGGACCTGAAGATCTTCAGGTTCAATATAAAATATGTTATAGTAAATAAAAGGATACCTATAAAGGACGGTGCATGCCATTGGTTAGATTCGATAACGATTGGGATGAATTGTTAAAAGAAGAGTTTCAAAAGGAATATTATCTAAAATTAAGGCAGTTTCTAAAAAAAGAATACCGCACCAGGACTATTTATCCTGATATGTATAAAATATTTGAAGCTTTGAAATTAACATCTTATAAAGATGTTAAAGTGGTTATTTTAGGTCAGGATCCGTATCATGGGAAAAATCAAGCTCATGGATTGGCTTTTTCGGTGCAGAAAGGAGTTGACATTCCACCGTCATTAATTAATATTTATAAGGAACTGCAAGATGATTTAGGTTGTTATATACCTAATAACGGCTACTTGGTACCGTGGGCAAAGCAGGGAGTACTGCTTCTGAATGCAAGTTTGACGGTAGTGGCCAATATGGCTAATTCTCACCGCAATAAGGGATGGGAGCACTTTACAGATGCTGTAATCCAATTAATAAACAAAAAGGATGCTCCCGTGGTATTTCTTTTGTGGGGAAATAATGCCAAAGAAAAAGGGAAATACCTTAACAATCCCAAACATTTGATATTAAAATCCGTACATCCCAGCCCGCTGTCTGCCAATCGGGGGTTTTTTGGATGCAAACATTTTTCCAAGGCCAATAAATTTTTGAAAGAAAACGGATTAAGGGAAATAGACTGGCAGATTCCGAATATCACCATGGAGAAAGCAAGGAATAACTTTTGATATTGCGGATGATTTGGATCAATCATAGTTTACGGAGGTCAATATGTCTATTGAAAAGGTGAGGGAACATTTTGAAAAATGGGGCAAAAGCAAGGATATTTTGGAGTTTAACACATCAAGCGCCACAGTGGAGTTAGCAGCTCAGGCCTTAAATGTGGAACTGGCCAGAATTGCCAAAACGCTTTCCTTTAAAAACGGCTCCGGCGCTCTTTTGGTTGTTACTGCAGGTGATGCAAAAATAGATAATGGCAAGTTTAAAAAAGAGTTTGGTTTTAAAGCCAAAATGCTTTCCCCAGATGAAGTTTTTGCTTATACCGGGCATGAAATAGGAGGAGTATGCCCCTTTGGGCTGCCGGAAAACATTCCGGTTTATTTGGATTTATCCCTGAAAAGATTTGAAACGGTTTATCCCGCATGCGGGAGCAGTAATTCGGCAATCCGGCTAACTTGTGAAGAACTGGATAAATATTCGTCCAATCAAAAGTGGGTGGATGTTTGCAAGGGCTGGTCAGAAGTATAAGAAAAGGGCGGTTTCCGGCTGCGCGCTTAAACCAGCGTGTCAGAGAACCGTCCCCTGTCATGGCTATTTTGAGAAGGTGATGGATACATCTTTCACCAGGGCCATGCCGGCGCCGGCTTCAATGGCTTTCAAGGTACCGACGGGAACAGGACATGTAATATGAGGAAGATGCTGCTGAGCGGCAGCCATTACTTGAGACTGTCCTTTTTTGAATAATTCATCCATGACGTTAACCGTATCCAAAGCGGCAGCCATTTTTTTAACATTGGGGCAATCTGTTTCAAAAAGCAGTTTGGCTTGATATTCGCTGTCGGTTTTCGCGGTGACTTTAGTTTGAAAACCGCAAATACCGGCAAAAATACACACTTCCATGAGATGAAACCTCCTTTTATTGTCAACCTACTTATAACCAAGATACCCATTAGGGGTATGGTTCAGGGCAATTATAACTTTTTTTTATTTCAATTGCAAGACAGTTTTTTTTATGAGGGAATTATCGCCGGGAAAAATTTTGACTTTTTTTTACGTATCTATTATGAAAATATTTGATATAATGATAGGGTAATTATAAAGAATATTTAAGAATGGAGAGGTTCAGTTGCTTGCGGATTACCATGTGCATTCATTAGGCCACGGAGAAAGAACCCAAACCTTTGAAAATTTGGAATCTTTCGTCGTGCAAGCCATTAAAGAAGGAATTAACGAGATAGGTTTTGCTGACCATGACTGGGTGGAGCGAAATCCCGATTTTTCCATATTTGAAGAACTGCGGGAAAAATACCCCCAGATTGACATACTTGTAGGAATTGAAGTAGATCACATAATTGGCAGAAATGAGGAAATAAGTTCTTATATCAAAGATCAGCCTTTTGATTATGTGCTCGGGGGAGTACATCATTTAGGTGAAAATAAATGGATGTTTGACATGTTGGATTACATAGAAGGGTACCGAGGAAGGAATATTGATGAACTTTACCTGGAGTATTTTAAAACAGTGGAGGATGCGGCTTTATCAGGCTTGTATCAAATTTTACCTCATCTGGACTTGATTAAAATATTTGGATTTCGCCCCAAAAAACCTGTATTGTCACTGATGGGCAATTTGCTGGAAATTATTAAAGAGAAATCTCTGGCCATCGAGATTAATACCGGTGGACTATTTAAACCGGTGGAGGAAATATACCCTGGGATTGAAATTCTACAAGCTTGTTTTAAGATGGGGATACCGATAACTATCGGTTCCGATGCCCATTCCTATAAGGAAGTGGGCAGAAGTTTTGACGCGGCTTGCGCCCTGGCCTACAAAGTCGGTTACCGGCAAATTGCCACATTTCGCCAAAGAGAATTAATTATGCATGATTTGGACCAAAAGAAAAATTCTCCTTTGATAAAAGGCAATATTGCATAAAAACAAAGCAGGGATTTGCGAATTTATAGAGAAAAACTGATGTTAGAAACAATAAAAGATGGGTGTTAGGGGGTAGGCGGATGAGCGTAAGTGAGCGTGCCTATGAGTTGGCCAAGACACTTAGGGAAAGTGAAGAATATCGAAAATACGCCGAAGCCAAGGAAAAGTTGCAGAAAGATGAAGAAAACGCCAATATGCTCCAGGAGTTCCGCAGAAAACAAATTGAATTGCAGATTGCTGAAATGGCCGGGGAAGATATAGAAAACTGTTTGGAACAATTAGAAAGCATTTACCAGGTTTTAAGTATGAATCCTGTTGTTAATGAATTTCTTACGGCGGAATACCGATTAGCCCGATTGATGACTGATGTGAATAGAATCATTGGTGAGGCATTGGATCTCTGGATTGATTTGGATTATGTAAAAAAATATATGAATTAACCCATATTGCTGCTAGAATTCCCTCCGTTGTTAATTAATTATTAAAAGGGATTAGAAGGTGTAAAAAGTGAAAAGGATGACGAAACAAAGAAAAACGATTTTGGAAATCTTACGTAATACCACTTGTCATCCAACGGCAGACTGGATTTATGAGCAGGCTAGAAAGGTAATTCCTGAGATTAGTTTAGGCACAATCTATCGCAATCTGCAAATTTTAACCCAGGAAGAAGAAATACAGGAATTGAAATACGGCAGCACTTTC
>DUPU01000011.1 GCA_012838175.1 Clostridia bacterium
CAAAAATATGATCGCCAAGGTAGCTGTAAAAATTGGAGTAAGATTAAAAAAAGCAGCTGCAATTTCCGGACCGACCACATGTATCCCCTTATTCCATAAAAACTGCGCCACCACTACCACCAAACTTATATATACTATGGCCACTACTGACTGCCAGGTAATAGAAAGGTCAGTTTCCCCTATTAATTCAATGAACATACCGGGATAAAGAAACACCAGACCAAAAATACAGCTGTATGTAGTGACAAAAAGAGGTGATAATTCCTCCATAGCAATCTTACCTAAAAGTGAGTACACGGCCCAACCTACTGCTGATAGAAGCACTAAAATATCGCCCGGATTGATGTTGAATGTGAAAATTTGCCCAATAGAACCTTGAATTGTAATTAACACTACCCCGAAAATTGAACATACAATCCCAAAAAATTGTTTCTTATTAAACATTTCCTTTAGAAAAACAGCAGACAACATTAGAGCGATTGCAGGATAAAAAGCATTAACAATGGCACCGTTCGTGGAAGTTGTATACTGAAGACCGCAATATAGGAAAAAATTAAAACTAAATATTCCGGTAAAGCCCATTGATAACAACAGCAGGTAGTGTTTCTTTCTAAGGGTTGGTTTAGTACCTTCCCGACGCTTCAACAATACTCCCAGGAACAAACCGGCAATAGAAATACGAATTGCGCTTAAGGTTAAGGGTGGTATTTCATTAACCAGAACCTTGCCCAAAACATGATTTGTGCTCCATAAAAAAGGTGCTATCGTCAGATAAAGATATGATATTTTTTGATTAAAGATAATACCACCTTCTTTAAAGACACATTTTCAATGGGTTTCCCAGACTGTGTAGGCTTTAATCCAAAACCACACAGTCTGGGACGATTCCTACAAATACAGCTTTTATAATAATGATTTTATATGTTTACTACCAAAGTATTAGTAAAGAACCAAGGAAAATAATCAGGGATACCAAAGCTAAAACACTGAAATACTTGGTAACTTCACGAACACGGACCTCCATAATACCAAACCAAGATAAGATAAAGAATACCTGGATTAGTTTCGCCCAAGCCGCACCATAACTAAAAGCTATGACGGAGGAAGGTATCGATGCATTAACAGCTTGCGCCCCGTTAAGAATGAAGCTTCCTTCCAACATCCATTGAGCGCCGGTAATTGGTACTAAAACATTTGATATGGCTGATACAATGAAGGTAACTAGTGGGTAAGTGCTTGCCGAGGAAATTCCCGCCAACCAATTAGTTAAAGCAGGGCCTAATCCGTCAGCTGTATTTATAACCCCTTGAATAGCAGCAAACATAACTAACACCGGTGCAGCAAACCATACTAATTTAGATCCATTTTCAAAATCCTTCGGGTAATCCATAGGTCGTTTACGAAGAGCAATACCTAGAGTCAAAGCAATAAATAAATAGCTTTTTAGATCAAGCACTCCTCCACTGGCAAAAATCATAATCACAGATAACAATGCAACAATACCGGTTATAATAACAAGTATTGTGGAACGTTCCAAGCTTTCAGCAGGAGTCTTTGCCGGAGTAAATTTCTCCGGTGCCATTTCCAGCCCTTCAGCTGCCAGTTGTTCTGCCGTTAGGGGATCTCCTTTTTTGGGATGCAGCAAATAGCAAACCACAGGAACGGCAACCAATAAGGCTAGGGATGTAATGATATTAGCCGGTGCTAACACCGTTTGACTTAAAGATATCACTCCAAAAGGTTCACTCAGAAAATGGCCTTTTTCCGCCAAGTAAAGAGGTACTAATCCGGAAAGACCTGTTTCCCAAACCACCAAACCTGCACAGCCGCTGGTAATCAGGACAGGGTAACTAACCATTTGGCCTTTTGCTTGAAGTCTTTTTGCCGTTTCCCGTGCCAATAAGATTCCGCCTACAATGCCTAATCCCCAATTTAAGAAACCAAGAGCGATAGAAAAAACAGCCAGGTAGACTGCAGCCATAACGGATGTTTGGGGTACATCTGCCAGGGGGCGAATTATCTTTCTAAATACAGGTGTTACGCCGAGGGCATACCCTGTCAATAAGAGAAGAATCGTCTCCATGCACAGCGGGTAGAGTCCGATAAATCCTTTACCCCACGCCTGCAAAACATCTCCAAAACTTTTTCCCATTAGCACGTTTACCGCAATTAATAATATCGTTAATAAGAAAATTGTGGTTCCAGGGTTTGGAATGATTTGCCCTAGTTTTTCCTGCCAGCCAGAAGCAGTAACTTTATAGGGGTTTACCTTATTAGCCTTTAAATTAGTATCACTGCTAGCCATTTAGCCTAACCTCCCTGTTATCATACTAAATTTATATATAATACTTTATATCAATAATTGATATTTGCTTTTTACCATGGGAGAAGCAATAGTCCGATGGAATTAATCAAGAAAACAAACAAGAAAACCACCGTACTATAACCCATGATATCTCTGATTCCAAGACCGGCAAAACCAAGTAACGGTAAAGCCCAGAAAGGCTGTATTAGATTTGTCCAGCCATCACCATAAGCGAAAGCATCAATAGACTTTGGTATGGAAGCCCCCAGATCAAGTGCTGCCCGCATTACAATCTCGCCTTGTACCGTCCATTGACCACCACCTGAAGGTACAAACATATTCACTACACCGGCCGCAATGTATGAAAGCCAGGGGAATGTGTAGGCAGTGGCTATATTCACGAACCAGTTTGCAATGATAGCAATTAAACCGGAACTTACCATGATTCCCATTATTCCACCGTAAAATTGAAACTGAAGGAAAATTGGAGCAGCTGCTCTAGCACCATCCTTCATACATCTAAAAAAGTTTGCCGGTCGATAATGCAACACAATAGCTAATATTAGCATAATAACGATAAAAATGTTTAAATCAAAAGCACCGCCCCATTTGGCAAACCAGAGATAAAGGAAAACCAAGCCAATAGCCCCTGTGAGCATAGATACAATTACAGAATTATTAAGTACTCCGGCAATACTTCTCTTTTCGCCTATGGCACCACTTTCTTTTACGGCATCATTCTCTTCCAAGCTTTTTAGTA
>DUPU01000075.1 GCA_012838175.1 Clostridia bacterium
AACGTTCCGGTGGATGTGATAAAAACTGCCCAGTATACCAAAATTATTTACCCCAATCAAGAAAAAGATTTGGCTGACTTAAAAATCCATCTGGAAAAAGCTGTCCTGGGAGTAAGTGAATCCGAGTTTGAGGTGCGTTTTGACTGGCCTTTAGACGGCTCGGTAGCAGGCTTGGGGATTGGAAGAGGAACGGCCTATTTTCCCACTTCCGTGAGGGAAATGCCGGAAACACCTTCACCTCCGGGGGGAGCTGTTTCTCCCGGCGGGTTGATGTCCGGTTATGCAGCAAGCTATGGGGTAAATTATCGCATGGAGGACCCGCCCCAAAACCGGCCGGTTCTTTATGATTTAACTGACCGCAAGGAAGTAGAGGTCCAAGGGGCTGAATATGTGACAACCCAATTCCCGTGCCAGGTGACAGCCTCATTAAAATTTGCCCCGGTGGAACAAGACAGTGAGAATTTGGAACTGGTTCTGCCTCCTCTGTATTTGTATGAAAAAGCAGGGAATACTTCCCAGTTTCAGTTGGATTTTCAAGAGATAAATGAGCATGGTTTGGAGAAAAGCATTCCTTGCCAAGGCGGCGAGATTGTTTTAGAGAAGGTTTGGCGGGAAGAAAATCAGGTTTGCTTAAGTTTCAGGCTGGAATCTTTTGATAATCCTGAGGTAGTTTTGCCTCGTTTTGTGCTCACTGATGGAGGAGGTATAAAACAAGGGGAGATGCATTTTGACCGGGAAAATCCCAATGTAATTGTATTTTACTTATATAACGAAGAGATTAAAGAGTTTATATTGAATCTTGACAGTATAGGACAAATGCTGCCCCGGGAAAAATTTAGCCTGGAACTCTAAATCGAGGAAGCTAATTCTTTATCCTATCCCCGGCCAAGGGTAGCTTGCTTGAAAAAGATTCGTCTATTGAAAACCGGGATTTATAGGTATGAATCAGGGCTGTTATTCAATCATTGGAAATGCATTTTAAAAGAAGTATCGCCAGGACGGTACTTCTTTATTTTTGCCATACGTATAATAATTAACCAGGTAAAAAAGGGCTATTGTAAGGTATGTGACCAACAAAAAAATTTATCAAAAAAATTTTTATTAAAACCTTGACATATTTTGACCTTTGATTATAATAATAATTAAAGGTCAGTAATAGTCAAAAGGACAAATTTAATCAAAGAATTAGGAAGGGGTGTTAAATTATGTTTGGTATGGTTCCTTTTAGGGGAGGAAATGTTGCCAGACGAAAGGATCCTTGGGACATGGGTAGTGTTTTTGAAAGCTTTTTCAAAGATTCCTTATTTCCAACTTTATTCTCAAACAATGGGTTGATGAAGGTGGATATTCGGGAAGATGATCAGAATTACTTTGTAGAAGCGGAGCTTCCCGGTACCGACAAAAATGAGATTAATTTAGAAATTGAAGACAATATGTTGACAATTTCAGTTAATCGTAATGAAGAAACCAGCAGTGAAAGCAAAAGTTATATTCACAAAGAGAGACATATGACATCCATGACCCGTTCCTTTGCTCTTGATAACATTATCCCGGACCAAGCTCACGCCAAATTTGAAAACGGTGTTTTAACCGTTACACTGCCCAAAAAAGAAGCAGGCGTGAAGAAATCCAGAAGAATAAATATTGAATAAAAAATAAAGAAAAAATATTTAGCATGTTGGGTTAGTAATGTTCTAACCCAACATTTTTTTTCAAAGCATAAAATCGTTTTTTTGAAATGATATTTTTTGGGAAATAATATTCTGTCATGATCAAAAAAACTTCGGACCTGAAAAAGGAGCAATATGTGAACAGGCGTGGACATAAATTTTGTCATCATTTTTTAATCTCCAAAAGTTGACAGGCGATTGGTTTTTTATTATAATTCTTACTAATTGTAATATTTTAAAGCGATGAGTGGAAGCAGTAGGCCGGAAAAGGTTTTAGAGAGTTGCCGGGAGGTGCAAGGCAATAACTGTTTTTGGTTGAACTCGTCCATGAGCTATGAGGGTGAATGGAGTAATCCTCATCGGGGGAACCCGTTATCAATAGGAAAGAGGATAATTTGGCTTTTGCCTTATCAATCTGGGTGGTACCGCGGGAGATTCTCTCGTCCCAATGGACGGGAGTTTTTTTATTTTCTATTGTAAAGTTAAAGGTGTCTGACACATCTACCTGAAGGAGGACAGTAGATATGAATGTAAAATATGATTTTAAGTCTTTGGAGCCTAAGTGGCAGAAATACTGGGAGGAAAAAGGAATATATCGGGTGACCGAAAGATCGGACAAACGGGAATACTATTGTTTGGAAATGTTTCCCTACCCCTCAGGAAACCTGCATATGGGCCATGTACGCAATTATTCCATTGGTGATGTGGTTGCCCGCTTTAAAACCATGGAAGGATATAACGTGCTTCATCCCATGGGTTGGGATTCTTTTGGCTTGCCGGCGGAAAATGCCGCCATCCAAAGGGGTGTTCACCCTTCGGTATGGACAAAGGATAATATTGCCAATATGAAAAGACAATTAAAGTCTATGGGCATTAGTTATGATTGGGAACGGGAAGCTACAACTTGTCTGCCTGACTATTATAAATGGACTCAATGGCTCTTTCTTCAACTGTATAAAAACGGTTTGGCCTATAAAAAGAAGGCTGCTGTGAACTGGTGTCCCTCCTGTGCCACGGTGCTGGCCAATGAACAGGTGGTAGAAGGGGCTTGTGAACGCTGTGGTACCACAGTTGATAAAAAGGACCTGGAGCAGTGGTTCTTTAAGATTACGGATTATGCCCAGCGCTTGTTGGATGATCTTGAAAAACTGCCCGGCTGGCCGGAAAAGGTAAAAACCATGCAGAAAAACTGGATTGGCCGAAGCGAAGGGGTGGAAGTACAATTCAAGGCGGCGGCTACCGGAGACCCCTTGCCTGTTTTTACTACCCGGCATGATACCATCTTTGGTGTTACTTATATGGTTTTGGCCCCGGAGCATCCCATGGTGGAAAAGCTTACTGCAGGGACTCCCTATGAGGCTGAGGTAAAAGCCTTTATCCGTAAAGTACAGCAATTAAGCAATGTGGACAGGACCTCCAATGAGCTGGAAAAGGAAGGCATGTTTATCGGAGCATATGCCGTAAATCCTATGACCGGGGAAGAAGTGCCCATTTGGATTACTAATTATGTCATCATGGATTATGGCACGGGAGCGGTTATGGGTGTGCCTGCCCACGATTCCCGGGACTTTGATTTCGCAAAAAAATACGGTTTACCGATTAAACCTGTGATTAGCCCTCCGGGGGAAAAATTGTCCGGAGAAACTATGTCGGAGGCTTATGTTGAATCGGGAATAATGATTAATTCACCTGGTTTTGACGGGATGGCCAATGAAGAAGCCATGACGGCCATTGCTGATTACATGGAGGAAAAAGGATTAGGAAAAAGAGTAATTAATTACCGACTCCGGGATTGGCTGATTTCCCGCCAAAGGTACTGGGGCGCCCCCATTCCTATTGTTTATTGTGATAAATGCGGGATTGTGCCGGTACCCGATGACCAACTGCCGGTGATACTACCCCTGGACGTAGAGTTTAAGCCTAATGGGGAATCTCCTTTGAAAACCAGTCCCACCTTTAGGGAGACTGCATGCCCCAAATGCGGGGAAAGGGCAGAAAGGGAATTGGATACCATGGATACTTTTGTCTGCTCCTCCTGGTATTTCTTAAGATATTGCGATCCCAAAAACAGCGAGCAGGCTTTCGCTAAGGAGAAGGCGGATTATTGGATGAATGTGGACCAGTATATCGGCGGGGTGGAGCATGCCATCCTTCACTTAATGTATGCACGGTTTTTTGTAAAAGTGCTTCATGATTTGGGATTGGTATCTGCTGAGGAACCTTTTGAAAACCTGCTTACTCAGGGAATGGTATTAAAAGACGGCAGCAAAATGTCCAAGTCTAAAGGCAATGTGGTGAGCCCGGAAGATATAATCAATCAGTATGGGGCGGATACCGCCCGGATGTTTATTCTTTTCGCGGCACCACCGGAAAGGGACCTGGAGTGGAACGATGCAGCGGTAGAAGGTTGTTATCGTTTCTTAAACAGGGTCTGGCGCTTGGTTGTCTCCAACCTGGAAATAATTAAAAAAGGGCAGGAAACCGTGGATACCGGTCTGTTTACTAAAGAAGAAAAAGATGTGAGAAGAGCTGTACACCAGGGGGTAAAAAAAGTAACGGAGGATATTTCTCAACGTTTTAACTTTAATACCGCCATCAGCGCCATCATGGAAATGGTTAATGCTATGTATGATTACCGGGAAAAAACTGCCGGCAAGGTGAATCCCTCGGTGTTTAGGGAGGCAGCAGAAAAACTGCTTCTGCTCTTAGCTCCTTTTGCTCCTCATATTACGGAAGAATTGTGGCATCTTATGGGCAAGGAGGGCAGTATTCATCAGGCTGCCTGGCCTACTTATGAAGCAGAGGCCTTAAAACAGGACCTGATTAATATTGTGGTTCAGGTGAACGGCAAAGTGCGTGATCATTTAGATGTGGCACCGGATTTGGATGGGGAGGGAATGAAGGAATTAGTTCTTGCCAGTGCAAAACTTCCCCAATGGACAGGCGGTAAAAATATTGTCAAAATTATTACCGTACCGAAAAAGTTGGTAAACATTGTAATAAAATAAGATTTTTTGCAGGATTTTTACAGCCTTTTGCCGTATTAGTATGGTTAAATGCTAAGGCAGGAGGCTGTTTTTGTGTTTTCTGAGATGAAAAAACAGCATGTGATTATTTTTGTTTTAATGCTTTCTTTGCTTTTTGGCGGGGGAGTTAAATATGGCAGGTATTTGGAGAAAAAAACCTTACCTCCTGTTTCCGTGAGCCTTGCTGAAGATAGCTTTGAGGAGGGAGAAAAAGCACCGGGGAAATCCAATCCAAAAGAAAAAGAAATACCTGAGGAAGTCGTGGTGCATGTGTCCGGGGCGTTGGAAAAACCCGGTGTTTACCGATTGCTGGCCCAAAGCAGGGTTATTGATGTGGTAGAGTTGGCCCGGCCTAAAGCTGATGCTGATTTAAACGGTATTAATTTAGCGAAAAAAATAAATGATCAAGAAATGATTATTGTACCGGAGCTTCGGGAGGAAGGGAATAGCGGAGCGGTTACAACCCCAATTGCAGGGAATAGTATGGTTTATTCCGGGGGTGACCAAGTGGGCGTACTCATAAATATTAATTTGGCGGATCAGAATCAATTGGAATCCCTGCCCGGAATCGGTCCGGCTAAAGCCCGGGCTATTATTGAATACCGGGAGGAGAACGGCGGGTTTTCTTCAGTGGAGGATATTCAAAATGTTTCCGGAATCGGTCCGGCCACATTTGAAAAGTTGAAAGACAAAATTACCATTTAGTGAGTATGGGGGATATTATGCCAAGAGTACTGGTCATTCATACTCTGGGGTTTGTTATAGGCATTATCATCGGCAACCTGTTCCTGGTACCAATATCGGCAGCTTTTGCTTGTGCATTGGCTGCCCTTGTTTTCTCTGTGCTCGTTTTAATTAAAGGCAGAGACGTTAGACTACTGGTGGTTTTTACCCTATGTGTCGGCCTTTTCTGGGGACAGGTTCACTCATCCCGGATTCCGCCGTATCCTTTGGCATCGGGGGCGGAGTTCCAAGGAGGAGGCATCGTCGCGGCGGAGCCTAGGACAACCTCTTCGGGAAAAATTTTTCCCCTTACTCTAAAGCATGTTCAAGGACAAATCATTCCCCCGATGAAAATTCATGTTCTTTGTTCCGCCGAGGAAGAGGTGCATTACGGTGATGTGCTCAAAATAAGGGGGAAAGTATTGGCAGGATCCGGGGCTTCTAACCCGGGACAATTTGATTATGAGAAATATTTAAAAAGACAGGGTATTTTTTATACAGTGAGCACTCTTTATGAGGGCAGGATAGAAAATACGGGAGAAAACCGGGGCAATTTCTTTATGAAATCGGTGATAAGGTTAAAAGAGAAAATGGATGGGGTTCTTGCCCATCTTCCGCCTCGGCAGCAATCTTTTATCGGAGGGATGCTCTTTGGCAATAAAGGCGGACTGACCTTTACCGAACGGAATGTGTTGTCCCAAACCGGATTAATGGATGCTTTTGCTGTATCCGGTGTCCATGTGGGTTATGTGGTTTTGTTTACCCTATATTTTGCGCAGTTGTTAAAGCTAAATAAATGGGGCCGGTTCCTTTTGGTTTTCGTGGCGGTACTTTTCTATGCCGCTTTATCTGAATTCACCTCCTCGGTATTGAGGTCAGGCTCTATGGCTCTCCTTGGGCTTTTGGCTTATTCTTTAGGGGAGAGAAAGGACTTTTTTACCGGTTTGGCTTTAGCGGCTTTGGCATTGTTAATTTGGAATCCGGAGATGATTTATGATGCCGGTTTTCAGCTCTCTTTCGCCGCCTCCGGGGGTGTAGTCTATTTAGTTCCCCTAGTGGAAAAATGGCTTCCCCAAAAAACATGGGGTAAGCTACTGGCGGCTGCCCTCGCCGCTCATTTAGCCATTATGCCTTTAATTGCTTATTATTTTAATGTAGTAACCCTTTCCGGCTTAATCATAGGTATTTTAGCCTCGGGATTGGTAGGGCTGGTGGTTTTGCTGGGGTTATTCTCTGTAGTTTTAAGCATCTTCAGTACATGGCTGGCGGTTTTGCCTGCTTATGGGGCGGGGATTATAGTAGAGGGAATTTGGCGTGGGGCGGAGCTGGTTTCCCGGATTCCCGGCTCATATTTGATTGTAAAGACTCCCAGTTTATTATTGCTGGCTCTTTTTTATGGTTTTTTAGTCATCTGGCCTTACTTGGCCAAGGAGAAAAAGGGTCAGGTGATTTCCGCTGCCCTATCGTTTATTCTTGTCCTTTGCCTGGTGTGGCCGGTGCCCGGGAGCGGTCGGCTTACGGTCACATTTTTAGATGTAGGACAGGGGGATTCCATATTTATACGGAGTCCTTCCGGCCGGACTTGCTTAATTGACGGGGGAGGCAAGCCCGGTGATATCGACGCTGATCGGGTGGGAGAGCAGGTGATAATTCCTTACCTGCAAAATATGGGTTTAGGCAATTTGGATTTAGTTGCCCTCACTCACCCCCATGATGATCATATGAACGGACTGCTTGCCGTGTTGAAGCACCTTAAGGTGGACAAATTGGCTGCTGCCGAGATATTTGTGGAAAGTTTCCAGATAAAGCCTTTGACGGATATTTCACAAAAGAAGGGGATACTTTTAATTGCCCTATGCAAAGGGCAGGAAATCTTTTTGGACCGGGGAGTAAAATTAACGGTTTTACACCCTCCCCGGGGGAAAACACCGGCGGAAGAAGAAATGAATAACAGCTCTTTGGTTCTAAAACTAACCTATCAGGATGTCTCATTTTTGTTCACGGGGGACGGGGAGACAGCTTGTCTCTCCTCTCTGTGCAGTGGGGGAAATTTACCGGCCCAGGTGCTGAAACTACCCCATCATGGCAGTAAAACAGGGCTTTGGCCTCCCTTTTATCAACAGGTAGCACCAAAGGCGGTAGTAATATCCGTCGGAAAAAACTCTTTCGGTCATCCGGCCCGGGAGGTGTTAGAATATTGGGAGGAAAAGAATATCCCAGTTTACCGGACGGATGTACACGGGGCAATAACATTTTCCACCGACGGAAGGGAATTATGGGTGGAAACCTTCCTTCATTAAAAGGGTTTTCTTGACAATCCGTCCGGGAGTTGCGAAAATCTAAATAGGATGTACTTTAATATTATTTAGGTGTTTTTGAGAATTTTCTTAGATGAGGGGCTATAATATGGAGGAGATATCTGTTTTAAATGACATAAACCGGGGGGTTATATCTCTGGTATACCTATTTTACGGTCAGGAACGGTTCCTGTTGGAAAGGACTTTAGATAAGCTGACCAAGTTCTTAACCTCAGGAGGAACGGGAGATTTTAACTATGAAAAGTTGGACGGTACAGGAGTGTCCCCGGCACAAGTGGCAGCAGCGGCCAATGTGCTGCCTGTTTTTGCCGAGAAGAGACTGGTGGTGGTTGCCAATTCTCCCTGGTTTGGGAACGGAAAGGTTAAAGAAGATGATCCGGAACCTTTGCTGTCCTACTTAAATAATCCCTCTCCTTACACCTGCTTGGTTTTTATCTGCGGGGAAAAAATTGACTCTAAAAGAAAAACTGTTAAAGCAGTTAAAAAAGTAGGCCGGATAATTGAGTTTACGTCCCCTAAAGGTGTAGAGTTAAACAGGTGGATTGAGAAGCGTTTTCAGGTTAGGGGAAAGAAAGCGGTACCCAGAGTGGCGGATTACCTGGCAATGGCTGTGGGGAATGATCTTTCTTCTCTGGAACAGGAAATTGAAAAAACTGCTTTGTATGTCGGGGCTGAAGCCGAAGTAACCCTGGAAGATGTTAAGAAGACGGTTTGTTCCACCAGCAATTTAACCGTGTTTAATCTGACAGATGCAGTAAGCAGACGGGATTCCGCTCTTGGGGTATTGTACATGAGAGAGCTGGTGCGAAACGGAGAACATGAATTAAAGGTATTGTCTCTTTTAGCCACTCAAATGAGAAATTTGCTTAAAATTCATGTTCTCAGCAAAAAAGGTATGGGAGAAAAGGAAATTGCCGCCGCAGCCGGTATTCATCCTTATATTGTGAAAAAAGGACGGCAGCAATGCGGGAATTTTTCTCAGGAGGAGTTAATTCAGGCTTTAGAGATATTATTGGATGTTGATGTCAAGTTCAAAACCGGGAAGGGAGAACTGCTTCCTCTTTTGGAAACGGCTATCTTAAAAATGTGTCAAAGATAAGTGAAAAAACGTGACAGAGAACCGTCCCCTATCACGTTTCGTTTTTTTATGCTTGGCTGGCCTTGTTAAAGATTTTTTGTAATCTGGATTTCTTTCGTGCTGCCGCTTTCTTATGGAGTACACCTTTACCGGCAGCCTTGTCCAGTTTTTTTATGGCATTAATTAATAGTACTTGAGCATTTTCCTTGTCACCGGAAGTAACAGCTTCAGTAAATTTCTTTATCGAAGTTTTGACACCGGATCTGATGGCGGCGTTTTTAACTCTGCGACTTTCGGCAATTAAAACGCGTTTTTTAGCAGATTTAATATTTGGCATAACGTTGTCACCTCCTTAAGACAAACCTCATCTATCAAAAGTATAGACGAATTAGCTCGATTAGCAGTATTTAAACAGGATATATTCTACCACGTATGTTAAAAAAAAGCAAGAATGCGGAAAAATAATCTTACATTATGTATAATGTATTTTTTTTCGGTTATTCTAATGCAAGTAGAATCATATTTAAAAGGAGATGACCAGATTGATCGGTCTAATAGTAAGGTTTATTGTTTCCGCTTTAGTATTAATGGTAGTAAGTTGGCTGTTGCCCGGTATTTCGGTAAACGGTTTCGTAGGGGCTTTAATTGCAGCAATTGTGATAGCTCTAATCGGTTATGTCGCTGAAAAATTGCTGGGAAAAAATATCTCTCCCTACGGCCGGGGCGTGGTAGGTTTTATCTGTGCAGCAGCAGTAATTTATTTGTCCCAGTTTATTATTCCTGATTATCTTTCCGTAAGTTTACTTGGTTCCTTGTTGGCGGCTTTGGTGATAGGGATTGTGGATGCCTTTGTACCAACGACACTAAGATAAGCACAAAAAATAAGTTTCATTAAAGAAAAGCTCAGCTTTTTGGCTGAGCTTTTCTGTTCCGGCCACTCATAACCCCCCAAGATTAAGCATATCATTAGTATGATGGAAGCATGTTTTATTCATGGGAATTAAAACATAAGTCTGGTTAAAGGGAGGGAACAACATGGGCTGGAAAATTCGCAGATATCATCGATGGTATTTTTTTAACTATTTTCCGGTAATTAAATCTCTAGTTTTCTTGGTATTTCTTGCGGCAATGCTTTTATTAGGTTTTGAAGCAGGCAGTCGGGTGAAGTGGAACCTTTTTATTTTCCCTTCATATGCGGCGGAGTCTGATGTGATACCGGCCTGGCGCTTGGTGGGTTTCAAAGATGTGGACTGGAAAAACGTGTTCAGTAAGGTATTGCCTTTGGCGTCATATTCTCCGGATTATGTGGAAGATGAGGCCACAGGGCTGATAATTACGGTAATGAAAAATTTAACTTCAGCGGACTTAACCAATCCGGAAAGCTATTTCCAATCTCAAATCGCCTATTTTAATGCTATCCCGGTAAATGCGGAACCGGAATTTGTCCATGAGGATGAGATAGAGCCGGAACCACCTGTTGAAGAACGGGAAAGGGAGCAGGTAATCGGGATTAACGGACATAAACCTTTGGTGGGAATTTACTGTACCCATAATGCAGAGTGTTATGTGCCTACCCAGGGAGTGGAAAAAATTGAAGGAAAAAACGGGGGAGTTTTTTTAGTTGCCCGGCACCTTAAGAATACCTTGGAAAAAAAATACGGTATTCCCGCGGTTTTGAATGATACCATTCACGATTATCCCGATTGGAGCAAGTCATATACCAACTCTTTGGTTACCTTGGAAAAAATGAAAGAAGACTATCCGTCTATCGAAATCTTTATAGATGTGCACAGGGATGCCACAACGCCCAGGGACACCACCACTACCGAAATTGGCGGCAAGAAAGTAAGTAAAATCATGTTTGTGGTAGGAAGCGATACCCGTTTACCCCACCCCAGGTGGAAGGAAAACTATGCTTTTGCCCAAAAATTAGCCCATAAAATGGAAGAGATGTATCCCGGATTATTAAAGGGGGTTCGGGTTCAGGACGGGAGGTATAATCAGCACATTTCTCCCGGTGCTATTTTGCTGGAAATGGGAGGCACGGAAAATTCCTTGGAAGAAGCGGAGAGGGCAGGGGAGATGTTTGCCGGAGTATTAAACAGTATTATTAACAAATAATCTAATTTGCCAAAGGTAATACTAAAATCCGGAGGTGAGTCTATGTGAAAATTAACTGGAAATTTGCCCGGGTTGTGATTCTGGTGGCACTTCTGGTGATTTTAGGCTTAAATACCGCAGCTCAAGGATTGGGGAAAATGTCTCCCGAAATACCCCATGAGTTTGTTAAATTTTCCATAGACAATACATTTCTAAAAGTTACTTTGCTGGGACGGGAATATGGGATTGATACCCGGGCTATCCTTAATTCTTTAAACTATTTAAAACTAAGTTTAATTCCTAAACTCTGGTAAGGTCACATTTAATGAGTTATAATTAACTAACAAGATTAGATTCCCGCCGGCAAGGCGGGATTCTTGTGATTCCGGATTTAAGGAGAAAGCTATGTCTAAAAATACCAGAGTAGTGAAAGCAGCCGGTTTGCTTATGGCGACTATGATGGTATCCCGGATTTTAGGATACCTGAGAGATGTAATTATCTATGCCCAGTTTGGGCAAAACAGGATTACCGATGCCTATAATGCCGCTTTTTCTATCCCTGATTTTTTATATATGCTGTTGGTGGGCGGGGCCCTAAGCTCTTCTTTTATCCCTGTATTTTCCAGTTATATCGCTACGGGAAAGGAAAAGGAAGGCTGGGAAGTAGCCAGTATTGTGCTCACTGTGATTATGGCTTTATTAGTGGTGGGAATTGCTATCGGATATATTTATACGCCAGAACTGATTTTGATTTTGGTGCCGGGCTTCAATCCCCAAGCCATGGATTTAACTATTTTTCTGACCAGAATTATGTTTCTCCAGGTAGTTTTTATGTCATTGTCCGGGATTTCCATGGGAATATTAAATTCTTATCAGCATTTTACCGCCCCTGCCATTGGTTCGGTATTATATAATTTGGGAATTATTATTTTTGGAGTATTATTAGGTGATACCATCGAATCTCTTTGGCCGGGCTATGGAATTGCCGGTTTTTCCATCGGGGTGGTGATGGGAGCGGCGGCGAATTTTTTTGTGCAGGTCCCTTCTTTAATAAAGGTAGGGTTGCGATTCCGGCTTAATTTCAATATCTTTCACCCCGGGGTAATAAAACTGGGAAAACTGATGCTTCCTGTTTTAGTAGGTCTATCCGTAAGTCAAATAAATCTCTTTGTAAACCAGAATCTGGCTTCGTCACTGTCGGCTGGGGGCTTGGCTGCCCTGCATACCGGGCAAAGGTTGATGCAGCTTCCCATTGGGATATTTGGCATTGCCATAGCCGTAGCGGTTTTCCCTACTTTAACCGGTCAGGCGGCCAGGCAGGAAAGGGAGCAGTTTAAAAAAACCTTCTCTTTAGGTCTAAGATCGGTGGTTTTCATTACTCTTCCCTGTGCTGTGGGATTAGCTGTGCTGAGGGTGCCCATTATCCGTTTCATGTTTGAATTTCCCGGGAGCAAATTTACCCATGAGGCTACTTTAGCCACGGCTTATGCTTTGTTGTATTATTGTATCGGTCTGGCAGCATACTCTGCTATCCATGTCTTGAGTAGGGTATTCTATGCTCTTCAAAATACCCTGACGCCGGTTTTGGTGGGGGCCTTTGCTATTGGGGTAAATATTGTCTTAAGCATTCTTTTGGTTCAGCCTATGGCCCAGGGGGGATTGGCCCTGGCATATTCTTTGGCGGGGATATTCAATATGATTGCTTTAATGTGGATGTTGAGAAGAAAAATCGGCCCCTTGAACGGATGGCAGACTCTGGTATCTTTTGTCCAAACCCTTTTTGCGTCAACAATCATGGGTGTGGTATGTTTCTATACTTCCAAATTCAGTGCCTCCCTGTGGGGTATAGAATCTAAATTAGGTCAATTAATTCAGGTTTCTTTAAGCATTGGAGTAGGGGTACTTGTTTTTTCCCTGATTGCGGTAATTTTTCGCATGGAAGAAGCGGAAATGGTTTTTGGTATTTTAAAGCGCAGGTTTTTCCGGAAAGGTTAGTATATTTTCAGGTCTTGTTTAAAACAAAAAATTGATGATATAATATGATGATATAATATTCGAATAAGTTATTGGACGCGAGGATGGGATGGCATTGATGACAAACCAGGAAACGACCCGGAATTTTTGTATTATTGCTCATATTGATCATGGTAAATCTACTTTAGCGGACCGGATTTTGGAATATACAGGTGCTTTATCAGCCCGGGAAATGGAAGCCCAGGTGTTAGACCAGATGGAGTTGGAAAGGGAACGGGGTATTACCATCAAGATGAAGGCGGTTCGCATTAATTACCGGGCAAAAGACGGAAAAGAATATACGTTGAACCTTATTGATACCCCGGGACATGTAGATTTTAACTATGAGGTATCCCGAAGCATGGCAGCTTGCGAGGGAGCGCTTTTGGTGGTGGATGCCGCTCAGGGCATTGAAGCCCAAACATTAGCTAATGCCTATATTGCTTTGGAAAATGATTTGGAAATAATTCCTGTTATTAATAAAATTGATTTGCCCAGTGCCGATCCGGAGGGAGTTCTTAAGCAGATTGAAGACGTTTTAGGTTTGGATGGGGCAGATGCCATCCTTTGTTCTGCCAAAACAGGACAGGGAACGGAAGAAATTTTAGAAGCCATTGTCCAAAGAATTAAGCCGCCGGCGGGGGATAGGAAGGCGCCTTTGAAGGCATTGATTTTCGATTCCCATTTTGACGCCTATAAAGGGGCAATTCCTTATATTAGGATTATAGACGGTGTGGTGAAAAAAGGGACTACGGTGCATATGATGGGGACAGGGAAAAGCTTTGAAGTGACGGAAGTAGGTGTTTTTACTCCTGCCTTGAAGATGGTTGACAGTCTTGCTGCAGGCGATGTAGGGTTTCTTGCCGCCAGCATCAAAAATGTGAAAGATACCCAGGTAGGAGATACTATCACAGACCAGAATCGTCCGGCGGACAACCCTCTGCCCGGTTATCGCAAAGCTACACCAATGGTCTATTGTGGTCTGTATCCTGTGGAAACTAACGATTACGGTGATTTAAGAGACGCTTTGGAACGTTTGCAGTTAAATGACGCGTCCCTGGTATATGAACCGGAAACGTCAGTAGCCCTGGGATTTGGTTTCAGGTGCGGGTTTTTAGGATTGCTCCATATGGAGATTATTAAGGAACGATTGGAGCGGGAATATAAATTAGAGTTAATTACCACTGCACCCAGTGTTAATTACCGGGTGACTCAGACAGACGGTACGGTGTTATACATTGATAATCCCACTAAACTTCCCAAGGTCCAAGAGATTGAAAAAATGGAAGAGCCTTTTGTTAAGGCGTCAATCATGGTCCCTACGGATTTTGTGGGGAGTATTATGGAAATTGCCCAAGAAAGAAGAGGAGTTTTTGTCCACATGGAGTATATCAATGAATCCAGG
>DUPU01000076.1 GCA_012838175.1 Clostridia bacterium
GAATGGGATTTAGTTTTAAGCGCACTGCCGTTTCGCGCATTTTTTGCATGGGTTGGATAAAAGTACGGCCGATATAGCGGTTTTTCATTAAACCTTCCATGTAGGGTATGCCCAAAGCCTCGGCATATCCTAAAGCAGCGGCAACCCCGGAATCCGGGACGGGAATTACTATATCCGCTTCCACCGGATACTCCGCCGCCAATTGGCGCCCCATGGCCCGCCGGACCATGGTGACATTTTTCCCGGCAAAATTGGAATCCGGTCGGGCTAAATAAACAAATTCAAAAACACAAAAAGACTGCTCCGAATGACCCAAAGCCTGATAACTTTTTAAACCTTGAGCGTCAATAACAACAATTTCCCCCGGCTGTACCTCCCGGACAAACTCCCCGCCTACTGTATCCAAGGCGCAAGTTTCAGAAGCCAAAATATAAGCCTTGCCCATTTTACCAATGCACAAAGGCCTTACCCCATGAGGATCCCGCACGCCGATCAGTTTATCAGCGGTCATTATCAACAAGGAGTAAGCACCTTTGATATCAATAATGGTTTTCATCAATGCTTCTTCAATGGAACCTTGTGCGTAACGGGCAATCAGCTTCACAATTACCTCACTGTCAGATGTAGTTTGAAACACCGATCCGTTCACCGCCAGCCTGTGGCGAATCTCGTGGGCATTGGTCAGATTCCCGTTATGGGCCAAAGAGATTAAGCCTTTCAGAAAGCGAAAATCCAAAGGTTGGGCATTGGACACGGAACTATCCCCGGTTGTGGAGTATCTTACATGACCAATGGCAATATGACCTGTCATTGGTTCCAAGAGCTTCTCGTTGAACACCTCCGGCACCAATCCCATGGCCTTATGGCTATGAAACCTGGTACCGTCGGATACGGTAATCCCGGCACTCTCCTGTCCCCGATGCTGCAAAGCATAAAGGCCGTAATAAGTAATATTTGCCACGTCTAAACCATGTCCGAAGATTCCAAATAAACCACATTCCTCTTTGGGCTTGTCCTCAAAATTCAGCATATCGGCCACATCATTTCCCCCTTTTATTGTTTCCTACTCTGATAACCCGGCTCGTTCAAAAATATAATCTATTTGCTTGGTATGATACTCATAATCAAAAAGCCGATCCAGTTCCTCCTTGGTCAAATAAGTCATAATATCTTTATCCTGTAACACAATATATTCAAAATCGGTTTTGGTCTGCCAGGCATGAAGGGCATTTCTCTGCACCCATTCATAAGCGGTTTCCCTGAGAATACCCTTATCCACCAAGGCCAGCATCACCCTCTGGGAGAAAACCAGCCCTAAAGTCTTATCCATATTAGCCCGCATGTTTTCCGGATAAACATTCAGGTTTTCCATCAAATTAATAAAGAGATGGAGCATATAGTCCAGGAGAATACAGCTGTCCGGTATGATCACTCTCTCCACCGAGGAATGGGTAAGGTCCCGTTCATGCCATAGGGATATATTTTCCATGGCCGCCAGAGCATTTCCCCTTAAAACCCGGGACAGCCCCGCAATCCGCTCCGCCGTAATGGGATTTCTCTTGTGGGGCATGGCAGAAGAACCTTTTTGCCCTTTGGCAAAGGCTTCTTCAACTTCCAAAATATCCGTCCGCTGCAGGTTCCTGATTTCTGTAGCAAATTTCTCCAAGGAACTGCCGATAAGGGCCAAAGTAGTGACAAACTCCCCGTGCCGGTCCCTTTGCACAATTTGGGTGGATACCAGAGCCGGTTTTAATCCCATCTGACGGCAAACATGTTCCTCCACCCGGGGGTCAATATTGGCGAAGGTTCCTACCGCACCTGAAATTTTACCTACGGAAATTACTTCTTTCGCCCTAATCATCCGTTCTATGCACCGGTCTACTTCCATGGTCCATAGAGCCAT
This sequence comes from Clostridia bacterium, assembly GCA_012838175.1. GTDB lineage: Bacteria > Bacillota > Dehalobacteriia > Dehalobacteriales > Dehalobacteriaceae > DUPU01. The sequence goes on from DUPU01000076.1 coordinate 1,904, forward strand.
TTTTAAGCCAAAAGTCACCGGTTCGGCATGAATCCCGTGAGTACGCCCCACTTCCAGAGTATATTTATATTTCCGGGACTTTTCCGCCAGCACCTCCCGCAATTTTCTCAACCTGGCAATGAGCAGTTCCGCCGCCTCTTTCATTTGGGCGGAAAGTCCGGTATCCAGCACATCGGAGGAGGTCATACCCATATGAATATACTTGGAGGCATCCCCCACCTTTTCTCCTACCGCTGTTAAAAAAGCAATCACATCATGCCGGGTAATCTCTTCGATTTCTGCAATCCGTTCCAGTTCAAAGCCGGCCTTTTCTTTAATCTCCAAAAACGCTTCCCGGGGAATCAACCCTAAATAGACCATGGCCTCACAAGCATATATTTCCACATCCAGCATTTTCTGAAAGCGGTTTTTCTGGTTCCATACCGCACCCATTTCCGGTAAAGTATAGCGTTCTATCATGACCTTTCCCCCTAGCCTTATTTCATTTCCTCAAGATACTTAGCCGCACCCAATTCTTGCAAGCGCCGGTCTTTAGCTTCTACCTGGTCCGCCATCTCTTTCCTAAACCGGATAAGTTTTTCTTTCACCTCCGGGTATTTCAAGGCCAGAATTTCCGCCGCCAAAATACCGGCATTTTTCGCCCCGTTAATAGAAACTGTGGCCACAGGTATGCCTGGTGGCATCTGCACAATGGAGTACAAAGAATCGATCCCGCTGAGAGTCGATGTTTTAATAGGTACGCCAATCACAGGAAGATGAGTGAAAGCGGCAATGACCCCGGGTAAATGAGCTGCTCCCCCTGCCCCGGCAATGATTACCTCAATTCCTTTTTCCTCAGCCTTTTCTGCAATAAAAGCAGTTTTATGGGGCACTCGGTGGGCAGATGAAATATGTACCTCACAGCCCACTCCCATTTCTTCCAAGAATTTTACCGCATCCTTCATTACAGGCAGATCGGAATCACTACCCATTACCACCGCTACCTTTTTCCCATTCAATTTTTAAGCCACCTTTCTTTTTATAACTTTTCATTTTTGTTTCAAATATATCAATCCTTACTACTAAAGTCAAGAAAAAATACGAACATTAGATTGTATTATGAAATTAATGTTCGTATCAATTCCTTCATTATGTTCTATATTGGTAAAACCGGCCACAATCTTCATAGGCGCTGGTTATGCGGAGAAAAACTTTCTCCTTCCGGGTAAAGCCGGCCAAGAAACCTTGGAGCCGCTTAAAGTCCCAATGAAGGAAGAAAAAACCACAAAAAGCAAACCGATTTGTGGCGCCATAGCTGTAAAGTCAAATATGCCATGTCCCCAAAACATAGCCTGGACTGCCGCTAAAAGAGGCGCCAAAGAACATTTTTCTCGGGACAATTCCCAAAGCTGAGCCAGGAGATGTCCTTCCATCCAGACAAATATCAATAGCCCTACAGAGCCCAGCATGACCGCCAAAGAGATAATCATATTATGGGCATGAAGAACCCTAAGGTACTGATAGACATTATCATCGGCAAAATAAATCCCCATTATACCCCATCCGGTAAGGGGTTTTTTTAGATACATATTAAAACAGTTTTCCCAAATAGCCCACCTGAGATCGATGGTTAAAGACAATAAATCCCCTCGGGGGAACCATTCGGGATAGCCGACAAAAACCACCAGTCCAAAAAGGAGAATAAGAATACGCAGAATAAAATGAAACATCCTCCCTTTCACCAGATCATAAACAACCAAACCAAGTAACAGCCCGATAAAAGCTCCCCGGGAACCGGTCATCACCAAAACAACAATTAACAGTAAAAGACTGCAAAACAGCAGTTGTCGTTTTCGTCCCTGAGATTTTTCATAAAAATGAAAGCCCACCAGAATCATTGCCCCGTACCAGGAGGCAGCCAGGTTGGAATTGCCGAATGTTCCCGTTATGCGAAAAAGATTGTCATCGTTTGGGATTAAAGTTGTTAAACCAAAAAAGGTTTTCCATCCGGCCGGGGTGGAATCGATCACACCAAATCCTTCCAGCAAGCCTAATAGAGCAGAAATCAAGGTTAAGGAAAATATGTAATAAAGAAGTTGTTCAATTTTTTCTCTGGTCCGGTAATTATAATGCAAAAAAAGGCTCACCCCATAATAGCCCAAAAAAACAAATCCTGCGGCAAAGGAGTACCCTTGCCGGTTTATGATGCCTACTGCTAAGGACCAGAGGAATAACAAAAACATTCCTGTGGTCCAAGTATTCCCTCCATCCACTTGTTTCCGACGTACCAAATGGAAAAGGGCCAATGCTTGGGGCAGATAAACCAAAAAAGGAGAAAAAACAACAAAAGCACAATTAATTCCCAATCCGATCCCCCGTTCATGGAAAATATGGGATACCTCCGACCATACAATTACCATTATAAATCAGTTCATAGAAAATAAAAGGATTATTATCCGGGGCATCCGCAGAAAAAAAGTTTTTTGGACATTAACTGTATCAAACCTTATCTCAGATTCATAACATGTACTAAGACAAACAGCTAACCGTGCACAGGGTTTCGACTTCTGTTGCCTGCGGTTGCCAGTTTAAAGAAAGGGGGTCTACATAATGGGAAAAAGACGTAAAGATAACTGTGTCGAATCTGCGCGAGATAATTGTAAGAACGATGGTATGTTCGGAAACATTATTTGTTTAATTATTGTCTTAATCGTTTTGGAATTCCTGTGCTCACTTTTAGGTGAAGAAGAGTGCGTTTGCTAATTTACTGCTTCTAACATTTTGATTGATTTTTGTGAAAGGAGGGTAATATATGGGCCTGCTCAGCTGCTTCGGTGGAAGAGGCTGCAACGGTTTCGATGATATCGTTGATTTAATCATCGTGTTAATCGTGCTCCAATTCCTATGCTCCTGTGTCCTGGGGCAAGAAAAAGATCGTTGCTAAAAAATTAGCAATAAATGATTGAGTCAGGGGATGTTTCTCTGACTCACGGACAAAGAATGAGTCAGAAAAACATCCCCTGACTCATTCTTTTGTATAAGCACCAAAACCTAACGAAAAACATATTATTTAGCGGGGAAGGAAGTGAGATTATGAGCCGTCGCCGGCATAGAAGAAGGGAAAAAGAAGAAAAGAGAAGGCACCAAAAAGGGGGAAAAGGACTTTCTCTCTCGTCGCTGCTTACTACTGTGGATTTCAAAGTCCTGTCCAATCAATTAAGAGATATTGCAGGTTATATGGAAACCTTCGGTCAACTTACGGAATTGTTCCAATTAGCGGACGTTTTTATTAACCCTAAACATGGAAAATCAAAGGGTCAAAGCTTCAACTTAATGAATGTCCTAAAAGACAAAGATTCCCTGGACCAGCTTTTTCAGATGCTGTCCCCCAATATGCGGGATGATGTAATGGACACCCGTTATGAAAAGAAGGTAGAACCAATTAACGTGGAAACACACCATCCGGAAAAATAAGCAAGGAACGGTTCAAGCCGTTCCTTATCTTTTCCTGGGAACTTTTACCCCGTTTTTTTCTGCTAACCTGTTCATAAGCTTTTTAATGCTTTCTCGATTGGACCTGGTCACGCCCCCGGATCTTTCCATTTCTCTGATAATTTCATTAATAATACTTTTATTCCCTTCGGATAAAGCGCCTTGATAATTATTGATTAAGGCTCTTAAATCAGAAAGTGACTTAACTTTGGGAATGGACCCCATTTATATCCCCTCCTTTTGGAATGCCTGTCACCTTATCTTATGTCCGGCATAGTCCAAAAGGTTCCTGCTTATCCATTGTTTTCTGCATCTGACCTTGTGTTTTCCAAATCATAGACAAAGGTCTTGTCATCAATTTGTTTAAACCCGTTTCTCAACCAAAATCCCATGGTTTCCGAAGTTGAAACAAGGGAAATTTTACATAGATTATTTTTCCGACACCAATTAATCAGGATATCTACAACCATCCCACCCAATCCCCGCTCCCTTTTCGTTTTCGGAATACGGAGAAAGAAAATTTGGAGAATTTCTTCCTTAACTCCCAAGGTCAGTAGAAAAGGATCATTCTGGCTGCGAATAGGCCGAAAAGACAGCACCGGGTTTTCTGATTCTCCGGAAACATCATATCTTAAAGGATCCCCGATGGCATTTTCAATCAGCTGCTTTAATTCCTTGATATTAAATTCGCCTGCCGAAGAGGATTTTATGCGGTCATGCCGCTTCCTCATGAGGGCCGTTTCCCAGGTATGAAAGAAATTTAAAGCTATATAAGCCAGGACAGCTGATAAGAGCGCCGGGATATACATGCCGCACCCGCTGGCCAGACCTAAGCCGCAAACCAGCCACAAGGTTGTGGCGGTGGTAAGTCCTTTAATATTAACCCCTTCTTTCCAAATCACACCGGCCCCGATAAAGCCCATTCCGGAAATCACCTGGGCGGCTAAACGGGCGGGATCCCTTCTGATGGCGGGAGAATGATCAAATCCTATGAATCCGTAAATGGAAATAATCATAAAAAGAGCACTGGCCAAACATACCAAAGAGTGGGTTCTGGCTCCGGCAGGTTTATGATGTAAATGACGTTCCGAACCCACTAATCCCCCGATAATTAAGGCAAATAACAGCCTAAATGCTAATTCCCATTGCAGGTTGATTTCCATCGGTATCTCCTCCTTACTTAAAATTTCCCAATAAATTTTCATGATTTCATGATTCAAGATCTATCAATTTCCTATTAAATTCGATTTAATAAGATTTTACTACAACAGCCATATTTTAGAAACAAAAACAATGTCCGGGGCGTCTAAAAGAAATAAAAAAACATGAGGAGGCTTTAAAGTGCAAAAGTATGGAATTTCTTTATTCCTTTTATTAATTCTAGTTTGCTCCTTAGGCCTGATTTCATCCCCAAATCCCGCCATAGGGAATGAGGAAATTAAGGTAATCTGCGATGGCCAGGCTCTTGAAAAAAGAACTCTTCCCACAGTAGGTAGTTTCGAGAAGCTAAAAGAACTGCTGGCAACCTCAGACGAGGTGAACCGAAGAATCATGAATAAAACAGCTGCCGCTTGGGATATGGTACGGACGGCAGAAACAGCGGCAACATCAGACCAAGTTGCCGGCAATGCAAGTATTCCGGATTTTTCCCTTACCAACACCCAGGTGCGGGATGTAGATGAAGGAGATATCGTGAAAACTGACGGCAAGTATATTTACCAGGTCAATCAAAACCGGGTTGCTGTTGTCCTGGCCGCTCCGGCCGAAAAAATGGCCGTCACCGACATGTTAGAATTTCCTCAGGAACAATTTTATCCTCAGGAATTATATGTAGATGACCGGTTTTTAACAGTAATCGGCTCTTTCAGGGCAAACCGAATTACGGACCGGCCTATTAACTCTCCTGAGCTTAAAATTTATCCTCCTGTGCACCCCCGTCAAACAACAAAAGTCCTTATTTTTGATATCAAAGATAAATATTCTATTAAAAAAATCAGGGAAGTGGAATTAGAGGGAAATCCAGTGTCCTCTCGAAAAGTAGGAAGCTGCCTTTATTTAGCAACCAATAAATATCTAGACTACTACCGGATTATGGAGGATGATGCATCAACAGCAGTTCCCTATTACCGGGACAGTGCCATAAAAGATGACTACATAGAAATCCCTTTCCGGGAAATCTGCTATTTCCCGGGAAAACCTGCCCCTAATTACCTGCTGGTTGGAGGGCTGGATCTAAACGATCCCCATCGGGAAATGAAGGTTGCTGCTTACTTAGGTGCCGGGGAAAATATTTACGCCACCCGGAACAATTTATATGTGGCAGTTACCCAGTATGAGTCTAGGTATGAACCCAGGGAAGATATCACCGCGAAAAGAATTCTTCCCTCACCGGTACCGGAAAATACAAATACCTTAATCTATAAATTTAGTTTGAAAGAAGGCAATGTTAACTATTCTGCCGAAGGTACGGTTCCCGGCACCATCCTGAACCAGTTTTCCATGGATGAATACCAGGGCTATTTCCGCATTGCCACCACCACCGGTCACCCTTGGCGTGAGGATGAATATACCTCCAAGAACAACATTTACATCCTGGACGACAATATGAAACTTACCGGTAAAATTGAAGACATTGCCCCGGGAGAAAGGATATATTCCGTGCGGTTTATGGGCAACCGGGGATATATGGTTACTTTTAAAAAAGTTGACCCCCTTTTCGTGATTGATTTACAAGACCCGAAAGATCCTAAAATTCTCGGTGCCTTAAAAATCCCCGGTTACAGCGATTATCTTCATCCCTATGATGATAATCACATCATTGGATTCGGAAAAGATACGGTGGAAATCAGCCAAAAAGATGCCCAGGGAAATGAATTGGGCACAACGGCTTTTTATCAGGGAATGAAAATTGCCCTGTTTGACGTTAGTGATGTAACCCGCCCGATCCAAAAATTTCAGGAAATCATCGGGGACCGAGGTACTGAATCAGAACTTCTCAGGAATCATAAAGCACTTTTGTTTTCTCGGGAAAAAAATCTCCTGGCCTTCCCTGTTACCGTAACGGAAATTAAAAACAAAAATCTTCTGCCGGAAAATGTACCGGCTTATGGGGAGTTTGTCTTCCAGGGAGCTTATGTTTACAGATTGGATCTCACTCAAGGTTTTTCCCTGAGAGGGACCATTACCCATCTCCATCCCGAAGACCTGGCTAAAGCAGGCAATCATTGGTACAACAGCAACAATAATATAGAAAGAATCATTTATATTGGGGATACCCTGTATACCTTATCAAAAGAAACAATTAAAGCACATAATTTGCACAATTTGCAGGAAATAAAGACCCTGCATCTACCCCAATAATATATGGGCTATTTAAAGCCGGCACCTTCTCATATTTGCAGTCACAAACCCGTAGATTAAAATGGGCAAAGCCAAAGCCCAAGGAATTATTTTTCCGAAAAATTCTCCCGTCCATCGGGTTAATTGGAGCGCCGGATCGGAAAAAATCATACTTATTGCAGTATGGGCCAGTACAGTTGCTCCAATGTAGATGATCAGAGGATATCTCCCCATCATCGTTGCCAACCAGGTGGAACCCCACACTAAGATAGGAATAGAAAGAAGCAGCCCAAAAACCACCAGCCAGGCCTCCCCATGGGCTGCTCCTGCCACCCCCATCACATTGTCAAAAGCCATGGAAATGTCAGCCACAATTATCGTACCCACAGCGCTCCAAAATTTATTGGCAGCCCGCACATTTACTTCAGCTTCATTTTTTGTATTTAGCAGCTTATATGTAATAAAAATGAGAATTATTCCTCCAATAGCACTTAAATACTTAACGGTAAGCAAGTATACAGCAAAAATTGTAAAGATTACCCGGAGAATAATAGCACCGGCGGCACCGAAAATCGCCGCTTTTTTTTGCATGGGCCGGGGCAGGTTGCGAATGGCTAGCCCAATCACTGCCGCATTATCTCCGCTTAAAACCAAATCAATTAAGGTGATGGAAAGAATAGCGGCCAAGGTTTGGCATAACCAGACAGGAACTGCCAGAAACACTGAAAGATTTTCCACAATCATCCCCCCTGGAATAAATATCCTCATCTCTTAATCTATCTTGGATTACATCCCATATTATGATTTTTTTCTCTGACTTATGCCAAAAAGTCTGTCCTTTTTTCTTTCCCTTTCATCCCCAATAACGAAGATTGTGATAAAAAATCACAAATCATTGCTCAAGGTTTAATGGGTCAAGTTTCTAAATTCGTCCAGGAAACATATTGTAAATTAAAACTTATATAGGAGGTATCAGATTTTTATGGAAACTCGTCAACAGGTACCATCTTGCCCGGGAGGTACCCTTTATACCATTAGGGCGGGCGACACTTTTTTCAGCCTGGCGGCACGCTTTAATACCAGTGTGGATGCCATTATTGAAGCCAACCCCAATGTGAATCCGGATGCCCTGGCCATAGGTCAGCAAATCTGCATCCCCGTTCCTCCCATACCCGGTCCATGCCCCGGAGGAACCATCTATACCATTAGAGCAGGGGATACCCTCTTTGCTCTGGCTAACCGCTTTAACACTACCGTTAATGCAATCCTGGATGCTAACCCCGGGCTGGATCCGGAAAACCTCCAAGTAGGTCGGAGAATCTGCATCCCCGTTCCTCCCGTACCCGGTCCATGCCCCGGAGGAACCATCTATACCATTAGAGCAGGGGACACTCTCTTTGCTCTGGCTAACCGCTTTAACACTACCGTCAATGCAATCCTGGATGCTAACCCCGGACTGGATCCGGAAAACCTCCAAGTAGGTCGGAGAATCTGCATCCCCGTTCCTCCTTCTCCTCCCACTTGCCCAGGAAGCACCTACACCATCCGAGCGGGGGATACCTTATTTGGCATTGCCCAGCGCTTAGGCTTTACTCTCCAAGCCTTACTGGCATCTAACCCGGGAATTGATCCCAACCGGTTAAGAGTTGGTCAGGTTATTTGCCTGCCCCCCGCACCCAATGGTCCGGTACCCTGTCCGGGAGGTTCAATTTATGTAGTCCGGGCCGGTGATACCATGGTTGGTATTGCCAACCGTTTCGGACTTACTTTAAGACAACTGCTGGCAGCCAATCCGCAAATTAGCGACCCGGACGTAATCACAATAGGGCAACGAATTTGCATTCCCGGAGGGGCCAGATCCTGTGCAGACGAAAATTATGCAGGCAACATCTCCTATCCGCCAATGATGTGCCCCTTTGCACCATACTGCTTCATGTTTTTCCGACCCTTTTAATTAATCGGCGGATTACAGAAGCAAAAAAAGGGTTATGCATTTTCCCGCATAACCCTTTTCTCATTGGAATAAGTATTGATTTCAATTCAATTTTAAAGTTTTTGTCAGTTTAACCTCCCATTACTACCGGAAATATTTTTATCTCATCTCCCTGGGCTATCTGATAGTTTTTATCCACCATCTTCCCGTTTACAGAAACAAAGCCTACCCCCGAGTCAGGAATGTTTAACACCTTTAGCATTTCAAGTACGGTAGTCCCATCGGGAAAACTAAAGGTCCCGGAATCTTTATCTTCCATATAGCGGCTGAGATAGCCGTAAGTTTTAATTGTTACCAAGGCAAACCCCTACCTTATTAATTAATTTGTCTTCTTTCACAATAAGGTCCGGTTCCGATTAAAATAAAAGTTCTCTTTTTAGTGAAAAATCCCGGAATCTCCGGGATTGTTGCTAACAGCCGCAGCCGCCTTTATCATTTTCTTTACCTTCAACAGCTTTATTCAGGTCAGCGATTAAAGCAGGTACATCAATACCGTGTGCCCGCGCTCCCTGCTCAATATTTTCAAACCTGGCGGCAGCACATCCCAAACATCCCATTCCGTGCTTCATAAAAACATCTGCCGTTTCCGACCATTTGGATACTACTTCCATAATACTCATATCTTTTGTAATAACAGCCATTTTTTCACCTCCATCATATATTCTAAGTATAATGTGAATGGACAGGTTTGTAAAGGAGGCGGCAAAACAAATTTTTCCTAAGGTTTCGGTGCAAAGGAATAAATTCCTGCCGCTTCTCTTACATGGAGCCTCACTTGTTTTTGTATTTAATGGGATCTGCCAAGCCCGCTTCACGGAAGCCTCTTAATCTAAGGACACAACTGTCGCAAACTCCACACGCCTCTTCCCCGCCCTGGTAGCAACTGGTGGTAAGGTGCAGCGGGGCCCCGTTTTTCATCCCCAGTTTTATAATTTCTGCTTTTGATAAATACTGTAAGGGCGTTTCCACGACAATTCTGCGGTTTTCCACCCCTGCTTTTGTGGCAAAATCCGCTACCTGTTGAAATTTATCAATGAATTCCGGCCGGCAATCCGGGTAACCGGAGTAATCCAATGAATTTACGCCAATATATATTTTTTCGGCATTTTCTACTTCCGCCAAGCCTAAAGCGTAACTTAAAAAGATTAAATTACGGGCAGGTACATAGGTTATAGGTATATCACTTCTCTCTTCCCGGCCTTTAGGAACCTCAATCTCGTCAGTCAATGCGCTTCCGCCGATAGCCCGCATATTGGTTTCGATTACCACATGTTTTTTGACCTGGTAAAAACGGGCCACTTCCCGGGCACATTCTAATTCCCGGCTATGCCTTTGCCCATAGGCAAAACTGATGGGCACCGGCTCGTACCCAGCATCCTTTGCCACACTCATGCATACGGTAGAATCCAATCCTCCCGAAAGCAATACTATTGCCTTCATAAAAACTCCCCCATTCTATTTCTCAAGTTTCTTTAAAACTGCAGTTAAGACTTCATTTCCCTTTTCATCATACAATACTTCTTTCACCATACCGACTCCCTTTACATACCATCGTTTTTCCTTGATGTCAAACCTGGTATCGCCGGATTCGTTTACGGAAACGAAAGAAATGCGCACCGCATCTTTATATGTCCCAGCCGGAGTATTGACCGTTTCTTTACTCTCTACAACAGCCTGCACCTTCCCGGAGGCTACAGCTTCTTTCTCCCCAACAGGGATAAGCCTACCGGACCACTCCCATTTATCCCCCTCTTTTAAAGGAAATTTTAAAAAAGTCTGTTCCGGCTTTTTTAAAAACTGGCCTTGTACATTATCAAGCCTGGGAAACAACACTGCCTTATCCTGAACAGCATAATATTCGATTTGAGTGGGCAAAGCCAATTCATTATAAGAATAAGACAAGGGGTAAGCAGTTTTACCGGCAATGTTTTTTGTTTCCCCTACCTGAACCTGCATTTCCAATTTTTCTCCCTGGATATCAACATCATAATACCAAGTGACACCTGGATTCAAGAGAAGAAATCCTCTGGCGTCATCCTCGGCACCGCATCCCACCAGGGCTATACTAAGGAAAATAAGGAAAACTGCCGCCTTAAACATGATTTTCATGAAAAAAACCCCTTTCATGCTTCTGGTTTTATTTTGGCTTTTTCCCGTCAAAACATACAAAATAAAATAGGCCGTACGGAAATTCCCCCGTCAGCCCATATAGTGATTTCTATTTACCCTCCAAAGATTAAATCCAAAATATTACCCAGGTTCTTCTTTCCTTCTAAAACCTCCGGATTGTATAATTCGGTAAAGCCGCATTGTCCACAAGAAACCGCTATGAACACATTGTGTTGAATGTCAAAAAGTTTGGATAACCCCGTTCCTGTGGCGGCAAATCTTTTCACCGTTGCCCGTGTATTTCCGCACTTAGCGCATCTAAAATGCTGTTTTATTTCCTGATCTAAGTTCAAAGTTACTACCTCCCCGGTAATTTTATTTTCTTAAACCCGCTGTTCTAGCACTCCGGATTAAACCAACCACTCCTCTGGATCCTAACAAAAGCCACATGCTAAGGAGAATCTTAAGTACATAACTTCCTATATTGATTATATCTCCTACTTCCCATGAATAAATCAAGATGCTGCGCATAACCGCGGTGACCAACAAAGGCAGCGTATTTACCAGAATAACTAGTCCAACAACGGAAAAAGCAATGATTTTCACCTCCCCTCGCCTCCCCTTATTTAGAAGCCAAATTTTTCGGAGAAAAGAGTGATACTCTATTCAAATCTCTTTAAATCATCTTTATTAAACTCCCATTCCGGGGTATGCAAGGTGTCCCCGAATCCCAGAGGATACCAGGGACTTAATTCTTCATGGCGAGGATTTTTTAAAATCTGAATGTCTTGAGCCGGCATGTAGCTTTGAGCCAGTAAAAACAGCTTTTCCCCTGTGGACTTGTTTTCCGCCATATCCACAACTTGCACACAATGGCCCGGACTGCCTCCTTGGATAAAAACATCTCCGATTCTCATTTCTTCTACTGCTACCGGTTTCATTTCTTTGGCCAAGGAAGCGGTACCGGCATATGCAAATACTATATCCAAATATTTTCTAAAGCTGTCATAATCCGTGCTGAACCCGGCCTGTTTAACCCAATTTACTTGATTGCCGTTTACCACGATGCGGTTTCCCTGGATCCAGGTGCTGTAAATCGGCCAAAAATCCGCTGGTAAAATTAAAATGAATCTTCTCATACTCTCCCAGACGGTATAAATATTCAGCTCTTAAACGTATCACAGCATCGGCGCACTGCTGCAGGTCCCGATCCCCAATTTCCATATCCACAACAGCCACATAAACGTCTTTTGTCTTCTCTTTTCCGTTAAAATAGCGGACCCGTGCCCCATGGGGCTTAAGGGGAAGATTCTGCAAATATTCTTCAAATGACCCGGCGTCGGCCTCAATCCTTTTGAAGCCTGCCGGAACTCTTATTCTCTCCCTGACTGTACTGCCGGCTTCATCAATAAGTTTTTGTTCCGGGATTGAGTTTTTTTCCTGTTCTCCAAATATCTCTCCGCTTTTCACACCGCTAAGGTCAAAGGGTGAGCTTTTTAACCCGGTCCGCACCGGATACATATAAAAAATAAGGAAAATAAACAATATCAAGAGTATGGAAATTATTTTCTTCAAAAAAATCACTCCAAAGCATTATACTCTTACATATTTCTACCCGGCTCCCTCATCCCCTGCAAATAATAAAAAATAACCTTTAAAGTATCGCTTGATCGCTTTAAAGGTTATTTCAATATGAAGACAGATTTTATGCCAGGAGCATCCGGTCATTATTTACCGTATTACCGGTAACCTCTTCAAACATTTTCAGCAAATCATCCACCGACGTCTTTTTCTTTTTTTCCTCCGGAAGATTAAGAATGATTTTCCCGTCTTGCATCATCACCGTGCGATTTCCGTATTTCAAAGCATCCCGCATGTTATGGGTGACCATCAAAGCGGTAAGGCCCTGGGTTCTGATGATTCTATCCGTAAGCTCCATTACCTTAACTGCTGTTTTCGGATCCAAGGCAGCTGCATGCTCATCTAAAAGGAGCAGTTTGGGCCGAACAAGGGTGGCCATCAGTAAGGTCAATGCCTGGCGCTGGCCGCCGGATAAAAGTCCCACCTTGCTTTTCAACCGGTTTTCCAGTCCCAATTCCAGTTGGGCCAACTGGCCCCGAAAATAATCCCTTTCCTTCTTGGTAACACCCCATCTTAAGCCCCGCCTTCGGCCACGGCGTAAAGCCAAAGCCAGGTTTTCCTCGATGGTCATGGAGGCAGCTGTCCCCATCATAGGGTCCTGAAAGACTCGGCCGATGTATTTTGCCCTTACATGTTCCCGGCTTTCATTAATAATCACCCCGTCCAAGGCAATTGTCCCCCGGTCCACAGGATAAACCCCGGCGATAATATTTAATAGGGTGGATTTTCCGGCCCCGTTGCCCCCGATGACCGTAATAAATTCCCCCGGTTTCAGAGTCAAATCCACTCCGGCCAGGGCGCATTTTTCGTTGACACTGCCGGGGTGAAAAGTTTTATGCACATTTTTCATTCTCAGCACCGGTTTCACTCCTTCCCAAGAAAAAACATCTCTGCACTTTAGCCTTCAAGACAGGGGACGCTAAAGCCACCGTTACGATTAATGCCGTGAATAAACGCAAATCTGTCGGCTCCAAACCCAATTGGAGTACGAAAGCTATGACAATGCGGTAGACAAGAGAGCCTAAAACCACTGCCGCCAGGGTACGCATGATGCTGTTGGCTCCAAAGATTACCTCGCCGATGATGACAGAAGCTAACCCTATCACAATAGTGCCAATTCCCATGCCGATATCAGCAAAGCTTTGGTATTGAGCCACTAAAGCGCCGGACAAAGCCACCAAGGCATTGCTCATGCTAAGGCCTAGGATTTTCATGGCATTGGTGTTTACCCCCAGGCTCCGGATCATTTGTCCGTTATCACCGGTGGCTCTTAGGGCGAAGCCGATTTCCGTGTTCAAAAAGAGCCAGAGTAAAATCACGGCCAAAACCGCCGCTCCAATGCCAATAACCAGCGCCGCCCATTTTTCTTCCACCCCCAGCCGTGTTACCCCGGTAATCACCGTATCCAAGCGGAGGAGGGAAATATTGGCCTTGCCCATGATCCGCAAATTAACGGAATAGAGAGCAATCATGCTAAGAATGCCGGATAAAAGGGGAGCAATCTTAAACTGGGTATGGAGAATACCGGTAATTAAGCCGGCTATTCCCCCGGCGAAAAAAGCCACCAGGGTAGCTGCCCAAGGGTCGATTTCTCCCAGGATTAGTCTTGCTGCCACCGCCCCACCCAGGGCAAAGCTACCATCCACCGTCAAATCCGCATAATTCAGCACCCGAAAGGTGATATATACACCCAACACCATTAAAGCCCATAATAGCCCTTGTTCCATTGTCCCCAGAAAAATAGTGAAATACATGGAATGTCATCCTTACTTATTAGAATTTGATAAAGAACCTTATTCAATGATTTCTTTAGCCTGCTCCAAAATCTCCGCGGGGATGGTTACGCCCATCCGTTCTGCCGCTCCCCGGTTCAGCACCACATCAATATCCTGAAGGCTTTCAATGGGCATCTCCGCCGGATTTTCTCCCTGAATCACTCTAAATGCCATTTCCCCCGTCTGCCGGCCCAGTTTGTAATAATCAATGCCGATGGTGCCCAAGGCTCCCCCGTCCACCATACCTCTTTCCCCTACAATCAAGGGTATGTCATGGTCCTCGGCAATCGCCACCACACTGGAAATGGATGAGGCAACCACATTATCGGTAGGAACATAAAAGGCGTCCACTTTACCGATTAAAGACTGGGCAATCTGCATTACTTCCGCACTCCCGGTGACGGTGGCCTCAATTATTTCCAAACCTAAATCTTGGGCCGCTTCATGGGCAATATCCACCTGGACCTGGGAATTAACTTCACCTGAATTATAAATCACTCCTACTTTCCTTGCGGTAGGTACAATCTTTTGAAGCAGCTCCAATTGCTCTTTGACCGGTGTCATATCGGTAGTACCGGTAACATTGCCTCCCGGATGCTCATTGCTTTCCACCAGTTTCGCCGCCACCGGGTCAGTAACCGCAGTAATTAAGACGGGGATTTCCTTAGTTTCTCCTGCCATGGCGATGGCAGAGGGGGTAGCGATAGCCAAAACCATATCCATTTGGCCGGTAGCAAACTTAGTGGCAATGGTTTTTAAATTGGACTGGTCCCCCTGGGCATTTTGGTAATCAACAATCAAGTTTTCTCCCTCTTTAAATCCCTTTTCCGCCAAAACATCCAGAAAACCTTGCCGGGAAGCATCCAGAGCCGGATGCTCTACAATTTGAATCACACCCAATTTCAATGCCTCTTTTTCCACTTCTCCCGTGCCGGCCGTTTCCCCGGATTTTGTCCCGCACCCGGCGGCCAAAACCAAAAAAACCAACATTAAACTCAAAAACCTATAAATCTTTTTCATCTTTTTTCCTCCTTTTTTGGTCAGGCGGAGGAAATAAAAAACACACCGCGCCGGGTGTGCTTGATTTTACACTTATCCCCTGCCGTCCTGCCATTCTACCTTTTTTTAAATTTTAAAACCTACTACAAAAACTACAAACTACCGTCAACTACCAAACTACCCTACAAAAAATTTGCCCTACCGTCTTATATAAAAATAATATATGCAAAAAAAGGATCTGTCAATACCAAAAAACTTAATTGTCAAATTACCTTTTTCACCTTTTTCATAATTCTCCTAATCAGCTACTTTCCTTCCCGTATAAAACACCCAACAACCCTCTCCGTCTGAGCACCAAAATCTTATAAAAGCCCTGTCCCCGAACGAGAGCATCCAGTTCCTCTTCAGAAAAGCCTTTCCGGGAATATTTAAGGTTTTTTTCTTTTACATCTATGAGAAAATAACCGCCTGCTTTTAAATTCTGGTAGGCATTGAAAATGATTTTCCTGCGCTCTTCTTCCTTTTCAATGGTATTCAAGACAAAATTGGAAAGGACCAGGTCTGCCTCCAAACGAAAACAGGGTACTAAATGAGAAACAATTTCCGGAAATTGATATTGTGCGATTTTCTCTTTAATCTTTCTCAAATGGTCCGGTGTTTCTATAACTATCACCTGAAAACCCTGTTCCTTTAAATAGCAGGCATTTCTTAAATTTCCCGCCCCGTAATCCAACACCAGATTTACCCGGTGCTTTTTCCAATAGGGAACCAGGGATTGTACACTTAAGGCTGCGCCCATATCCTGCCTCCAAAATTTCACCGGTTCTTCGTTAATACTTTAATATTATTTTGTGAAATTTCATGAGACTTATTCCTTGATCAGCCGGAGGCAAAGCTACCCACAGCTAACATATTCTCAATTTTTCATGAATACACTTTGATAAGAAATTTTTACAAAGGTGGGCAAAGGTAAAAATGATGAATATTCCTCAAAGGATCGGGCAAATGAAAGAAATCGCATCTGACCTTTGGTTTACCTGGCAAAGAGAGACTGAAAAACTTTGCGCCATGTTGGACCGTCAACTTTGGACCGAAACGAACCACAACCCGACAAAATTTATGCGCCGCCTCTATCCTCAGCGCTGGGAAAAAGCGGCGCTCAACCCTGAATTTTTAAACCTTTACCACCGATTGCTGGAAAAATATGCTCAGTACCAAAAAGAAAAAACCTGGTATCAACAAAATTATCCGGAGAGCAATTTATTAATTGCTTACTTTTCCGCAGAACTAGGGCTGCATGAATCTCTTCCCGTTTACGGGGGAGGACTGGGGATTCTGGCCGGGGATCATTTAAAGTCCTGCGGTGACCTGGGCATTCCCCTGGTGGGAGTAAGCATTCTCTATAAAAACAGTTATTTTAAACAGAAAATAAACCGGGATGGGTGGCAAGAAGCGGCTTATCCAATGCTAAAGCCGGAAGAAATCCCGGTTACTCCTTGCTTGGGGCTTGATGGCACTTACCTAATCATCCCCGTGGAAATAGGAGAAAAAACAGTTTATACAAAAATATGGCTGCAAAAAATCGGCCGCATCAAATTATATTTACTTGACACGGACATCCCGTCCAACAATCCGGAGGAGAGAAAAATCACCGGCCAACTTTACGGGGGAGATGAAAAAACCAGGATCGCCCAAGAAATAGTTTTAGGTATCGGGGGGGTAAAAGCCCTGAGAGCATTAGGACTAAAACCAAGTGTATGGCACATTAATGAAGGCCATGCTGCTTTCCTCGTGATAGAACGCCTCCGGGAACTCACGAATCAAAGCCTATCCTGGTCCCGGGTAGTACAAGAAATTAAAAGCCGGACCGTTTTCACCACCCATACTCCCGTTCCCGCCGGACATGATATTTTCCCTCCGGAATTGGTTTTAGATTATTTAAGTCAAATTATCCGGCAACTTCCCCTTACCCCGGAAGAGTTTCTTGCTTTAGGCCGAGGGGAGGGACATGGGTTTAACATGACGAAACTGGCTTTTTCTCATTCCGCTTATGTTAACGGGGTAAGCCGACTTCATGCCCGGGTAAGCAAAAAAATTTTTTCCCCCATGTACCCCCACCTGACTGAAGAAAAAATCCCCATATCCTCTGTTACCAACGGGGTCCATTTAGCTACTTGGACCGCGCCGGAAATTAACGACCTGTTTTGCAAATACCTGGGGGAGGATTGGATCAAAAGACAAACTGACCCCCGGTTATGGAAAAAAATCCACCTTATTCCGGACAGAGAACTTTGGGAAACTCATCAAGTATTGAAAAAGAAAATGATTAATTTTGTCCGGGCTAATGTCTATCGATATTTAAAAAGAAATCTGGAACCGGCTTTTCTCATCAGGGAGATTCTCAAGAAACTTAAACCTGAGGTTTTCACCATTGGTTTTGCCCGTCGTTTTGCCACATATAAAAGGGCCGACCTGATCTTAAAAGACTGGGAGCGCCTGGATAAATTACTTAATCATCCGGAAAGGCCGGTAAACATTATTTTTGCCGGTAAAGCCCACCCGGCAGACCGCCCCGGCCAGGAAATAATAAAACGCATCTCCGATTTGGCAAAGGAGGAAAGGTTCCGGGGCAGGGTGGTTTTTGTGGAAGACTATGACATCCATGTTGCCCGTTACCTCCTCTCCGGGACGGATCTTTGGTTAAACACACCCAGGCGTCCTCTGGAAGCCAGCGGCACCAGCGGACAGAAAGCGGCTGTAAACGGAGTCCTGAACTGCAGCATCCCAGACGGCTGGTGGCCGGAAGCCACCAATGGCAAGAACGGCTTTACCATTGGAAAGGAGGAGGAATTCCCTAATGAAAGCATTCATGATGAAAAAAACCATCAATCCTTATTCCATCTGCTGGAAGAAAAAATTGTGCCTTGTTATTATCATCAAACCAACGGTCTTCCGAAAAAATGGATCTCTCATATGAAGGAAAGCCTGGCTACCATCCCCTGGTATTTCAATTCTGAAAGAATGGTGCAGGAGTATTTTGAAAAATTTTATCTTCCGGCGGGAAACAGGGCTCACATCAATAAGGACGGTTCCTTTTAATGAAGAACCGTCCTTTGAAATCTCTATGCTCAAATAATATTTTGTTTTCTTATGACCACAGGAGCATCATCGGTACCGGAAACTTCCTTGCCTTTTGTTACCCGTACTTCTTTATCCAATAAGGCATAGTCCACCCGGCTGTAATTATCAATGATGCCTTTTTCTAAAATAATGCTGTTTTTAATATGGGCACCTTTTCCTATCTTTACTCCCCGAAAGATAATGCTGTTTTCCACTTTACCCCCGATAATGCAATCATTTGCCACCAGAGAATTTTGCACGGAAGCATCCGCCAGGTATTTGGTCGGGACGCTGTCCTTGGCTTTGGTATAAATGGGACCCGCCGCAAAAAACAATTCCCGCCAAACCTTAGGCTGAAGCAGGTCCATATGATGCCGGTAGTAGTTAGAAAGAGAATTAATTTTCGCCAGATAACCCGGAAAATGATATCCGTAGACTTTTATATCCCTTAAATTGCCCAACAATCCGTCCCGTACCAGGTCCCACTTATTCTGCTTCACACAGGTGTCAATTAGCTCAAGGAGTAGTTGCCGGGAGAGAAAAAACATTTCCACACACATATTATCCTTACCGGAGGGTGGGGGTGTGGAATTCACCTCCCTAATTCTTGATTCCTCGGATATCCGGAAGGAGAGATAGGGAGAGTATTTTTCCTTTTCTTCAGGTAAGATTTCTTTATAAACCGCCGTTATTTGGGCCCCCTTTTCCTGATGAAATTTCCCCACCTTTTGATAATCAATATTGCAGATGATATTGCACCCGGTTATGAGGACATAATTACGGGTACTGGTCTTAATATAGCCCAGTCTGGTGGTAAAATGGCTTACATCCCATTTATTGGGACTGAAAAGGTATTTAGAAAAGTCCGGGGACAGGAAAAACAATCCTCGGCGTTTGGTATCCAGATTCCATTCCCGGCCGTTTTTTAAATGACTGACCAGAGAACCCATCTTGTAATGGGTAAATATTCCGATACTTTTAATGCCGGCGTTGACCATATTGGACAGAGGAAAATCAATAACCCGGTAGCGTCCTCCCATGGGCACCGCCGCCAGGCTTCTCTGTTCCGTAAGTTCCCCTAAAGTCTGTTCATTTTCGATCACATTAATAATGCCCAGCACATTGTTAAGCATATCCCTTAATCCTCTCCCCTTCTTTTCTTACATAAATAATGCCGTTCTCATCCACAATGGCATTTTCTATGCGGGTACCGGGCTCAACTTGGACCTGAGGCATCAAAATAGAATTTTTTATTACTGCCCCCGCCCCCACGGTAACTGCTGGAAATAAGACGGAATGGTCCACTTCACCGTATATGACACATCCTTCATTGATTAAAGAATTGGTTACTTTAGCGGAAGGCCCCAAATACAGGGGAGGTTGATTCGGGTTCTCCGAATAAATGGGCCATTCCGGATCGTTCAGATTAAGCAGAGGTTCCGGTCCCAATAAGTCCATATTGGCCTGCCAGTAATTTTCAATAGTGCCCACATCCTTCCAATACCCATGAAAAGGATAGGCATAAATGCTTTCCCGGGCCCGCACCATGGCCGGAATTACGTTTTTTCCAAAATCATGCTGAGATGAAGAATCTTGATTATCCCGTTCCAGGTATTCTTCCAGAAAGGTGCGGTTAAAAAGATAAACACCCATGGAAGCCAAATTGCTTTTTGGCTTTAAAGGTTTTTCCTCAAACTCCCTTATCTTGCCCTCCGGATCACATTCCATAATACCGAAGCTGTCCGCCTCCGCCCAAGGCACTTGGATTACCGCTACCGTTGCCGATGCTTTTTTCATTTTATGAAAATCCAGCATTAAAGAGTAATCCATTTTATAGACATGATCTCCCGATAAAATCAAGACGTAATCAGGATTATAAATATCCACAAACTCCAGATTCTGATAAACGGCATTGGCCGTCCCCCGGTACCATTCTCCCCCCTGCATTTTTACATAAGGGGGTAAAACCGTGACACCTCCGCCGCTATGATGCAAATCCCAATGCCAACCATTGCCGATATATGAATTAAGCACCAGAGGCTGGTATTGGGTTAGTACCCCAACGGTATCAATTCCGGAATGGCTGCAATTACTTAAGGTAAAGTCAATTATCCGGTATTTTCCGCCGAAAGATACCGCCGGTTTAGCCAGTGTTTGAGTTAAAAACCCCAGGCGGGTGCCTTGCCCGCCGGCCATTACTAAAGCAATCCATTCCTTTTTCATTTTTTCACTCCTTGTGGCCGATTATTTTTATAATTTCCATATCATTCCATTCAGAGGGATTTCTCTCCTTCCAACCTTTTTTCCTTTAGAGAAAAAGGTAATATTAGGAAATTAAATGTTGGAAAAACATGTAGGCTAAAATTAGAGGGGATCATTTCTCACACAACCTATCAGAAAGGGATTATACTTTCCAATAGACTAAAAAAAGAAGCAGGAGAACCGACTGTTCCCTTGCTTCCATCTCTATTAACAGCTTTATTTTATTTCACATGCAAAATTCCCAAAAATCCAATAATTCTGCCATAGCTTATTTTAGGGCAGTCCCTGCCCCGCTTGGCACCTCATCCCTTTTTATCACTTCCATTACGTATTCCCCGAATTCCCGGCAGGTCGCCCCGTTGCTCCGGCCGGTGACAACCAACCTTTTTTCTTCAAAAGAGCAAATATCCAAAGCCTTGGTTAACCGGTCTGCTTTTTCTTGATATCCGATATGGGAAAGAAGCATCGCAGCGGCCCTCAGTATGGAGCTAGGATCGGCATAATCCCCCCGCCCTTCCTCGATCATCCTAACGGCTGAGCCGTGGATAGCTTCGAACATGGCGTATTCCCGGCCAATGTTCGCTGCCCCCGCCGTACCCACGCCGCCTTGAAATTCTGCGGCTTCATCGGAAATAATGTCCCCATAGAGGTTAGGCAGCAGTATCACCTGGAAGTCCCGGCGCCGTTTCTCATCAATCAGCTTGGCAGCCATAATATCGGCATACCATTCGTCAGTGATAATATCCGGATATTTTTTTGCCACCTTATGACAGACCTCCAGAAAATTGCCGTCGGTAGTTTTTATTACATTAGCTTTGGTAACCAAGGAAACCTTTTTAAAGCCATTCTTGCGGGCAAAATCATAAGCCAATTCTGCTATGCGTTCAGTACCTTGGTAAGTGGTAACGGTAAAATCCACTGCTAATTCTTCGGTTATATTAATACCTTGGCTGCCTACCGCATATGCCCCTTCCGTGTTTTCCCGGAAGATGGTCCAATTAATGCCCTGATCAGGAACTTTAATGGGACGAATGTTGGCGAAAAGATCCAGTTCCTTACGCATGGCCACATTAGCGCTTTCAATATTGGGCCGGCCGTCGCCCTTTTGCGGGGTAGTGGTTGGCCCTTTGAGAATAACGTGGCAGCTTTTAA
>DUPU01000077.1 GCA_012838175.1 Clostridia bacterium
AACGTGGCAGCTTTTAATTTCCGCCAAAACATCATCAGGAATGGCTTTTCCTGCCGCAATCCGGTTTTCAATGGTCAAACCTTCAATTACCTTAAACTTAACCTTACCCGCTTTTACTTCATCCGCCAGGAGATATTCCAACATCCGATGGGCTTCGGCGGTAATAACAGGCCCGATGCCGTCACCTCCGCAGATGCCAATGATGGGATTTAAGGTTTTATAATCCAGAAAATCCCCTTGGGCTTTCATTTTCTCCAAGCGCTTCAATTGGGATTCTACAACTTGGGCAAAGTGGGCACAAGCCTTTTGTATCTCTTTGTTCATTTCAGTTACTCTCCTTATGCTTTTATTAAGCTTTTATTATTTCTTAGCTTAGTTTGCTTTGGCTTTTGTATAATTTAATAATCCGCCGGTTTTTAGTATTTCCCGTTGCCGTGGTGAAAACCGGCCTTTTAGAGTCAGGGAAATCCCTTTTGTTTTATTCACCAACAGAAACTCTTCCCCCTTATCTAAATCCTGGAGTAAGTTTTTAAGCTCTAGCTGATCACCTAATTGGATCTTATGATAATCCTCGGGATTAGAAAAAGTTAAAGGAAGGATACCCGCATTAATCAGATTAGCCCGATGGATGCGGGCAAAACTCACCGCAATTACTCCTTTGATATTCAAATAAAGGGGCACCAAAGCCGCATGCTCCCGAGAGGAACCTTGTCCATAATTCACTCCCCCAATAATAAAGCCTTTGCCCGCTTCCAAAGCTCTTTGGCTGAACCCGGAATCTACTTGGGCAAAACAGAATTCGGCCAGGCGGGGAATATTGGACCGGTAAGGCAATATTTTTGCTCCCGCCGGCATAATGTGATCGGTGGTAATGTTATCCCCTACTTTTAACAGCACCGGAGCCTCCAACTGATTGGGCAAAGGCTCAGCCAGAGGCAAGGGTTTGATGTTCGGTCCCCTGACCACCTGGACCTCTTCGGCCTTTTCCGGAGGGACAGGTTCCAAAACCATGCTGTCGTCGATATGATAGGAGGCGGGCATTTTTACCTCCGGTGCCCTGCCGAAGGCAGTCGGATCAGAAATATAGCCCTGTAAAGCCGATACCGCTGCCGTTTCCGAGCTGACTAAATAAACCTGGGCATCGGCTGTCCCGCTCCTCCCTTCAAAATTACGGTTAAAGGTCCTCAGGCTTACCCCTTTTGACGGAGGCGAAAAACCCATGCCAATACAAGGTCCACAAGTACATTCCAAAATACGGGCCCCGGCAGCGATCAAATCTGCTAAAGCACCCATCTCCGTCATCATTGTCAAAACCTGCTTGGAGCCGGGGGATATGGCCAAGCTGACATGGGGATGAATCGTCTTCCCTTTAAGAATAGCAGCTACCTTAAGCATATCAGCTAAAGAAGAATTAGTGCAGGAACCGATGCATACCTGGTCTACCTGAATATGAGCCAGTTCTGATACGGGATGCACGTTATCCGGACTGTGCGGGCAGGCGGCCAGAGGACGCAAACCGGATAAATCGATAGTCAACTTTTCAGCATAAACTGCATCGGGATCTGCCGATAAAGGATACCAATCAGATTCCCGGCCCTGAGCTTTCAGAAACTCTCTGGTTACTTCATCCGAGGGAAAAATTGAAGTAGTGGCGCCTAATTCAGCGCCCATGTTGGTAATGGTTGCCCGCTCAGGAATACTCAAATCAGCCAAAGCCGGTCCGCTGTACTCCACTATTTTCCCTACTCCGCCCTTGACGGTAAGCCGGCGGAGAATTTCCAGGATAATATCCATGGCACTGACCCATGGAGGCAGTTTGCCGGTCAGTTCAATATTGATGATCTGGGGCATTTCAATATAATAAGCCCCGCCGCCCATAGCCACCGCCACGTCAAGGCCGCCGGAACCGATCGCCAGCATGCCGATGCCGCCCCCAGTAGGAGTATGACTGTCAGAGCCTAAAAGTGTTTTTCCTGGGATGCCGAAACGCTCAAGATGAACTTGATGGCAGATACCGTTACCGGGGCGGGAATACCAGATTCCGTATTTTTTTGCCACGGTTTGAATGTATCGGTGATCATCCGCATTTTCAAAACCGGTTTGTAATGTATTATGGTCAATATAGGCCACAGAGCGTTCTGTTTTTACCCGAGGTATCCCCATCGCTTCAAACTCCAAATATGCCATGGTCCCGGTAGCATCCTGAGTTAGGGTCTGATCAATAGCAATGCCGATTTCCCGGCCGGTTACCATTTCCCCTTCTACTAAATGATTTTTTATGATTTTTTCTGCCAATGTTAAACCCATGGTAACACTCCTTTTGCGTACAGTTAAATTAATTTCTTTTTTCTCTGATGATTTTCAAAAGATTTTCTTTGGCATTGGCTATATGCTCAATGGTCAGTTTTTCCGCCGTATCCGGATTATGCTCAGCCAGAGCTTCAAAAATCTGGCGATGCTCCGCGATGGCTTTATCTGCCCGGCCGGTTGAGCCAACAGAAATCTTTCTGTAACGTTTAATCATATGGTGCAAGTCAGATAGAGTATGCTGCAGGGGCCGGCTGTTACAGTATTCAAAGATCTTTTCATGAAACTGGGAATCCAAGTGGTTGATATGCTCGGTAGAGTTTTTCATTGTATAAAACTCCTGCAGATCAATAATTTCCCCTAACTCCCTGATTTGCTCTTCCGTCATGCGCTCCGCCGCCCAACGGGAAGCTAAACCTTCAATTAACATCCGGATAGTATAAATGTCTTCCAAATCCTGGTCATCGATACCCAAAACCACCGCACCTTTATTGGGAACAATTTGGACCAACCCTGTTCGCTCCAGCATGCGCACCGCCTCCCGAACCGGCGTGCGGCTTACGCCCAATTGAGAGGAAAGCTTTGATTCGATCAGGTTCTCCCCCGGTTGAATTTCTCCATTTAGGATCATGTCTTCAATTTCTTTAAATACACGTAAACTTAATGAATTAGGATTATCGGAGTTGATGTGTTTAAAAGAATCCATCTTTTATCCTCCTCAGTTTTCCGGTTAAAAATCCGGGTTGAATTCCCTTACAACTGCCGCCAGTTCTTCATCACTGATGCTGGTAATTCGTCCGGATTCGTATTCTTTATCAACCCATTCTTTTACATATTTAACTATGGGGTCATTTTTTTCAATGGCTTTTTCCCCGGAAAGGTTAAAGTAAGAATTTATCCAGTAAGCAATCCCTGCCATTCCGGAAGTGTTGCTTACTGCTACGGCAGCAGCACGATTTAACAATGCCTTGGTATCAAATATGTTATAAATTTCCTCGTCCTTAAGCAGTCCATCGGCATGAATGCCCGCACGGGTCAGATTAAAATTCTTCCCAACAAACGGTGTCATTGGCGGAATCCGATAACCGATTTTCTTTTCGTAGTATTCGGCTATTTCTGTAATCACGGTAGGATCCATCCCATCCAAGGTACCCCGTAAGGAAGCATATTCAAAGACCATTGCTTCCAAAGGAACGTTGCCGGTGCGTTCACCGATACCTAACAAGGAACAGTTGACGGCGCAGCAGCCATAAAGCCAAGCAGTGGTAGCATTAACCACGGCCTTATAAAAGTCATTATGGCCATGCCATTCCAGTAATTCA
This sequence comes from Clostridia bacterium, assembly GCA_012838175.1. Lineage (GTDB taxonomy): Bacteria > Bacillota > Dehalobacteriia > Dehalobacteriales > Dehalobacteriaceae > DUPU01. Next base: position 3,630 of record DUPU01000077.1, read on the forward strand.
GAAGGCACATCGGAATAATGCTGCAAACCGTAAATCAGGCCGGAAACGCTCCGAGGCATGGCAACACCGGGAAAGGGAATTCCATAACCCATGGTGTCACAGGCACGTATTTTGATAGGAATGCCGGACTCTTTTGACATGGCCATCAATTCATTCACAAAAGGTACCACAAAACCGTAGTAATCAGCACGGGTTATGTCTTCTAAATGGCAGCGGGGACGCACTCCAACCTCCAGAGCCTGGGCTACTACTGACAAATAGCTGTCCATGGCCTGCTTCCGGGTTTTGCCCAACTTCTTAAAGATGTGATAATCAGAGCAACTTACCAGGATGCCGGTTTCTTTAATCCCCATATCTTTAACCAGTTGAAAGTCTTCTTTTACCGCCCTGATCCAGGAAGTGATTTCCGGAAAATCATATCCCAATTCCATACATTTAACAACTGCTTCACGATCTTTTTTGCTATAAATGAAAAACTCCGTTTGACGAATGATGCCATTAGGACCCCCCAGGCGATTCATCATTTTATATAGGTCGACAATTTGCTCCACGGTGTACGGAGCGCGGGATTGCTGCCCATCTCGAAAGGTAGTGTCCGTAATCCAAACCTGATCCGGCATCCCCATGGGTACCCGGCGGTGATTAAAAGGTATTTTGGGAACCTCCGAATAGGGATAGATATCCCGATAAAGATTAGGTTCTTCTACATCTTGCAGTTTATATTTGTAGGGATCCTGTTCCAGCAGGTTGCTACGTTTACTCAGATCAATCATTAATATCCCCTCCTGAATTTATTTTGTTAATAATTGAAACAGAATATGTTTTTATGATTGTATACAATTATACATTAATGCAAGTATATAATATGCCCAGTTAAATGTCAATAGTTTTTAATCACGCATGCTCAAATATCTTGCAATATCTTGCCATGTTTTAAATTTTTTCGCAAAAAGACCCTGGGGTTACAGCTATTTTTTAACCCCAGGGTTTGATTTGGGTATCGTCAGAATACAAGTTGCACATGCTAACTGACAACCTACTAAGGGTAAGTCACTCCTGGCATGTTTTGACACAAAAAATTTAATCGCAAAATATACTATAATCAAAAATGATGAATCCAAGGACAGGTGCCGGAAGAGCAAATGTTAACAACACTGTCCCCCTGCTATTAGTCCCCCTGTCATTCCATACATATTTTATAAATATTTGGTGAAGTTAATACTGGGCTGTGACAAAATGTTTCATGGCTTTGGAAAATCGATAGATAATGTCTAGTCGAAGGCACGTATTCTGCTAAAAAGGTTATCACATTATTCAACACAAGTAGGAGGTAGTTTAATTTGTTTAAACATGAAAAACAGCTCTTGGAAATAGTAAAAGTAGAACGACCGAACCCCACATATGCAGCCATGCTTCAAGAACAGATTGGCGGCCCGCAAGGTGAATTAAAGGCTGCTATGCAGTACTTTTCCCAATCTACCCGGATCAAAGATCCGGCAATCAAGGATGTGTTTATGGATATTATTGCTGAAGAGTTAAGTCATTTGGAAATGGTCAGCACGGCAGTCAATATGTTAAACGGCCATGATCTGCAAGCTCCCGCAGCCTCAGTGGGAAATATTGAATCCCATGTTTTAACCGGGTTAAACCCCATGCTGACAAATGCTTCCGGTCAGCTTTGGACTGCCGCCTATGTAAATGTAACCGGCGATCTAGCTGCCGATCTTTTATCAAATATTGCCGCTGAACAAAGAGCCAAAGTAGTTTACGAATACCTGCACCGTCAAATCAATGATAAACATGTCCGCCAAATGATTGATTTCTTACTTAATCGGGAAGAAGCCCACAATACAATGTTTAGAGAATGTTTCCAAAAAATTGAGGATACCGGTTCAAATAGAGACTGGGGTATTGATAAGGATGCGAGACTATACTTTAATTTATCCTCTCCGGGAAATTTTGTTGGAAGTGAGTTACATAATCCACAGCATCCTTCTTTTAACGCACCTCAAAACCCACCCCAACATTAAGAATTTAGATAAATTCAGATAAAAATTTCCTAAATATCCATATATTCTTCGTAGCAAAACAAGCCCTCTTTCTTCAAAGGGGGCTTCTGTTTCGATGGAATCTTGCACATAACTTCCCGCCTTTCCAAAACTAAAACAAAAAGCAGCCTGTCAATGGTCTGCTTCCTATTTCTTAAAATCCTGATGTTTACCTTCAATATCACAGTGTTTTCTGATATGTGCTTTCTGATATTCCCAGTCACTCCCCGCCCCCGACAAAGTTGTAGTTTTTAAGCTTCTGTAGAAGCATTATTACCATACTAATCCCTGCTTTCAAAATTCTATTTATCTCGCTTCATTTCCAAACTTGTTGAATGAGTTTGAGTCTTTTTATGTCTTAAAGCGCCAATCTGTGGTATTTATTTTATAAATATTCATCCTCTACTGTCAAAGCCGGCATAAAAATTCCCCAAAAATGTCCGCACCCGCTTTTTTACGGTAATTATACACCGGCGTTGACAGGTAAAAGCTTTATGGAAACGATGTTTTAATAACCAATTATCTTACTACCAATACGGAACAGGGGGCATGGGACACCATCTTGGAACTTACGCTGCCCAACAAGAAATGATCAACCCCCTGCTCTTCAGCTTCCCGGCAAATAATATCCGCCGGGTCGCCTACTTCCACTTTGTTCGTAAAAGGGATGTTTTTTCTGCAAAAACCTGAGCGGTTTTTTCACCACTCCTTGAACTTGTTCTTTCATACGGGTAATAAACGTCTGGGAGTCTTTTAGTTTTACCAATCAATTGCCGCGAAATTCCGCCGAATGCCTTTTTTGTATTCTACTTTGGGATAACCAATAATTAAAAACAACCCTTCCCGGCTTTTATGTCTGATATTGTATTTTTCCCTAAATTTTTTGGAAGCTTTACCGTATTGAATAAATGGGTGTATTGCTCCCAGCATACAGGTGCCCAGGCCTAATGATTCCGCAGCCAACATGGCATATGTTGCCGCAATGATCGGGTCGGCCGGATCTCCATACGGTGAGCCATAGAAGTATATGGCCACCGGAGCATCATAATTCACCAAATTAACTCCTTTTTTCATGCTCTCGGTAAATAGGTTAAGGCACGGTCGGATAAACCCGCGAAACATCTCATCATTGGACTTACCCCAAAATGGACGCATCAAAGTAAGAAACCAGTCAGAAACAAACCATTTCATCCTCTCAAGAAAACGGCAAAAATCTTCGGCAAAAGTTCTCACCTTTTCTTTGCTATCCAATACCAGCACATGGACATCAGATGGAGGCAAGCCCACGGGGGCGGTTTGTGCGGCAGTCAGGATTTTTTCCAGCAGTTCCTTTTCTACGGGAATGTCTTTAAACTCCCTGATACTGCGCCTTTTATTAAACATACCCATCAACTCGGAATATTGCACCGGATTCTTTTCATGGGGCAGGTTAAATAAATCTTCCCGGGAAATACATCTGCCGCTGACGCTAATTGCGTCCTGCGGGCAAATAGCCATACAATGCCCGCAACCAATACACCCAAAAATAGAGTTCTCAGAAATGCATGCTTTCCCGTCTTTTATGATAATACCAAAATCTTTACACACCTCAGCACAAAGACCGCATCCTGTACACAGAGTTTCATCAATCGAAATTCGCCCGGTCTCCTTGGTGCGGGTTGTGGGTATAGCCATGGAAATCACCCCCAAAATTATTTATTCAGGATATCAGTGGTTATGCCCTTAGCAAGCAGTTCATCATTCAAAGATATACTGTTTCTTGGTATCACGAAGGTTTCAATGAATTGGCAACTGCCGGTCTAATTCCATCATTTTCGCCCGCCCGGCTATAATCAAAATTTTCGCCATCTGCAGGTCAATCTTTTCATTGGTCTTTTTCAACACAAATCCAGTGGATGCAGCCAAAATCAAGATCAAGAAAGGACCGGACAGAAGAAATGATAGGGCGACTGCCCCCGCAGTATAGGCTGCAAAGGGAAATGTGGAGCCAAGCAACAAGGAAACCGCCTTCATTACCGTCGTAAGGAAAAGGTACGCCCCAAAACCTGTCCCTGCTATAAGCATTTGCACCAATACCGCACTGGAACTTGTTTTCAACAATTTGAGTATAGCCTGAGAGGATAATTCATCTAACCCGGCAAAATCCCGAATCTGCTCCTGGTCTGCTGCGGACAATTTTTGGATTTCCGCCCGAAGCATTTCTTCCAATTCATCATGCTCTTCCCGAGACAAAGAATTCAGTTTTTTCTGAAGGGCTTCGATTTGTTCCTGAAGACAAGCGCTGAAAACATCTTCTTCCAAGGCGACAACATTGGCATATGCAGCAGGATTTTTCTCAAAACTTATCCCTACCCGCTCCAAAATACTTCTGGCAACTGCATCTTTTTCACTTGTTTCCGGGATACCTGCCAAACTTGCCATCTTCTCATGCAGTTTCTGGTCTAAACCTTCATCGCGGTATAGTCTAAGTTCCTTAGCCTCCGCCTCAATTTTTCGATTTAAAACATTTGGATCCCAATCGATGGATTGGTCTAGTTCCTTTATTTTTGCTTGCACATTTTTGACGCCCAGTTTGTCGACCAGCAGGTCCCCGCCTTTAAAGGCCAGGCTTTTGGCTTTAATGCCCAATTTCTGTGCTCCCTGGCTCAGGAGATTCCACCCGCTGACAGCATTCATCTGGGCTAGAAGCATAATTTTCTCATCCCTGGTCATTTGATTAATCCCGATCAAAAAGAGCATTTTTCTCCCTCCCTAATCTTTGAGTAACCCATAGTCTTACAGACTCCAGTTCTTCCGCCATCGCCAGAACAAATAAGTCATGACTGATTTTGAACGCCCACAAAGAGTTGCCTAATAAATAGATATTATCCTTCACCAGCGTTTTATCCACCAGGGAGTCAAAAAAAGGAAAATTGATGGACTTGGGCTGGAAAACATCCACCAGCAAGTGAATACCCAACCCCATGGCGTTAGTCCCCAGGGCTGCCCCCACCACCTTCTCAGTCCTGAAAGGTGTCGCTGTTAAGCCAATTAATTTAAACCAATCACGATTTTCTTCTTCTAATTTATTTATTATTTTAATATATGACTTAGCTGTAGCATGATGTGCTTCATCAGCCTGTGTCAAGTAAAAACTAAAAAATTTTTAAATTTTTCACATAAAAAAATAGAACCGAGCGATTTCTTCAACGAAACCACCCGGTTTAAGATTATTAAGAATCATCCGTCCTTTGCTTTGGTTTATTGATATTTCTATAATTCATCTGCCGTAAGCAATTCAATACCTTGCTCCTTCCAATCTCTTAAAAGAGAAAGAACATCAAAAACATTTCTGCCAATCCTGCTCATATCTTTTACAATAACGGTATCAATCGCATTTACAGATATGGCATTCTCAATTTCCTTGAGTCCTTTCCTATTGAGATTCAGCCCACTGCCAATATCTTTTGAATATCCAACTATGCTAAAACAATGTTGCTCGGCCAATTTCTTTAACGATCTTTCTTGCCCAATCAGATAAACATCATTTAAATTTTCAGCATTAGCAATCCTGCTGTAGATCCATACTTTCTTCATTATAACATCTCCAATATTTTTTTATAATCATCAGCAAAGTTCCACACAATCTCAATCTGATTTTCACCGAACACGTATATTGAATCAACAAGTTCTTTCACTAAATCCCTGCTTAGTTCTTTGATTTCCTGTTTTCTTTTGAAGTGTTCGATAAATTGGTTTTCCGACTCCTTATTCTTTAGTTTTTGAAGTTCGTAATCGGCTTCCAGTTTGCTAATCTGCGAGGATGTTTGTTCAATCTCTTGATTGTACATTTCTCTCTGCTTCAGATAGTCATCTTTTCCGATCTTCCCATCCAAATATTTCTCATACTCTTCAATTTTTAAAGCATTTAGCCTTTCAAGATGTTGCTGAGCTTTCCTTGCAGATTGTAATAAATCAGCCACTTCACTTTCTGATTTTTCTTTTTCCTTAAGTACAAGCT
>DUPU01000012.1 GCA_012838175.1 Clostridia bacterium
TATTCCCTAAATATCTATTATTCGACAAAATACTTTAGTATAATATCCTTTAACTCCTCTTTATCTTCTGCACCAATCTTTTCCTGTAATATTGATTTAATTTCTATTTGCTCATCCCTGGTAAATCCGTCTTTAGACAAAGAAAGGATATATTTAATCTCATCAGAGGATAAATTCTGCCGGATGATTTTCATAATTCTGAGTTTATCCCCGGTAGTAATTTTCTTATTAATCTGCGATAAAACTGGGTTTTTTTCACCCTGGCCTATCTTTGTTTCCCGGTTATAATTTTCCCAATAATTACCCTCCTTACCTTCCAATTCTTGATGATTATTCTCTATATCCGAAGAAGGGCTCGGCACTTCACTTGCCCCTATGGCCGGAGCCTCGGTGTTTTCTATTAATTCCTGAATCAATTCATCGTTAATCACAGGGATATTATCAATCTGACGTTTAATCAAGAGTCCTGCTCCTACCAAACACATCAGTAAAATATAACCAATGATAATTTTAATGACTCTTTTCTGCATTTATTTGTACCACCCATCATGTGACCTTGTTTATACTCTAAGGGCCTCGGTAGGCTTGCACCCTTCTGAGGCCCTTAGAGCATTTTCCTATTTTCCTGTTTCTATCTCTTTCAAAAACCAATAAATGTTTATTGAATCTTTAACCTATACGCACCTGTTGCAGGTTTAAAGTATATGGTTTTCCCTCTTAGATGACCTAACTCAGCTGTGTCCCATGTCACTCCTGCTAATTCAGCAATTTTAGCTTTAATCGCTTCTTCTCCGGTCACATACCCTGAGCCAATTGACGTAATGCTTACTTGACCCTGGCCCCATAGAAAAGACAATATCTCTACATCTTTGAGTTTGGTATTTTCTTTGCCAGCTTTAATTGTGCCGGTTACTGTAATGCCATTCTTTTCAAAATCCAGCCATGGATTTACCACACCGGAAAGATCCCCTATGCCCGAATCACTTATATGCAAAGTTACCGTAATTGAGGTACTGGAGGTATATCCGGATTTTTTTACATAACCGGTAATAATAATATCTTCGCCAAATTCCCGTAGGCTGCCCAAATTAACCCCAGGCGTACCTGTATCAAGTCCTTTAAGAATATCTCTGGTTGAAACGACTCCGTCTTCAGATATTGGCGCTTCGATGCTGCTGCCCAACCAATTCTGATTTGCCATATTAACTTGGGTTATCACTAAAGTACCGTCGTTTACATTTGTACCACCGATAATAATCCCGGTAAATAAAGCATTGTCAGGGTATTCTCCAGTATCTGATAAGTCAAATGTAAAAGGTTTTGAATTGTCTTTAATATTTTCCGCCTTACTGTCAAAGGTAAGTGTAATTTCATTAATACTGATTGACGGTGTGCCGCCGCCAGAGCTACCTCCACCTCCGCCACCGCCGGTGGTTTCTTCTTCTGAAGTTTTACCGGTTACTTCTTTACCTTCAATAATTACATTTGCTGCATCATCTGATAATTTAATGTCATTGGGCTTTTGCTCAATGCTCACATTGGAGCTGTTTATAACTGCAGTATTAATAGTTCCTTTACCGCTTACCTTCGCCGGAGCCTCGACCGTTAAATTAGAAACGGACGTGCCTTCGGCTAAATTAACATTGGCATTAGCGGCACTGGCATCAACATTCAGATTGTTAATTGAACCACTTTCCACCTTCACGGAGGCACCGGCGCCTTGCACTGTAACATTATCAAATGTCCCGTTCAATACCACCTCAGCCCCGGCCGGAATGATAACCGTGGTAAATCCTTCCCCGGAAAGGTTATCTTCTTCCAAAATAGCATTGGATTCCAGCACCACATCTTCTAAAGAACTTGTCCCCCGGGCAACCAACCTGACATTAGAACCATCCGGCACATCTACCACTATGGTTTGTCCGTTAAAATTATACATGATAATACTATGGATGCCGCCACCCCTGACGATGGTATTACCTTTAACCGTTACATCCTTAAGAGTTACAGTGCCTTCACCAATTCCCTCAGCCAGATACAGATTTCCCTCAACGACTATATTCTGCAGCGTTAAATTCTTCGCCGTAACGGTAACATTACCTGCAAACGTTGTGGTTTCGGTTTCAGAGCCGGCAACCCCGTCCACGTTATATACTGCACCTAATAGCCGGTCCAAGGTCACGACGGATTCAGCTCTGGTAATAGACCTGGTGGGCTGGAAGGTTTTATCCGGGTAGCCCCCCATGTATCCGGCCGCAGCAACTGCTCCAACCATATCCTTGCTCCAGGCAGGAATTAATTCTTTGTCAGCAAATGCGGATAATCCTTGCACATTTCCTTTTAAGCACATAATCCTGGAAAAAATCACTGCTGCTTCTTGACGACTGATTGGGTTATTGGGTTTAAAGGTCCTATCTTCATAGCCTTTAATATAGCCGCTCTTTACAGCCTTTGCTATTTCTCCGTAAAACCAATCGTTATTTTTAACATCCGAAAAATTGACATTTCCTTGTAGCGAGCATCCCAAAGCCTTATTTATAATCGTGATAAACTCCGCTCTGGTAATACTACGGTTAGGTTGAAAAGTACCGTCCGGATATCCTCCCACAATTCCCTCTGCTGACCACTTGTTTATGGTCGGTTCTGCCCAATGGCCGGAAACATCGTTTAGACCGGTATCCTGGGCGTAGGCAAGTGTGCTAAAAGCGAAAACTAAACATAAAGACAATATTAGCACAAGCTGCTTCTTAAGCTTCATAAAACACCCCTCCTAAAATTATTTAATATTTAAAAAATAAAACCCATTGGGTTATTTTATTAAATATTGACTTATTCCACAAAACAAGGGAAAAACCTTCCTCCCCTGTAACTTTTTTTCGACTATTTATTCAATTTATTCTCTAAACGATGAAGCAGAACTAAAGCTTCAGCCCGGCTGGTAAAAGACTTGGGTTCAAACATGCTGTTGCTTCTCCCGGACATTAATCCGGAACTGACAACTTGAGCACAACTATTTACCGCCCAAGAAGCTATTTTCCCTTCATCATTAAACTGATCTAAGACGTCCTTATTTGCATTTACCGCTAATCCTCCATGTTTCAGAGCCCTAGCCAACATGGCCGCGATTTCCTGCCTGGTAATCTTCACATCAGGATGGAATTTATCTTCTGTAACACCGGCAACAATTCCGGAATTTGCCGCAGCCAATACTTCTTGATAATAAGGCTGATTAGGCCCTACATCCTGGAATTTATTTGGCCCATTATTATATTCCAACCCTAATGTCCTTACCAAAAACACGGCAAATTCCGCCCGGGTAATTTCCCGATTGGGATAAAACTTTTTATCACCGGTTACCTGAACTACATTTTTCTGCATCATATACAGGATGTCGCTTTCTGCCCAATGACCTTTAATATCGGTAAAACCTTCTCCCTTTTGTCCGGAGGAATTTTTACCGGAAAGAATAATATACAATCCGGGGACATTTGTTTGACAACTGAACACCCTGTTCTCCCGATCCACAGATCCTCCTAGGTAATCCCATTTCCCCGTCTTTTCGTTTAACACATACATACCTAAATTGCTGATATTTCCATAGGATTCTGCCTCCGGAGAATACTTTGCATTAAGGTTAATGGGAACGGCAAAATTGTCAATTTCATATTTTTTGATTCCTGCTGCTAAGACTTCCCCTCTTAACTCCCAGGCCGAGGTGCCGAAACGAGAAAAACCCATCTGATTATAGTACCAATCATCAAAATATTCCGAGACTTTTAATCCGCTCCCCTTTTCTATAAACAGACGAATGGCCAAAGGTTCGCCGGATTTAGCAGCTTCAAACCATTCCTGAGTCTTAAATGCCTCCGGGGATAAGCTCAAGGTCATAGTATTGGTTTCAACTATTAGTTTAACATCTTTTTCAGACATAAACTTTAAAGCATCCTCATAAATTACCAATCTTTTAGCAGTCTTGTTTGAATCCATCATTCTAAAAGATGCTGTATTGGCTTTTAAATTATTTTCAATGCTTTCCCTGTTTAAATTCAAAGTTTCATATTGTACGGCAGCCAAAGCAGGTAATGTTATAGATACCGAGATTATCAGAAATAACAAAGTCAAAAATTTTTTCATACGAAATGCCTCCCAGTTTTGATTATTTTACAATATCAACATGTTAATTATCATTTTACCATGTATTTGTAAATTTCTCATCAGCAAATTACCTAAAATACCAAAAAGGCTGTAACCTTTAGAATTACAACCTTTTTCTGTTCCCATAATTCTTTGCCTATTTCTTAATCCCCTGCAAAAATATATCCACAATTTCTCCTGACAACTTTTCCAGGTCAGGTTTTTCCCCAAAAAATAGCATGGGTACACTCATGGCATTTACCGACCCGTAGAAGGCATGAGCCGCAACCCTTGTATCCACAGGGCGGAAATAACCCTCACGCACTCCTTGTTGGAACAACTCTTCAAGTAATTTTATTTCATGCTCCTCAAGCTGAAAAACGGCTTGATGCATCTCCACCCCTAATTGTAAAAACTCCTGCATGAAAATCCTGGCTATATCCTTATGTTCATTAAAAAAATTTAAATGCAGATATGCTACATTTTTCAGTTTATTATAAAATACCGGTTCGTTCTCCACCACTCTGTTTAAAGCATCTAGGTAATAATCTTTTCCTACCTTAAACATCTCGATAAAAAGCTGCTGCTTGCTGGAAAAATACTCATAAACCGTACCTTTGCCAACATCAGCTTCCTGAGCAATTTCTTCCATTTTAGCCCGGTGGAAACCTTTCTGGGCAAATACCTTGGCTGCCCCTTTCATAATCCGGTAGCGCTTATCATTAACATCAGAGGAATCAAACACCTTTCCCTTCCCCCATTACATCCCGGAAGGCATTTCACCGGACGCTGCTTGGGCAGCACTGGAAGATAATTGTTTTTGGCTGCTGCCGGCAGATGCATCGCCAAAAATTCCATATGTGAATTTTGCCTTAGCCAGATTGTAGTTGTATAAAGCGTTCAGAAGGGCCATGTCCGCCTGTTTTAATGCGGTCTCAGCGCCTAATAAGTCATATCCTGTAGCCATACCCACATCATAACGGAGTTTCGTTAAACGATAAGCCTCCTTTGCTTGCTCCACGCTTTTGGTAAGCACATGATAGTTGTCTTCAGCCGTTTTCAAATCCATGTAAGCATTTTTTATATTTAATTGGAGTTGAGTTTTTGCATGTTCCAAGTTTACCTCAGACTCCTTGAAAGCATATTCTGCTTCCCGGTATGCAAAGGTGTTCTTGGTAAAATATTTTTGGTGATAATCAAAATTTACCTTATTGATATTATATTTTTCCCTGGCTAACACATAGGAACTATCCTTTTCTGTCATTTCCTGAAATACTTTATCCGTATCTATATCCCCAGCCGGAGCAAAACTAAACTTATCCGTTAATTCCATCGGGGTATTTAAGTTTAAATTAAGAGTCTGGTTTAAAGCCATACGAGCTTTTTCCACCCCGGCCTTGGCCTCATTTACCCCTGCTTCCGCCGTCTTTAACTGAGCCTCAGCAGAAATAACCTCCATTTTAGCCACTGTCCCGGCCTTGAATTTTGCTTCCGCCTGTTTCAATTGTTCTTTAGCCCTTATTAGAGAAGCCTCAGATACTTCCAACATCTTTTCCGCCCGAAGCACCCCATAATAAGCTGCCTCTACACCAAATTTTATAACGTTTTCTGTATACGCCTTTCCGGTTTCGGCAATTATTTTACCTGACTCAGCCTGAACCGGGATTACATCTATAGCTAAAGCCATATTTTGGTCCTTTCTAATTGTAGAAATACCACCTGCCATATTTGGTATTTCAATACCTATTTGTTTGCTAGCTTTTCTTGCGGCAGATTTTGCCTGTTCCAGAGTAAGCTCAGCCTGTTCCAACCCCAGTGCCGCCAACTCCACCTGTAGGTTATCCTTCATCGCCATTTCCACTGCCTGGGCCAAACTTAAGCTTTTAATTTCCGGTTCGGCAGTATCCCCAA
>DUPU01000078.1 GCA_012838175.1 Clostridia bacterium
CGGGTTCTTATTTAATGCTTCTTCCCATATTTGAATGGCCATATCTATAAATCCTTTTTTGTAGATATGCAATCCTTTATTAAACAGCCTTGCCGACTTATTGGCCGGTGAGTTTAGAACTTTCACGGACATAATCACACCAATTAAAAAAACAATCATACCCGATAAGGGATAGTAGCTCATAGCAATAAGACCGATAATAATTCCCCAAACCCATTTATAACCCGGAATCCTTTGATAAACAAATTCCGGTTTCTGATTCAAGTTTAATTCCTCCTTTCGCCTGGTGAAGAACAGGTCTTTTTAATGGAAAAAGTTTATACCGGATTTAATTATTATATTATAAGGGGCTGTTGAATATCCAGCCTAAATATATGGGAAAGTATTACTGGTTATTTTATTGGAGGCCCTTAGCTTATAAAAGGATTTTTTCCTTTTTTTCGGGGATAAATACTTTAAAATAGAACAAAACTGCACCTGCACCGAATAAAAAAGCAAAGAACAGAAGGCTCCCGAAAAGGTTGAAGTGTCTGTTCAGCAGTCCGCCTAACAGGGGGCCTAAAAACATGCCTATGGAATAAATGGTATTGTAAAAACCATAGATATAACCTGCTCCTCCATTGTTTTCTCCTTGTTGTACGGTGATAATTCTGTAGAGTAAAGGTTGACTGGGAGTTACCGCTGCCCCTGTTGCGGCACCGACCAAGGATAATACCACAAGAAGGGTAAAAATGTTCGGCGCCCAGGCAAGGAAGGGAAGGCTGACAGCACAGAAAACCAGACCTCCTAAAACAAATATTTCATAGCCGTAACGATCGGATAATTGCCCGGAAAAAGCATCGCTTACCGCGTGGATAATGCCCATAAAACCGAAACACAATCCGATTTCCACGGTATTTAAGCCAAAATGCCCGTCCATATGGTTGGGCATTAATACTTCCAACATGCCAAAAATACTTGCCAGGACAACTATAATGGCGCTTAGCCAAAAAACCCGGGCATTACTTAATGTAGAAAATATATTGATATTTATTTGCGAGTGTTTTGCGGCGGGCAAATCCGCAAAACTAACCAGGCGGATGCAAAATAACAATATGAGGCACAGTAAGGACAGGATACCAAACATCAATTTGTAACCAAAAAGATGATAAAGGAAACCTCCTATGGGAGGACCGCAAATGGTGCCTAAGCCCATTACAGCCATAAGAAGTCCGATTTTTTCACCTTGTCGGTCAGGATAGATTACCGCTGCAATAGCTAATCCTCCGGTCCAACTGGCTGCCCCGGCTGCTCCTTGAATAAACCGGCAAAGAAGTAAGGCCCCGGGGCTATTCATAAATCCATAAAAGAAACAAGATAGAGCCAATGCGGACATACCGGCAAGAAAAATTTTCCGGTAGCCGTATTTTTCCGCCATTACACCTAAAGGAATGCTGAGAATTAAAATACCAAAAGCATAGGCAGAGAAGATAGCTCCTATAGCTGAGGTGGTCAATTGTAAATTTTTCATGTAAATAGGAATGAGGGGTACTATGGCGCCGTAGAGTATGGTATCAGTAAAAATTAAGGCCATCACCAGGTAAAATATTTTTCTCCGGTTATCCTTTCCGATTCTGTCAGCAACCATGGAATTTCCTCTTTTCTTTGCGGTTTAATATTTCTGAGGGCTGAGATTCGCCAGGAAAAGCAAAATTCCTTTAAATTTATCAAACAATCATATTTAATAAAAATGAATTATGATAAATTAGGATAATTTAAGAAATAGAATTTTGAAAAGATGTGTAGGCTTTTCCGAACATATAGGCATGAGAAATTTAGGAAATCTACAAAATAAAAAAGGAAATTGGGCATGTATGTATAATATAAATAAAATTCTTTATTTTTTGTCCAAAATAGTGACGAAAATTGCTGAATATTAGGCAAATGCCAAAGAATGGGCACATTTTTTATTTACTGACAACCTTTATTATCAGTATTCCTAAATTGTGTATGACGATAATTAGGCAATAGAATTTCATGATTAAATTTGAGCTGACTAAATCCGGGTGATACCAAGGAATTGCCACAGGGGTGTTTTGGAACATTAATTGCATGGACAAAAATTATGAAATGGGGGGTAATTGAAACTAAAAAATGAAGAATTAAAGTAATTATTTTCATTGTTTGGAAGAAAAAAGTTTAGGGGGTAGCCTTTTAATGGCAAAAGAAAAGGTTCGACGCAAGCCATATCTTTGGGAAGCATTACTATGTATTGTTTTTTTGGTTGTTTCTTTGTATTTTGTACTTATAAGATGGGGTGGGGACGCTCACATGGCTCTTGTCATTTCAGCGGTTTTTGCCACCTTTATAGCCAAGAGGACGGGAATTAGCTGGGATGAGTTGTAATCCGGTTTTCTAGACAGCATTTTTTCGTCTATAAAAGCAATTTTAATTTTGCTGGTTATTGGTATGCTTATTGGCACCTGGATTCTGGGCGGAGTTGTCCAAACCCTTATTTACTACGGTTTAATGATTTTAAGCCCGAAAATCTTTTTGGTTACAGTTTGTTTACTATGCTGCGTCACTTCTCTTGCTACCGGTAGTTCTTGGACCACTGCCGGAACGGTGGGGATTGCTGCAATCGGAGTAGGTCAGGGGATGGGAATTCCTTTACCAATGGTAGCGGGGGCTATAATTTCCGGAGCATACTTTGGCGACAAGATGTCTCCTCTGTCCGATACTACCAACCTGGCTCCCGCTGTGTCCGGAAGTGAATTGTTTGAACATATCCGGCACATGGTATATACGGTAACGCCTAGTTTGCTTATAGCACTTATTTTATATACTTTTTTTAGGTTTTACTCTTGAAAGCGGTGCTGCTTCTGCTGAATCGATACAAGAGGTTATGTCTGTATTGGCAATAAACTTTACCATTAATCCCATACTTCTTATTCCTCCATTTTCCGTTATTCTCATGGTTATTTTTAAAATTCCTGCCCTTCCGGGCTTGATGGGCGGGGTTTTCTTGGGCGCTATTTGTGCGCTGATATTTCAGGGTGCCACCCTGGCGGAAGTCGTTAACGCCATGCATTATGGTTATGTAGGGGAAACCGGGGTAGAAGCAGTGGATACTCTGTTGACCCGGGGCGGCTTTGATTCCATGCTTTGGTCTGCTTCTATTGTGCTCTGTTCTTTGACCTTCGGTGGCATTATGGAGAAGGTGGGCATGTTGGAAGTAATTGTGGCCAAAATCCTTTCCTGGGCCAAGTCTACCGGGTCCTTGATTATGAGCAATGTCCTGTGCTGTATCTTGGCTAATGCCTTGACTGCCGACCAGTACCTGTCTATTATTGTGCCGGGTAGAATGTATAAGCCGGCTTATGATAAAAGAAAGCTTCATCCCAAGAACCTGTCCCGGGTGCTTGAGGACGCCGGAACCATGACTTCTCCTTTGATTCCGTGGAATTCTTGTGCGGCATATATGGCAGGTACCCTGGGTGTTGCCACATTGGCTTATGTTCCTTTTGCCTTCCTCAACTTAATTAATCCTCTTGTTTCCATTATTTACGGTTATACCGGGTTTACCATTGAAAAGATAAAAGATGAGGATATCCCGGCGCCCGGTGACGGGGGAGTAACTGTAGGAGCGTAAAATAAATATAGTATATAAGCAATTATGACTGCCCATATCTTGGACAGTCATTTTTTTATCTAAACACTCTTAAGGCTTTTTATCCACCAATCTAATAATCCTTTAGCATTAAGATTTATATTTGATTCAATAAAATCAGGCAAAGATCTTTCCCTGGGCCAGCCCATCTCTACTAACACATCTTTTACACGGTGTTTTAAATGCAGAGCAATTTCCTGCCATGAGGAAGCACCATCGGCACAAATATCTTGGGTTACTTGACAAAACAATTCTAAATTCTTAAGACATAGATCAAGGTAATGATCAGTCAGTCCGGTTTTTATTCCGTAGTGAGAGAAATAAATGGTAGTTGGTTGGATGCTTCTAATCCTTTCCAGAGATTGGATATAGGACTGAGGGTCAAACTGGTTGGGAGCGGAAGATAACAAACTGTATTCGATGCCGTACTCGGCAAATTCCGGGGAATAAATACCCAGGAGGTCACCGCTGAAAAGTCCCGCTGACAGGTTGTCCAGAATTGTTAAATGATGATTGGCATGTCCCCTTCCATGAAAAAAGGTGAGCTGCCGGTCTCCTAAGTCCAAAGTGCTATTATCCTGCACAGTCAGAATTCGCTCTTCCGGGACAGGAATGACCGGTTGGAACAGGGAATCAAAATTATCAAAAGCTGCCTTTGCCCCGGCAATTAACCGGCTGGGTTCCGCCATATGGCGTGCCCCGGAAGGATGGACCACCAGCCGAGCATTAGGGCATTTACTTAATAAGTAACCTGCTGCTCCTGCGTGGTCTAAATGGATATGTGTGACT
The DNA here is from genome assembly GCA_012838175.1 of Clostridia bacterium. GTDB lineage: Bacteria > Bacillota > Dehalobacteriia > Dehalobacteriales > Dehalobacteriaceae > DUPU01. The sequence goes on from DUPU01000078.1 coordinate 4,439, forward strand.
ATTACATAGCAGAGATCGGAGGGATGAAAGCCGTTTTCTTCTAAAGTACATAAAATTATTTCCCCTGCAGGCCCGGGACCGGTTTCGACGAGGGATAATTTTTCTGCCTTAATTAGATACCCACAGGTCCTACCTGTTTTTCCTCCTTCCCACAGGTCCATCATAGTAATGTTTTCCACCGTCTGTCCTCCTATTTGTATTTCTATATATGTAAGTACTTTAACACGGGGTTAAAAGGGGGTCAATAATAATTGTTACTCCTGAAGAGGAAAACATATAATTCTGCAGAAATTAAGTTAAAATATAAAATCTAAAAAATCATATTGCTGTGGGGAAATGTGTCTGTTTGGCCAAGAAGCCTACCATGCGGACATTCTCCTAGTCAAGGGTAAAGTGAACGGGCTACTGGGAGGGAAAAGTTACAAGGTTAATGTTTAGTTGTTCAAATCAAAATTGGAAATTCAGTGAGATTTGGATTGCAAAATTAATTATACGAGGGGAGTAAGGTATGAAATATATTGATTTAAGAAGTGATACCGTGACTGTACCTACTCATGAGATGCGGGAAGCCATGTATCGAGCTGAGGTCGGTGACGATGTTTTTGAGGATGATCCCACAGTAAGAGAATTGGAGGAATATGCCGCTTCCATTTCCGGAAAGGAGGCTTCCTTATTTGTCCCCAGTGGTACCTTTGGCAATCAATTAGCCCTTTTTACCCATTGTAACAGGGGAGATGAGGTTATTTTAGGGGATGAGTGCCACATTGTGCAGCATGAGGTGGGTGCAGCTTCTGTGATAGCCGGGGTTCAATTAAGGACGGTGAAAACTGACAAAGGAGTTATTGATCCTGATGAAGTGGAGAGTAAAATCAGGGGAGAAGATATTCATTATCCTGCTACCGGGCTGATCGCGATGGAAAACGCCCACTCCAGCGGCCGGGTGGTACCTTTATCCAATATGGAGGCTATTTATAATCTTGCCCAAAAATATCATATACCTGTACATTTGGATGGGGCCAGACTTTTTAACGCGGCAGCTTATTTAGAAAAGGATGCAAAAGAAATTACCGCTTTCTGCGATTCGGTCATGTTTTGCCTGTCCAAGGGTCTTTGTGCTCCTGTGGGTTCAATGCTGGCGGGGAGCAGGGAGTTTATTGCTAAAGCCCGAAAAAAGAGAAAGCTGATGGGGGGAGGTCTGCGTCAAGCCGGGTTTTTGGCGGCGGCCGGACTGGTGGCCTTAAGGAAAATGAGAACCAGGCTAGTGGAGGATCATGAAAATGCTGTCCTTTTAGGACATGAATTGGCGAAGATTCCCGGTATAAAAGTAGGAATAGAAGATATTCATATTAATATGGTATTTTTCCGTATTGAAAAATACCCCCATGATAGTGAGTCGGCTCTTATAAAAGGACTTCTGGAAAAGGGTATTAAAGCTATTCCACCGGAAAACGGATTAATGCGTTTTGTCACAAACCATGGTGTGAATAGAGAGGATATTCCTTATATTGCATCTACATTGAGGAGTTTGCTGACCTGATTTCAGGCTAATTTCAGGCAGATTCCGCAAAAGGCAAAGAATACCAAGGCAGCCAGAGACAACTATCAACAGACGTGAAAAATCTGTTCATTTTCTATATCATCCTATGCTTATATGATGGTTAAGACTCCGACAAACAGCAAAAGCACACCTCCTAATTTATCTAACGGGAGGTGGGCAAGTTTTGCACCTTTAAATAAAAGGATGCCCCCCAAGTTGATGCCTAAAGCAGCACCCAGAGAGACCGTAAGAACCTGCGGGAAATTTGCTGTGTTAAAGGCAGTGCCCATAGCTATCGTAAAAACTCCGGGCATAAATGATAACAGGAAACAGGAAAGTGCAGCTTGAGCGCTTCCTGTTACTTTTTTCTTTAACCGGTCGTCTTTTAATTGATTTTTTTTCGGCCACAGCATTCTTAAACCAACCACAATAATAAAAACTCCCCCGATTAATTCCAAGGGCAGTCCTAATAATATAGACCCATATCCCAGCAATAGACCCCCCAAGAATAAACCGCTTAAAGACGGAATCATTGTGCTCAGGTAAAGGAGCAAATTCTTCTCGGAAATTGATTGGGCTATAAATACATTATAGGGGGGAAATACAGAGGCAATAAAAAACAGGGTTGCCCCCAAACTAATAACTTCCCACATGGCATAAGTCCCCTTTCGCATACACACTATGAAATTAATTTTAACTCAGTAATCTTTCATTAGCAATAACAAAAAATAATCAAAAAAATCAACTTCCATTTTCTTGATTTTCTGATATGATATTGGGAAGTGAACTGAAATATTGAGTTTTTCATTAAAAAAAGTAATAATTAATTCCATTAAAAATAACTTATAGATAGTGTTGCTAGGTGGGAGGAACCATAAAATGATTACCGTTTTAATTATTCTGGCTGTCCAGATAAGCTATGTTACTTTGTATACCATTCGCATGATTTTTACTGTAAAGGGCAGATTCTATTGGGCATCTATTATAAGTACGGTAGAGGTTTTTATTTATGTATCCGGATTGACTTTGGTGCTGAATAAATTGGACAATTACTGGAATTTACTGGCCTATTGTTTGGGCTATGGTTTAGGAATTCTTACCGGTAGTTTAATTGAGAACAAGATGGCTCTGGGTTATATCAGCGTACAGATTATCACCGGGCGGGAACATTCCTGTTTGGCAGAAAAATTGCGGGAAAACGGGTTCGGGGTGACATCATGGAAGGCCGAAGGCCGGGATGCGGATAGGTTTGTTATGGAAGTAATGGCTAAGCGAAAAAATGAAGCCTCTTTATACAAAATCATAGACTCCTTATGTCCCGATGCTTTTGTTATTTCCCACGAGCCCAGGAACTTTCGCGGGGGATTTTGGATGCATAAGGTAAGGGTTTAAATTGCTTTCCAGGAGAAATAAAAAGCTTTCTTTCCGGAAAGAATAGGTGTGAAGAATAGGTATAAAGAAAAGTTTTGGGGGTGAGACATTTGTTAACGGAAAAAGATATTCTTAAAAAGCTTAACTGGTTTTATAGTTTGGAAATGAATCAAGTTAGTTTGTATCACGCCCAAAGCAAAAAAGTGAATGATATTTACTTAAAAAAAACCCTGGAAAGGGTAGCTGTCATTGAAGACCAGCATGTAAAAAATATTGCTGATATGATCAATCAATACGGAGGTAAACCGACAGGAGTCGGTGAATTTGTGGCCCCTCTCAGCGGCAAGGTGGCGGGAGATATTATCGGCGCATCAGGGACAGCCGGTTTACTTAAGGCAAATATCGCTTTGGAGCAAAAAGCCATGGCTGACTATCGGGACTTTATTCTCAAAGCCATTAATCATCAGGAATTGTCTGATTTATTATGGAGCAATCTCATAGATGAGGATCTTCATACAGCCTGGTTCAGTAATTATATGTAATTATAAGTAATATGAGCAAACAAAAATAAGCAGCGGAAAAGCTGCTTATTGCTATTTAAAGATTACTTTCTGGGCCGGATAAACATCTGTGTCCAGTAGTTTCGACCGTTGTTGTTTACAGCCAGACCTACACCTATTTCTGTATAGGTGCTGTTCAAGATATTGGCTCGGTGTCCGGACGATTTCATCCAACCTTTCATTACTTCGGCGGGTGTTTTTTGCCCCATGGCAATATTTTCCCCAGCGGAATAATATGAGAGGCCGAAGTCTGTAATCATTTTAAAAGGTGAACCATATGTAGGAGAAATGTGAGAAAAATAATTTTTCTCTGCCATGTCCATGGATTTGAATCTTGCCACCCGGGATAGTTCCCAATTAGCTTTTAAAGGAGCCAATCCATTTTTTTGCCTTTCCACGTTGACCAGTCTGATAACCTCATTTTCCAAGTTTTTTGTCTGACTTAAATCAGGAATGGTAATTTTTTGACCGGGATAAATCAGGGCCGGATTGGTGATATGTGGATTGGCCTGAATAATTTCACTGAGCCCAACCTGGTGTTTTACGGCAATTTTCCACATGCTGTCTCCGGGCTGCACTATGTAATCTGTTGCTCCCTGGGCATGTGCTGAAAAAGAAAAAAACAGGATCAGAAACATCAAGAAGCTAATTGTTTTTTTCATCACAACACCTCCACAGAATAAAAATTTCGCATTTTTTAGGCAATTTAGACGTAAAAAACCTATATTGCTAAAAAAAGCTTTATTTAATGATAACAGAATTAATTTAATTATGGCACCTGTAATAATTGCCAACTTTGGAAAGAGAAATAGTTAATATTAAATAAACTGAGGATATAAAAAGTGAATACCCATGGACAATAAGGGGGCTTATAGGTTTATGGTAATTTTACAAGGAAGTAATGTGGGTGTAATATACGGTTTGAATTACCTGAGAATAATTGGATAAGTAAAAAGGGGATCAGGACAGGCAAGGAGTATGGGTCTGTCCCGATCCCCGATAGGTTTCACAATGAATTATTCTTCCTATTTTACTTGAGGCAAGGTGGCAAAACCTTTTTCCAGATCCTCATCTGTAGGAATATAGTCGGTCATGGAGCCGTTATTATAGCTCATGTAGGCGGACAAATCAAAGTAACCGGTGCCGGTCAACCCGAAAAGAATTGTCTTCTTTTCGCCGGTTTCTTTGCATTTTATGGCTTCATCCATGGCTACTTTTAAGGCATGGGCTGATTCCGGAGCCGGTAAGGTGCCTTCGCAGCGGGCAAAAGCGATAGCCGCTTCAAAGACCTTGGTTTGCTCAACAGCCCGGGCTTCCAAATAACCGTCTTGGTACAGCTTGGAAATAATGGGACTCATGCCGTGGTATCTCAATCCTCCCGCATGATTCGGAGAGGGGATGAATCCTGATCCCAAGGTGTACATTTTCATCAGTGGGGTAGTTTTCCCGGTGTCCCCGAAATCATAGGCAAATTTACCTCTGGTTAAGGATGGGCAGGAGGCAGGTTCCACGGCGATAATTTCAATTTTGTTTTTCCCTTCAATCTTGTCCGCCATAAAAGGTGCGATTAAACCGCCGAAATTTGACCCGCCGCCGGCACAGCCAATAATCATATCCGGCTGGATTTCATATTTTTCGCAAGCAGTTTTGGTTTCCTGTCCGATTATAGACTGGTGTAAAAGTACATGGTCTAATACGCTGCCTAAAACATAGCGGCTGTTTTCGGTTTTCATCGCTACTTCAATAGCTTCAGAAATGGCACAGCCCAGGGAACCTCCTGTGTTGGGATTTTCCCTTAAAATTTTCCTGCCTATTTCCGTGGTGTCGGACGGGGACGGGATTACCCGGCCGCCATACGTTTCTATTACCGCCTTCCGATAAGGTTTCTGTTCTGCTGAGACCTTCACCATATATACAGTTAAAGCTATCTGGTAATAGGCACAGGCCATGGCTAAAGCAGTGCCCCATTGCCCGGCACCGGTTTCCGTAGTCAGGTTAGTCAGTCCCTGCTTCTTAGCATAATAGACTTGGGCTGCAGCTGAGTTCAGTTTGTGGGAACCGGAAGTGTTAGTACCTTCAAACTTATAGTAGATTTCTGCCGGTGTATCCAACATCTTTTCTAAGCAATAAGCCCGGACCAAGGGGGAAGGACGGAACATTTTGTAGAAATTGCGGATTTCCTCCGGGATTTCAATATACCGGTCCGAGGAGTTAAGCTCTTGTTCCACCAGCTCGGAACAAAATACCTGATTCAGTTCTTCCGCCGTACAAGGTTTATAAGTGGCAGGATTAAGAAAAGGTGCTGGAAGCTCTTTCATAACGGCTTTCATATTATACCAATATTTAGGCATCTCCTCTTCAGATAAATAAATTTTGTACGGTATCTTTGCCATGGTTTTCATCCCTTTCTTTTAATAATTTTTTAGAATAAAAAAAGTCTTTGCCTTATATAGGACAAAGACTGTTATCTCTGCGGTACCACCCAATTTGCGTATAAAAACGCCACTCTTTTCGTGTACTAACATACACGCTTCCTTGATAACGGGTGAAGTTCCCGGCTGGCATACTTTAAAAAATTTCTGCTCCGCCCTCATGAGTCCATTCACAATAAGCTTTATCACCGCAATCCCACCGCCTGCGGCTCTCTTTGGATAAAGTGGTTTATGCTACTACTCTCAATCAACGGTTTAAAACAATATAGAGGATGTAGATATATTGCCAATAATGATATCTTAAGGAAAAGAATTTGTCAATAGGAAATTGTTTTTTTTTGTGTTTATCTTGTGATGATTCATTGTAAAATGAAATGCAACATGTAAAACAGTAGAACCATAACAAGAAACCTAGTATGATATTGGTGTCCAATCAATCACATACGGAGGTTTCAGCTATGGCTCTTAAGAACAAGAATAA
>DUPU01000079.1 GCA_012838175.1 Clostridia bacterium
AGCTTCACTAAGGCTCTTTCCACCTGTCTTGCCCCGTCAATATTTAAAATACCTACAGTAGGATTGGTCTTACCGCATGCTTTTGCCGCGGCAATTCCATAAACCGTGTTTTTCACCATAGCTGAAACCCGTTCCGTGGCAGATGTGCCGGTGGTGGTAGCAAGAAACATTTCCCTTCCCTTTGCCGGAGTGATTACCTTGCCTACGGTGGAAATGCCGATTGGAAAACTATAATGCATAGTTACGGCAGCATCCAAGGTCCCATTAAGAAGCATTTCATCCATTTTGGCATGGGCTTCTTTTTCATCCTTAGCTGTGACTATTTCCAGGAAAGTCTCCGCTCCGCTACCAATTAATACTACCTCAAGATCGGGATTTTGTTTTTGGGCCAACTCCGCGCCCCAAACTAATTCTTGAGGCCCGTGTTCACTCCCTAGGATGGTCAGTCCTACCCTGATTTTTTTGCTAAAAGACCCGGTCTGAAGAGCATCTGCAATCTCTTCAAATACTTCGGCAATAACCCCTTTCACCTGATTTACGCTCATAGCTTCACCCCCTTTTCGGGAACTCTCTTATATCTACTTACTCATTACTGATTAAAGTTTTGGCAAAGTCCTTCATTGCTTGTGCAATCATGGCCCTAATTTCTTCTTTACTGAAATCTGAAGTTTCTTCTTTTCCACCGTTCTTTTCCATAATAAAAGATACTCCGTCAAAAAGATTAGTCAGCCGGCCTAGGAATAAGCTTCCTTTTCCAACAATCATCGCTCGGGTAATCTTTCCCTCCCGGATCATATCACAAGCATGACCGATAAAGGGTACCCCGGAAGGTATATGGCCTTGGGTGGGGGCAAATCCGGGCATACCAAAACCTGCCACAGCTTTCATCAAGTCACTTTTGTCCAGTTCCCCTCTTTTTACAGCTAAGGCTCCGATCATTTTATAATTTGCCAAGGGGACATCCCCTGCCCCCGCCGGTACTGTAATTTCAGGATTTTGCATTTCCGGAGAGTAACGGTCCACGTCAGTGATCTTATAACCCATTTTATCTAACGGCTCCGCCACAATGGCTGTCATTACCGCCTGGGGTGAGGCACCGGAGCCGATTTTATGCCGTCCGATTCCGTCTGTCCTAATCACCGGACTAATCCCGTCATTCTCTCCAATATGAATGGCAAAGGCTCCTAGCATATCTTCCAGAACGGGCATGCCTTTTTTTACATGATCCTTGGAATTCATGCCCAGCTTAGCGGAAGCTCCACCGGCCAAAACCACTACATTTTTATAGATTCCTGTTTGGGCTAAAGCCGCTGCCTCAACTAAGGCGTGTGCCGGACCCGCACAGAAACTCCGGGTGTCAGAACCTGTTGCATTGACACAGCCGCAGATTTCACCCACAGCTTTGGCAAAATTGCCTCCGCCTCTTTGGTTCATGTCACCGCAAGCTTCCTCAGAACATTCAATAATGTATTCCACCTCATGGGGCTGCAATTCCGTTCTTGAAAACAATAGCATGAGGGCAAATACTGCTGAAGCTTTGCCCACCAAGTTCTCAAACATAACATGATCCGATAAAGCTTCATCAAATTCATGGGCTTTTTTAACACAGCCTACCAATTTCCCGTTAAAATAAATGGGCTGGGCCAAGCGTTCTTCCACTAAACGGCTGATTTCTTCTAGACGCCCCGGATTTTGAGATAATTTATCCAAATCCTTGATATTTTTTAAAACCGGGTGCGCAGAAATCTTTCCCTTAACACCGGTTTGAAACTCTTCTTCCAAAACCACCAAATCAAAAGCATCTACAATTTTCATTAAACCGAGAAATTCATCCTCCGGCATGATTTCCCCATGCTTCCCGACACGGGAGGCGCCGGAAACCGGCGCCTGATACCACGGACGGGGAATATCTTTTAGGTCATCAGGAGTCATATTTCCGATGTAAACCTGATTAGGGGGATAACTGACAGCCTCCTGAAAACTTCTTAAGTGTTGGGATAATTTCTCTAAATGCTCTGATGTGGGGTTTTTCCTACGTTCCGATGTTTGGGTGGTTCCCTGGTGCAAAAGCATATTACTTGCCTGGATTAAGGCATAAGCCGCACCTTTTATCACCGGAAAACTCATGAAATCACCTCCACGATTTACCCTCGATAAGTCTTCACTTCGTTAATAATCTCATCTACTTCCAGCACCATTTCCATCATGCTGATTTGTTCATCATAAATCTCCGGATCAATTTCCTCTTTTAATTCAAATATATGATAAGCTTTGAGCCCCAACGAGACTCCGGATAATGGACCGGCAAAGGTGGGATCTCCGGTTGATACGGTCTCCGCTGCCAGACCGGATGCTTCCGCTTCCGCTCCGCCCAGAACTACAACTAAGTCCTCCTTACCGTATTTTTCCGCCAACTCTTTAATCCGTGCTTGATTTTCCAGGTCCATTGCTCCAGCCGCCGTTCAGACAAAGCATTCTGTTGTCGAGAACACTACTTCTGCGCCGGCTGACTTTACGCATTCCTCAATTGCCGGTCCCGGAATTCCGTCCCGGTCACCGAGAATGGCTACTTTTTTGCCTTGCAGCATTTCTGCATACCCCTTTCATTTTTATTTTTTTGCTTTGCCTTTTTAAAATCTTACCCTTCATCCACTATTAAATGATGATAAAAAATAAACTTAGGAAACAAGACATAGCTTACGCCAATTCATTAAGTTTTGCTTCCACATCTTCAATGGTAAAGTCCTTAACCAATTCCGCAATTTTTTCTCCGTTTTTATAAAAGGCTATTGTAGGCAATCCCAAAACCTTTTGACTGATCGCCAACCTTTTATTGCCGGTGGTATCCAAGCTGCAAAATTTCGCTTTATCACTATATTTTTCCGCCAATTCATGAATACTGGGCATTAAGGCTTTGCAGGGTTCACATTTTTGGCTCCAAAAGTCAACCATCACCAGACCCTCCGCTTTTAATACCTCGGCTTCAAAGTTTTCTTTAGTTAATTCAACCATGCTTTTCACCCTCCTTATAAAGTCGTAGTTTTAAATTTTCTACAGGGAATTAATCTTATCCATCAAATCTTTTTCATTTAAGGGGCCTATAAATTTACCCATCGCTTCGCCTTGTTTGAAAACCACCACACTGGGGATTTCTGTAATCCCATATCTTTTGGCAACTCGCTGATTGCGATAGGTGTCAATTTTAACCAATTTTACTTTTCCTTCCGCTTCCGCAACTTTTTTCTCTAATAAGGAGACGGCTTCAATACTGGCCTCAACCTGGGGTGCCCAGAAAGCTACCAAAACCGGTTCTTGAGATGTAAGTACCCTTTCCTTAAAGCCTTCTTCTTCCGCCAGGTACTTTTCTGCGGCAACGGCCGCTATGGCCCCGTCACTGGCTGCGGTAATTACCTGCCGCAGGTACTTCATACGAGCATCACCTGCCGCATATACCCCAGGTACCGAAGTTTCCATAAGTTCATTGGTAATGATATATCCCTGCTCGTTTAGTTCAACTTTGCCTTTAAGTATTTCCGTTTTCGGTACGGTCCCGACAAAGAAAAAGACCCCGTTGGTTTCCATTTCGGTAATTTCGCCGGTTTTTATATTCTTAATCATTACGCTTTCCACCAGGCCGTCTCCCTTAATCTCTGTGAGAACCGAGTTCCATATCCATTTAATTTTAGGGTTGGCAAAGGCTAACTCCGCGCTGGCTTTATTGCAATCCAGGACCCCTTCATCATGGATGACAATAATGGTTACTGTTTCGGCAAATTTGGTGAGATACATGGCTTCTTCCACTGCCGCATCACCGTTGCCCACAACCACCACGTCCAACTCCTCAAAAAAATCCGCGTCACAAGTGGCACAGTATGAAACACCTTTCCCCCTTAACGCCCGTTCTCCTTTAATATTCAAAGACCTGGGCTCCGCACCCGGAGCAAGAATCACCGTTTTTGCCAGGTACTCTTTCCCACTTTTCCCGTTTAGGACTTTTACCTCACCGTCCAATTCCAGGTCAACAACCTCTTCTCTGATAATTTCCGTTCCAAAACTTTGAGCATGATCCGCCATTGCTTCCATTAAGGCCGGACCGGTTGTTCCTCTGGAAAACCCGGGATAGTTTTCTAAATCCTGAGTGGTAGCAGCCTGCCCCCCCGGTTTACCTTTTTGCAGAATAGCTGTTTTTAAGCGAGACCGGGAGCCATATACACCGGCAGATAAACCTGCCGGCCCACCGCCTACAATAATCAGGTCATATATTTCTGACAAATTTAATCCCCTCTCTTCGTACAAAATTCGTCAAATACATGATGTATTTTAGTAATTGTTCTATTGTATTTTTATAATATACTTCGCTCAAATGTGATAAATTCCTGCTCATATTGGAAAAAATATAAAAGTTTTTTAGTGTACAACATCCACCCTTGGGAAACCGAGCCAGAATAAGGGTTTTATTGCCTTGACGTCCATTGGGGTAGGTGTTACACTCTTAATGAAGAAATGCAAATTATAATTGGGGGATAGAAAAATGGAGCATTCTTTAGGCACAGTTTTACCGCTGTATTCAGCAATTCCTTTTGTTGGTATGTTATTATCCATCGCACTAGGGCCTGTCTTAATGCCGCATTTTTGGCATCATCATTTTGGCAAGGTATCAGTCTTTTGGGCCGCAATAATTGCCATTCCACTGATCATAGCTTATGGACAAGCGGGAGTTTATGAACTATTACATGTTTTAATTGCCGATTACATACCTTTTATTATTCTTTTGGGCGCACTCTTTACCGTAGGTGGCGGTATATTATTGCGTACTACGTTAAAAGGAACGACCTTTGTCAATGCGGGTTTCTTAGCAATAGGATCTATATTGGCTTCTTGGATGGGAACGACAGGAGCGGCAATGCTATTGGTTCGTCCTTTTCTCAGAGTTAATAAACATCGCAAGTACCGGGCATTTATGGTAGTATTCTTTATTTTCATGGTGGCAAATGTTGGTGGAGCCTTAACGCCTCTAGGCGATCCTCCTTTGTTTTTAGGATTTTTGCACGGAGTTCCTTTTTTCTGGACCCTGCATCTTATTCTGCCCATGCTTGTTGTACTTGGCGTTTTACTTTTAATTTACATAGCCTTTGATAAGTACTATCTCCTTAAAGAAAAAAGGGAGAAAAAGGTACAACAAAATAACGAGCCACCCCAAACTGCCCTAGAATCAGGAAAAACTTTAGAAATTTTAGGAACTCAAAACTTTGCTCTGCTGGCAGCGATTATCGGGGTTATTATCTTCAGCGGCAGTGTGAAAATGGCGGAAGTTTCCATACTGGGTGTACATCTTGGCCTGCAAGATGTAATACGTAATATTCTGCTGGTGGCCATATTAGTGATTTCCTGGATAATTACTCCTAAAACCTTGCGGGAAGAAAATGAGTACTCCTGGGCTCCTATCCAAGAAGTAGCTTATCTCTTCTTCGGCATTTTTATCACCATGGCTCCTGTTTTAGCCATCTTGAAAGCCGGTGAGTCAGGTGCCCTGAGTTTTATAACGGCTGCAGTAAAGGAACCGTCCCAATACTTTTGGATTACGGGTGCCCTTTCCAGCTTCCTGGATAACGCCCCTACATATTTAACATTTTTCAGTACCGCTTTAGGCCAATTCTATCCTGGTATGCCTGAGGCTACTGCTGTGGCTAATCTACTGGCCGAGCATCCCACTCATTTAATGGCTATTTCAGCGGGTTCCGTTTTCTTCGGAGCAGTTACCTATATTGGAAATGCTCCCAACTTCATGGTTCGCTCCATTTCTGAAGAAGCGGGAGTTCCTATGCCCAGTTTTTTCGGATATATGGTATATAGCATCTGTATTCTTCTTCCTGTTTTCGGTTTAGTTACTTTATTGTTTTTCTAAAACCATATTATCAATTGAGTCTATAGAAAAACCAAACCCGGGATGAAAGTCCCGGGTTTAGTTTTTTATATAATTCCCTATAATAATTCTTGTTTTATTAAAGCTACAAAATCATCGATATGCTTCTTAGCACTTGCCTCTGCCCTTGCTGCATCTCTGGCTTTCAGGGATGCCACAATATCAGATAATGTTTCATAAAACAGGGAAAGACTGGTAAGATCCTGCTGAGAATAAAACCATAGCCGTTCCGTATGCATGTGCAGATCAAGAAGTATTTCTACTAAGCAAGGGTTTTCACTGCTCTGAATTATTATCTCATGAAACCGTTCATCATCCATGATGATCTGTTTGTAGTCAGTCTCAATATTATATTGATTAATTCGCTCCACAATATCTTCCAGTTCCGCAATTTTTCCGTCCGATATCCGTTCAACGGCCAAGCGAATGGCATAACCCTCCATCTCGCGTACCACTTCAAACACTGATTTCATATACCGGAAATCTATGGGCGCGACCTGTGCCCCGTAACGAGGAATAATATTTAATAATTTTTTATTTTTTAATTGTTCAAATATCTTCCTAACCGGGGTACGGCTCAAGTCAAATTCGCTGGCAATATCGGCTTCATTCAAAATTTGACCCGGACTGTATTCCAGTGAAATAATACGATTTTTAAGAATTTCATAGACTCCTTCAACTGTTTGTGTTTTTTCCTTCATACTAATACCCCTTCAAATAATATATTTCAATATTTTATTATAATACAGATTAATTAATTTTACCATAAACCCATTGTATATTACTAGTATGATTCATTGTAAAATGAAATGCAACATGTAAAACAGTAGAACCATAACAAGAAACCTAGTATGATATTGGTGTCCAATCAATCACATACGGAGGTTTCAGCTATGGCTCTTAAGAACAAGAATAA
>DUPU01000080.1 GCA_012838175.1 Clostridia bacterium
CCCCTTCGCCGGGCAAAAAACCCATTAACACTCCAAATTCATGGCCAAGTAAAGGCATGACAATGCTATTATCGTCTTCCTGAACCGTATCCAAAATCCTTTGAAAAACCATTTGTTTAAACATCTGGCGTTCAAATTCTTTTTTATCCAAAGTGCAATTAAGGAAATGATCAATGGTAACAATCATTACTAATTGAGGTATTAGCTTAAAACCAAAAAAATCTGCCTGGCGCAAGATTTCTTCCGGACCTGTAAAACTCCCCGAAAGCCAACTCAAAATAAACCCAGTCTTAATATAAGGCATTGATTTTTTCAGTAAGGCCTGTAGTTTTTCTTCTTTTTCCTTTTGCTTTTTCAGTTGCTCCAATTCCCTGATTTCATTATCCACAACTTTTAACATTTCTTCAGGCTCAACTGGTTTTAAAAGATAACTAACGGCACCTACTTTCAAGGCTTTTTGAACGTAAGCAAACTCATCATACGCCGAAATGACAATTATCCGCACATCCGGTAGGAGTTCTCTAATTTGCTTGCTGGCTTCAATTCCTCCTAAAACAGGCATCACTATGTCCATCAAAATTATTTGAGGATGCATTTCCCTAGCCAACTCTATTGCTTCTTGCCCATTCTTTGCTTCGCCTACAATCAATACAGAATCAAAGCGATGCTTTTCTAAAATTTTTCTCCAACCTATCCGCTCCAGCCCCTCATCATCCACAAGCATCATGGAATACACGCAAAAACACCTCTTTTATGGAACGTACGGTAGGTAAATCTCTACTGTAGTACCTTGGTTTATGCAACTTTTTATTTCCAACCCGTATTCTGAGCCAAAATAATGCTGAAGTCTTTGATGCACATTAACCAGCCCCAAACCTGTGGTATGCCCCTGTCCAGAACAAGATGCATTTAATTGAGATACTTCCTCAAGCTTTTCTGGAGAAATCCCAATTCCATTATCACTGATATTAAAAACAATTTTTTTCCCCTTCATAAAACCTCTAATAATAATTTCTCCCCCGTCTTCCAATGGCTCTAAGCCATGAATTACGGCATTTTCTACAATAGGTTGTAAGATCATACAGGGAATTCTCCCCTCCAGGATGCTATCTTCAATATGCAGGGAAGTCTTGATTCGTTCAAAAAATCGAACCTGTTGGATAAATAGATAATCTTTTACCATATTAATTTCTTCATTTACTCTTACCGTACCCTTAATATTTTTAAGAATATAACGCAAGGTTCGAGACAAAGCATAAGCAAACTTTTCGGTTTTATCTGCTTCCTCAATTTGTGCCAGTCTAGCCAAACAGTTTAAACTATTAAACAAAAAATGAGGATTTACCTGAGATTGAAGAGAACGGTAATTTGCTTCTTTCAAAGCACTGTTTAATTCATTCTGAAATCTCACAGCTCTAATAACACTTTCCCGTTGTTCTTCAATTTCCTGCTCCAACAGAGACTGATTTATCTTAGATTCCACAAATTCTATTGCCATTACTAATACCCATAGAATTTCTCTACACTGGTGAAAGTAATACGGTTCCAGAGATGGAGTACAATATTTTCTTATCTCTTTATTTGTTAAAAACGGTCCACAAATAATTCTTTCATTGCTTGGTCCATTAAAGTGAAAACACCCTTCAATTTTTGTCAGCCCTCCCGGGCAGCAATATAAAGTACCTTTATAGATTTCATCCTCTTTTATCCATTTAGAACACTTTATACATTCCCCAAAAGCTTCCTCACTGTTGCTAAACACTACCATATTATCCCTGTTATAAACAAGTTTAACCATAAATCTATCCCGAAATATGCTTCCGTATTTCTCCACAAAAATATTTAGCGCATCAAGCTGAATCTTTTTCTTATCTTCTTTACCTAATAGTTCCCTTATTTTTTTTACTACATTTGTTCCATACTTTACATAGCCGTCCGCGCCAATTTTGTCGGCAAAACTTTGGGTAACAGGAGTGCCTCCGATAATGACTTTCACCTTTTCTCTTAAACCGGCCTTTTTTAAAGCTTCAATAACATCTTTCATGTACAGCATTGTCACCGTAAGCAAAGACGAAATACAAACAACTTCCGCATCATGCTTTATCACTGTTTGAACAAACTGTACCGGTGATACATTAACCCCAAGATCACAAACTTTGTACCCGGATCCTTCCAAGGTTAAAGCAACAATGTTCTTTCCTAAATCGTGGATATCTCCCTCAATCGTTCCGATTACCACAGTCCCTTGTTTCGTGAATTCATCTTTCTCGGAGAACCTTTCCTTAAGTATTTCTACTCCGGTCTGCATGGCGTTGGCAGCTCCTATAACATCCACTATAAAAAAATCTGTACTCTGGAATTTGGCACTTACCGTCTCCATTGCCGGAATTAAAGACTTGGTCACAATCATATCCGGCTTAACATTTCTAGCCAAGCATTCTTCTACCAATTCTTTTACTACAAAAGCATCCCCGGTTACAATAGCATCCACTATCTGTGGGAATAGATTTTCCGTTACTTCAATTTTTATGTTCATATTCATTTCCTTCTTTAACTCTTTTGTGGGAAAGAAAGAAACTGGTTAAATGAATTACCGAAGCTTGAATGTATTGAAAAATCTATATATTTAACTTTTTGAAGAATTGATAAGGTATGCTGAAATTGTTCCAGCGAAAGCATGGCAGCTATTGCTCCACTTAATACTGCTTTTTCAATTACCTTTACTTTATGCCTTAATTCTAAGGGAATCAATCCGATTCGGCAAAAATGATTTATATCCAACACACAGCCAAATTTACCAGTTACCAACACTTCTTCAATCGCAGGAAAATCAGTATTATATTCTCTTATCATAGTATGAATAGCGCTACAAATTGCTGCTTTTGCAAGTTGAACTTGGCAAATATCGTTTTGAGTTATAATAATAGGTTTCCCGTCCCCTGAAACAGTTTCATCTACCAAAAAAAACGCATTGGAGCCATCAAAACGAATAATTCTATCCTTAAAAGAAAAGTCTTTAATGGTAGAAATTTCGTGAGGAGACAAAACTTTTCCTTTGTA
>DUPU01000081.1 GCA_012838175.1 Clostridia bacterium
TACTCACTTGACCTACAATAGAAAAAACCATGTGTTATTTTATTACAAAAATTCAATTATTATCAAAATGATGCTTAGAAATATAGTGGGTTGAACTTTTAAAAAAGTTTTTATGCAACGCTAGTGAATTTATATAGTAAAATGATATTTAAATAGTAGTTTGTATTTGCTGGTTTCTTACCTGGTTGCCCGGGGGAGAAACCTTGCTTCGTTTTTAGGGCGATAATAGTACGTTAATATAATAAAGTATTCCCGGCTTTTAATCATTGTTAAATATCAGTTATTGATTCTATGTCAGAGATGCTGAACAATTAAGTAGATAAACAATGCTGGTTTATTAGCTTAACTAACTTAATGATATGATAAAATATTTTATTTTAATAAAGAGGAGAAAGATCAGGAGGTGTATTTATGACAAAGAAGATGGTACTTGCGAATGAAGCAGTGGCTTTAGCTGCTTTACGAGCAGGTGTGAAGGTGGTGACAGGTTACCCTGGAACACCTTCCTCAGAAGTTATTGCTAGTTTACTTAAGATGAAGGATTTAGACGGGACCAAAGTGGAATGGAGTACTAATGAAAAGGTGGCTTTTGAAGTAGCAGCGGCAGCAGCATGGGCAGGACACCGGGCTATGTGCACGATGAAAATGTCTGGCCTCAATGTTGCCTACGATTCAGTAATCGGGGTAGCCTATTCCGGATGTGTGGGGGGTTTGGTTATTTATGTAACCGATGATCCGGGGGTGACAACAGGAATGGCGGAACAAGATACCCGGGGCTTTGCCCTCATGTCTGATATGCCCATGTTGGAACCGGGTTCTGTAGAAGAATCCTATGAACTGACCAAGTTTGCCTTTGAACTTTCAGAGGCCATTCAATCACCGGTTTTTGTTCGTTCTGTAACCAATGTGGCCCAATCTCATGGGATTGTAGATGTTGAGGATAGGGTCCTGCCTGAGGGACCAAAGCCTCTCCCGGAGAAAAATATCAGCAAATATACCAAAGCGGGAGCGGCCATTTGCATGGCCCAGCACCGGAGACTAATTGAAAGTTTGGCTAAAGCCGCTCAGACTATTGAAGAAAAGGGTTTAAACAAACTTTCTTTGGCACCGGAAAAAGGCGGAATAGGCATGATCAGTGTAGGAGTGGTCAACGGTTTCTTGGAGGAAGGCTTGGAAGTTGCCAAGAAATACGGGTTAGATCCGGGGAATGTGTCTACTTTAAAACTGGTTCATACCGTACCTTTCCCGACTAAGGAAGTAGGAGCAATACTTGATCATTGTGAAACCATTTTAGTACTGGAAGAACTGGAACCGCATCTGGAAAGAGCTGTTTATTTAGAGGCTTACAAAAAAGGCAAAAAGGTCAAAATAGTAGGCAAAGAGGACGGTACGTTAAGCCGGATCGGTAGTTATGATGCCACCCATGTGGTCAAAGGGCTGTTTAGTGCCTTAGGTCAAGAATTGCCGGAGAAATTCATGAGAGATTTCACAGAAGCAGAGAAAAAAGCTGCTGCTCGGCCCATTACCACCTGTGCCGGCTGCCCCCACCGGGGTACCTTTATGGCTATTAATAAAGCCATCAAGAATTTGAAATATAAAAAGGACGAAGTAATGGTAACGGGAGATATCGGTTGTACTATTTTGGGGATAAATCCTCCTTTCAATACCTTGTGGACGGAAGTCTCTATGGGTGCCAGTATACCTTTAGCCCAAGGTTTTGTTTATAGTGAGGTAAAGAATCCTGTGATAGCCACCATTGGGGATTCTACCTTTTTCCATGCAGGTATTCCCGGCTTGATTAATGCTGTCCAGCATGGGGTTAATCTAACCGTAATCATTATGGATAACGGGTGGACGGCAATGACCGGGATGCAGATTAACCCCGGTACTCATATTGATTTTCAACAACCGGGTCATAAGCAGATCGACCTGGCCAAAATGGTCTCCGGATTAGGGGTGGAAGAACTTTTCATTGTGGATCCCTATGACTATGAAATGACTACAAAGGCCATTGAAAAGGCTCTTACCATGCCGGGGGTGAAAGTAATCATGCCCCGCCGGGAATGTGCTATTCAAGCCAATCGTCGGAGAATTAAATATTCCACCATTACCGTAGACCAGGAAAAATGCAATTTGTGTAAATTATGTATAAATATTACCGGCTGCCCGGCCATTACTTTGGGAGATGAATCAATTATCATTGATCCTATCCAGTGTAACGGCTGCGGACTCTGTGCTCAGGTGTGCAACAAATCGGCTATTTTAAGGTCGGGGGACACACCCCTGTCCGGGAATGTCCCCAATAAGGAGGTTAAATAAATGAATCAGAATGTTTTTGATATCTATATTGTGGGTGTAGGGGGCCAAGGGGTGCTGACCATTGGTGAACTGATTTCTGAAGCGGCCTTTAAAAAAGGAATTCCTGTTAATTTCTATCCCACTAAAGGTATGTCTCAAAGGGGAGGCTTTGTAAAAGCTCAACTAAGGTTGGGACGCAAGGAAGTAGGTCCCAGCATTCCTGTGCAAGGTGCCGATTTAGTTGTATCCATGGAATTATCCGAAACATTGAAAGCATTGCGTTATGCCAAAGAAGGAGCCGATTTTTTAATCT
Organism: Clostridia bacterium; assembly: GCA_012838175.1. GTDB lineage: Bacteria > Bacillota > Dehalobacteriia > Dehalobacteriales > Dehalobacteriaceae > DUPU01. The sequence goes on from DUPU01000081.1 coordinate 2,612, forward strand.
ACGGTTTTGTTTGGGCACCTACGGCGGTGATGTTAGGGAAGGCACCCTATCCCAGTGTTGAAGAGGTATGGGGAGAAGTGGAGAAGATCAATGGGAATGTGGCATATCTCAATCCGGCCAAACTTCCCCAATATCAGGGAAAACCGGTCCGGGAGAATATTTTTGTTCTGGGTGCCCTTCTTGCTCAGACCGAGCTTAAAGAAATTATCAGCGCGGAAGAAATGATCACTGCCATTAAGGAACGCTGGCCTAAAGGGTCAGATGAAAACGTTTTTGCTTTTCAGTCGGGTTTCTCAGGTTCGGTTTCTCGTTCCATATCCGATGTGCTCTAAGAAAAGGGGGGAAAAGCATGAGTATGGAAGCTCTTTTTAATCCCCGAGGGGTTGCTGTCACCGGCTCGGTTTCTCCCGGTAAACTGGGTAATGTTTTAATTAATCGCCTGGTGGAAGGGGGCTTTGAAAAAGTTTATGCCTTAAACCCCAAGGCCAAAGGTTTAGATGGGGTGCCGGGATTTGCATCTGCAGAAGAAATCAGCGGACCTGTAGATTTAGTGGTAATTGCCTCTCCTGCTCCGACGGTAAAGGATGTACTGGAAGATTGCGGGAAGAAGGGGGTTAAAGCGGCTATTATCATTACCTCCGGCTTTTCGGAAGCAGGGAATGCGGAGGGTGAAGAGGAGATCAAACAAGTAGCGAAAAAGTATGGAATTCGTTTTACCGGCCCGAATTGTGCCGGGCTGGTAAATACTCATAGCCGGCTTTTAGCTACCTTGGAAGCGGCACCGCCAAAAGGACATACTGCCTTAATATCCCAAAGCGGGGCAGTAGGGGGAAATATTATGGCCTGGGCCCATGAACAGGGCTTGGGGATATCGAAATTCATCAGTTACGGCAACGGCAACGACCTAAATGAATTGGAATTTTTAAAGTTTTTAAAAGATGACCCGGAAACAAAGGTTATTGCCATGTATTTAGAAAATATTAAAAACGGCCGGGAATTTATGCAGGTATTAAAAGAAGTTACTCCGGTGAAACCTGTTGTAATCATAAAATCCGGACGTACAAGTACCGGTCAGCGGGCTACTTTGTCCCATACCGGTTCCATGGCCGGTGCTGATGCCGTATATGATGCTGCTTTTCGGGAATGCGGCGCTCTGCGGGTAGAAACTATTGAAGATATGTTTGACTTATGTAAAGGGTTTGCTAATCTACCCCCGGTTCAGGGACGCCGTTTGGCCGTGGTTACCAACTCTGGTGGCCCAGGGGTGATGGCAGCGGATAAGGCCGAGGAAGTGAGCTTGAATGTAGCTGAGCCCAGCCCGGAAATGACCTCTGTTTTAAAGGGAATACTTCCTCCCCATGCCGGAGTTAAGAATCCTATTGATATTACTGTGGAAGGTACGGGAGAAGAGTACAGTCAGGTGCTTACAGAAGTTCTTAAAGAATATGATGCCGCTTTAGCCTTATATATTGGGACTCCCTATCTTAAAGCCCTGCCTGTGGCGGAAGGTATAAAGAGAGCGGCAGAGATGTCAGGAAAGCCAATTGTGTCCACGGTTTTGGTGGGCTGTGATGTAGAGGAGAGTGTAGAGTTTTTGAAAGCCCATCACTTGCCCAACTATGTCACCGGTGAGCGGGCGGTAAAAGTCTTAGCCCGGATGGCGGAATATCATGAGTATTTAACCAATAAACCCGAGCTTTCGGAGATACCGGAGCAAAAGGCTTTTCTCCCGGGAACCGGTCCGGTACTGGAACCGGATGGGATGGCTTTATTAAAAGAAAACGGGATTCCCGTACCGGAGTTTCGTTTTGCCCAAAGTCCCCAAAAAGCTGTGGAATTCTGCCGTAGTGTAGGTTATCCTGTGGTGATGAAAGTAGTTTCTCCGGAGATTCTTCATAAATCTGATTTTGGCGGGGTAATTTTAAACATCGGTGATGACCAGGGGGCGGAAAAAGCTTTTGACCAGCTAAAACACGCGGCTGCAGGCCGGGATTTCCGGGGAGTAGTAATCTATCCCATGCTGAAAGGCGGGCGGGAAGTAATCCTGGGCCTCACCCGGGATGTGCAGTTTGGCCCGGTGGTGGCTTTCGGCTTAGGGGGAATCTACACGGAAGTCTTAAAAGATATCGTGCTCAGGGTAGCTCCGGTGGACAAAAAGGGAGCACAAGAAATGATCAGAAGCATTCGCACCTACCCTATTCTTAAGGGTATTCGGGGACAGGAACCGGCGGATTTGGATGCTTTAGCCGATGCCATTGTGAATTTCTCCAGGCTGCCTTTCCTCTACCCGGATCTTGAGGAAGCGGATCTAAACCCGGTGTTTGTTTTTCCGAAGGGCGTACTGGTCGGGGATGTACGACTGGTGAGGAGCGGTAGTATTAACAAATAGAATTATTTTATAATCATGATTTTGAAGTATAAAGGCTGTGCCCCTGAAATAGGGTACAGCCTTTAATTGCATTATTGCCAAAATTATTTATCATTTGTCATTCTTCGAAAGGAAAATAACCGTTATTCATATCTTTTTTATATAAGAAACAAACTAAATAGATATTTTTTTTGCATATAAAAAAATGATATTATTTTAATAAAATTATACGTAGGGTAATTACGTATAAAAAAGGGGGAATTAATGTGAAAAAGGCTTTGTTTTTTATCCTGATTATCGCGTTAAGTATGTTTCTTTTGACAAGTTGCGGTTCTCAAGATACCACATCTGAACCCGCGATTGATGCCAGTGAAACCAATGGAGAAAAAATCACCATCAAAATTGGTCACATTGCCA
>DUPU01000082.1 GCA_012838175.1 Clostridia bacterium
AAACAAAGAAACCTGAAGGGCTTCCCTTTCCGTGACCAGGTCCGTACCGCGTACGCCGATGCTCCTTAAGGGTTTCTCCCAATGATAATTAACAGTGAACAATTCCATGGCCAAAGGGGCAATTTCCGAAGAAAGATTTGTGGGACGTCCCACCTTGCCCTGTCGTGTAAAGACATTCAAATCACAGTCACGCACATGGATCTGCACCGTCCGGCATTTAAACCCATGTTCTCTCAACCGGGCAGCCACGCTTTCCGCCAGAACATATATCACCATTTTCACATCCTCGTTATCCACTAAATCCCTGGGAGTAGTAGTGCTGTTGCCGATAGATTTTATGAATCCTTCCTCCCCGAAGACAGCCACCGGAGAATTATCTTCACCATTGGCAAAGGACCATAAGATATCACCCCATTTTCCTAAAAGAAAACGTAAAAAATACCGGCTGGTAACGGCAATATCCCCAATGGTTCTGATCATATAACGGCTCAGCTTTTTCTCCGTGGCCCGGCCTACATAAAGAAGATCTGCGGCGGGCAGAGGCCAGACCACCTGTCGGAAATTATTCGGAGTAATCACCGTGGTAGCATCGGGTTTTTTCATATCCGAACCCAATTTGGCAAATATTTTATTATAGCTCACACCCACAGAAGCAGTAATCCCTAACTCGAATTTAATCCGGGCCCGGATCTCATCGGCAATTTTTTTCCCATCGCCATAAAGGCTCCTGCTCTTGGTAACATCCAGCCAAGCTTCATCAATACCAAAAGGTTCAATTTGATCGGTATAGCTTGAATATATTTCCCGGGCCAAGCGGGCAAAACGCAGGTAAAGACTGTAATTAGGCGGTACCACTATTAAATCCGGGCATTTCTTTCGTGCCTGCCAAATTACCTCTCCGGTCTTAATCCCATAACTTTTTGCCGGGTAATTTTTTGCCAGGATAATCCCATGACGCAAAGTAGGGTCACCGCCAACCGCCACCGGTTTATCCCGAAGTTCGGGCCGGTGCAGGCATTCCACCGAAGCATAAAAATTATTTAAATCAACATGAAGTATCACCCTATACAATGCAATCACCTTATTGTCAGAACATATGTTTGGTTATAGTATATATTCCTCCAAAAAAAAAATCAAGGTTATAAAAGATAAGCTTTTAGGAATTATATTCCAAAAAAGGACAGGGGACGGTTCTCTGACACGCTGTTTAGCGTGTCAGAGAACCGTCCCCTGTCACACCGGAGAACCGTCACCTGTCACACTGTCCTTCTAAGCCGTTTTAATACCGGATCAAGGGCACGTACCCAGGGAGCAAAACCATCCTGTTCCCTAATGGAGAGTAATGCCATTTCATTCAGTCCCCCGGGAGTCATCTCCCGGGCCAGACGTTCTAAATTGCCCTCTTCCTCATGGCGAGCCTGGGAGGACAAGGCCTCAAAAAAAGCGGTGGTATAATCAGCAGCTTCTTTCCGGGACAGTCCTTCATTCTCCCCCCACTTCACAACCTCCCATAAAAGAGTATAATAAGAACTCATCAACGCTGTGATGGCAGCTAAGGCTTCAATTTGCTTCACCTCGTCCACCCCTATAATTTCACCAAGAGGCTTAAATAAATTCGCCACCTCTCTGTCATGGGGGTAAATGGCAATAGGACCAATACGCTTAGCTGCAAATGGAAGAGGAACCATTTGCACCAGGGTGCGTGTTTTTCCGATCCAACCGGCAATCTCCGACAGTTTCCGATCTGACATCAAATTAATTACCCGATGTTCCTGACGAAAGGATAAAGGCCGAATAATATCCTCGCCCAACTGGGGAAGTACGGCCAAAACAACCCACTCCGACTTGTCCAAAACCTCCTGATTAGATTTAGCCACAAACACATTTTTAAACCTTTCGGCTAAAGCTTTTGCCCGTTCCTCATTTCGGGGCGAAAGGTAAATCCGGTGGTCCAAATCCCCTTTTGAGCAAAAACCTGTGACAAGAGCAGATGTGATTACACCGGTTCCGATAAAACCGATATTTGTTCCCATAATCTATGCACTCCTATTATCAAAAGCATCTTTATTTCAAATTATTAATCAATCATATTTTTTATCAGTCATACTTAACCGAAACCCCCGCCTACCTTAACAGGAACACCCGGGTTTTGCCTCCTGAGAAAATTAGCTCGCTCAAGAATTTGATGCTGAGACGGGGGAACCAAATCTTTCAACTGATATTCAAGGCCAAGATTTCTATAGGTTTCCATCCCTAAACGATGATAGGGCAGAAGTTCAATCTCCTTTAACTTTTTGACGGACCGGCAAAACTCTCCCGTTTTTAATAAATTGACATCAGAATCATTTATCCCGGGAATCAAAGGAATACGCACTATTATCTCCAAAGGAAAAGGAGATTCTCCTGCCCTTCGGATGTTATCAAGAATCAATGGGTTATCAACCCCCGTCAATTCCCGGTGCCTGTCCGTATCCATATGTTTAATGTCCACAAAAAGCACATCAAGCCAAGGAAGTACTTTCTCAATCCTCTTCCAAGGGGCATAAAAGCTTGTTTCCATGGCGGTATGTATGCCCCGTTTCCGGCAGGCTTTTAAAACCTCCTTAGTAAAGTCCGCTTGTCCCAATGGTTCCCCGCCGCTGATGGTCACACCCCCGGAAGAATGAAAAAAGAAAATCTCATCTTTTGAAATTTCATGCACTGCTTCTTCAACACTCATCATGCTTCCGTATTTTTTCCAAGCCCTTTGGGGGCACTTAGCTACGCAAACAAAACAATTATTACATTTCGCGGCATCAAGATGTACCTTTCCGCCATCTGCACTTAGACTCAATGCTCCCTCCGGACAGGAACGGACACATATCCCGCAGCCGGTACAGCGACTCCCCCCATATCCCTTTTCCGGGTAAAACTGCTGGGACTCAGGTGTGGAACACCAGGAGCACCTTAAAGGACATCCTTTTAAAAAAAGCACCGTCCTAAGACCCCGGCCGTCATGAATAGATGTCCTTTCTATCCGAAGCACTAACCCCTGCAGCTTGCTCCTGTCATTCATTGCCTCACCCCACTGAAATCCCATGTTGTACCGTTCGTCCAATGATATCGTCCTGAACATCCTTTCCTAATTCTGTAAAATAGGCGGTGTAGCCTGCTACTCGGACAAGGAGTCCCTTATATTCCTCAGGATATTTTTGAGCTCGTAATAATTTCTTTTGATCGATTACATTAAACTGAACATGATAAACACCCAGGCTGCACATGCTTTTCAACAATGCCATCATCTGGGTAATGCCGTTTTCCGTAGACAACATCGCCGGTTCCACTTTCATATTTAAAAGTGTTCCCTGAACAAAACGGGCATGAGGAATATTAGCTACCGACTTCAATATCGAGCCGGGACCGTTGACGTCAGTACCGCCGTTGGGACTAACCCCGTCTGCCAGCGGTTTCCATGCCCGGCGACCGGAAGGAAGAGCACCTACTTCCAATCCAAAAGGAGTGTTTCCGGACACAGGCAAAATTCCGGGAGTCATACGTCCAAATTTACTGCTGTATTTTTCAATTTCATCCGCAATAAAGGTTAAAATATCTCCCACAATATCATCTACCATCGGATCATCATTACCGTATTTAGGAGCATCCAGGCAAAGCCTCAATATTTCCTCATAACCGATGAAGTCCCGATCCAAAGCATCCAGCAGCTCTGCCATGGTTGCCTGTTTTGTTTCGTACACAATATACCGGACGGCAGCCAGGCTGTTTACCAAATCGGCGACCCCGATTAAAATAATCCCGTTCCCCACATTGTATTTCGCCCCACCCCAAGCATAGTCTTTAGCCTTTTCAATGCAATCTTTAAAAGTTAAAGAAAGGGCGGGAGAGGGCCGATTCATGCATACTTCGTCAATAACATGGCTTCCTTTTACTACAGCTCGGACAGCATATTGAATATGTTTCTTTACCGCCTGCAAAAAATCTTCATATGTTTTAAAATCACAAGGATTACCGGTGCGCACGGAAATATATTTACCGCTCTTCCGATTCTTTCCGTCCAAAAGGGCAAATTCCACCATGCTCCCCAGGTTTATATCCGCCAGAGCCGTATATTGTCGCATTCTGCCTTCCAAATTAGTTTCCACACAGCCGCAAGGATTCCAATTATAAGCTTCTTTGAGAGGAACTCCCTTATTCATCAGCATCCTGATTCCCACATCGTCATTGTGGAAAGCCGGAAATCCCGTGCCTAAACTAATCAGTTCCACCACTTTTCGTAAGAAGGTGTTAGGATTCTTCGCCATGTTATAGCGCACCGACAGGGAGGGTTGATAAAGCTGCACATCCATGGTAGCCTGAAGCATCATGTAAGAAAGGTCATTTACTGCATCCCGGCCGGTTTCGTCCACCCCACCCACACAAACATTTTGGAACATAGGATATCCGGCAGCAAACTCTGCTGTAATCGCATCCTGAAAAAGGCATGGCTCGCTGAACTTTATCCATAAGCAGTCCAAAAGTTCCTGGGCTTCTTCAGGAGTGATACGTCCTTCTTTAATATCCTCCTGGTAATAAGGCCAGAGATACTGGTCCATACGGCCCGGATTATAACTGGCCGCATTTTGCTCCATAAATATACAAATATGATAAAAATAAAACGATTGCACTGCTTCCCAGAAAGTCCGGGCAGGGTGTGCCGGTACTCGACGACAAATCTGGGCTATCTTTAAAAGTTCTTGCTTTCTCCGGGGATCTTTTTCTATTGAAGCCAAACGTTCCGCTTCTTTTGCATATCGTTCTGCCAGGATAACTATCCCCTCCGCCACGATTAAGAGTGACTCCAGATAGAAGTCCTTTTCATAATCCCCGGGTACGGTAAGGTCCAACTGGGCTCTTCTCTTTTTCACAACTTCCACAATTCCAGATATCCCTTTTTGAATCAGCCATTCATATCCGGCAGTAGTTTCGCCCCATCCCCGCACAGCTTTTCGGTCTATATAAATAACCCCGTTATCCCTTAATTTTCTCGTATCATCGGGAATCTGGGCTAACCATTGTTCATAGGTGGATCGTCCTTTCCAGTAAGGGCGGATTTCCTCCTCGAAAATCTTTCTATCTTCAGATTTTAAATAAAAAGGATCATAACGACGCTCGCTAATGGTATCCAACTCATCATTCAGCACAGACCAGCAGGTGTCGGCACATAAAATCCCCCCTCGGGTTTTACTGCCGGAGCAGCCCACAATCAGCTCATCAGGCCAAATTGTTACCGTCTTTTCTTGGCACTGCCTGCGAAAACTTTTGGCCTTTCTAAGCACCAGAGGCTCTCCCTCTGTTTCCCGAAAACTATCCGTAAGAATCCTGGCATTTTCCAGATCCATCTCCGGTCGGGTTTCCAAAACCCTCTTTTTTAAACGATTTACCCGTTCCATATATTCCGGTTTTTGTGCTTTTTGATACATATGGACACCTCCGTTCATTATAAAAAAATCCTTTTTTTATATTCTTATGTATATTCTTGCATTGGGCTACAAATATGTCAATAAAAGTTTTCTGATACCCGACATTTCATTAATTTTAGCAAAAACACTATTGTCGGGAATATTTAAATATGATTTTCACCAAATACTAAGAGTATCTTAAGACAATTTTACAAAAAAAGGAACATTGAATTTGAGTACTTATAGATAACAGTTTAATTCTTGGAGAAAATAATCTTAGAAGAATCTAAAGGTGAGATAAAATGAAAAAAATCACAGACAGGTTTACTTTAGGCATCATCTCCGGTTTATGCGGAAACATCGCCAAACGGGCCGCGGAAAAAATTTTTTACCGGACCGGCTTCAGCACTATGAGCAGCGTTAAAACAGCAGCAGGAATTTTTTTGAGAAAGTCCGATGTATCCTCCCCCTATGGCAAAATAGTGGGAACTATTGCTGACAATATGATCGCTGCCGGGTTAGGTGTAACTTGTGCTTATTGGCTTAGTTTTATGGGCAAAGATAAAGCTTTTTTAAAAGGATGTTGTCTCGGCGTAGCAGAATGGGCTGCCTTATATGGGGTTTTATCAAAATTTGGGGCAACGGCAATCTTCCCTGTCCCCCCTAAAGATGCTTTGGTCAGCAGTCTGTCTCATGCCGCCTTCGGGACAACTAAAATACTTGTTGCCACCAAGCTTGGTGATGAAAGGTTGTTTAAACCAAAAAACTTAACTTTGGAAATCAATAATGCCCAAAACTTATTTCCCAAACAAAATTCTGATAATTCAACCGAAGCAAAACCTGATTCCTCACTTAATTAATTAGCAAAAACCTCATTCCTATTGGTGAATAAGGCTACGTTTATTTTAGAAGGAAATGATAATTCCGCCCTCCCCGGCGTAGGTGGCCATAGTCGGACCCATGCTATTAATGAGAAAATCCCGGGGATTGCACTTCTCCTTTAGAATCTGTCTAATAATTTCAACATCTTCCGGGTTTTTAAAATGGGTTATGCCAATATCACGGCCGGTCAAATCCGGGCAAAACCCTTGAATAGTTTCTATAACCCGGTTTAAAAACTTCTTCTGGCCTCGGACCTTTTCCAGTAAAACTACTTCCCCGTCCACATTGTGCAGTAATAATTTTATATTGAGAATCTTGGCTAAATTGCCCTGAAACTTGCTGAGGCGCCCGCCCTTAACTATGTTTTCCAAGGTATTTAGAAGGATCAGAATCTTCATTTCCTTCCTGTATCTGTCCAATTCAGTCATTATTTCATCGATTAAACATCCTGCCTTGGCCAGATTGCAGGCTTTAAGGACTTGCAACCCATGACCTAAGGATCCGGCCAAAGTGTCAAATACCGTTACATCAACCCCCGACAATTCTCGTCCCAAACAAGCAGACTGATAAGTACCGCTCAATTTGGATGAAATGGTAAGACAAAGCACCTGCCCCCATCGGGAAAGCTCGCGAAAAGTCTGGGCAAAAACTGCCGGCGGCGGCTGGGAGGTCTTTGGAAGCTTAACACTTTGGGCCATCTTTTTATAGAATTCTTCCGGAGTAATATCAACACCCTCCAGATAATTGTTATCGTCAATATTAACAGTTAAGGGTACCACCCGAATATGATGTTTTTTTATTAATTCCTCCGGCAGGTCACAGGAACTGTCGGTAACAACCTGCAGCATGAATAATTCCTCCTTATTATTATAGAATAATATAATTCCATGCCTTGCCCGGTTTTCCTGCTGCACCTTTCCATAATATTCATAGTATGAGTGATATATTTTTGGAAAAAATAATAGTAATTTGATTTAGGAGGGATTGATATGCGCGATTTAACTCCAGGGGAAATGCTTACTTTAAGAGAAATGTTAACCATGGAAACCACCGGTCTTGTCAGCCTAAAAACAATGCAGCCGCTGATATCTGATCAAAAATTAAAGACTTCATGTGATGCGGAAATTCAGGCAACTGAAGGCCGGATCCGATCCATCCAGCAATTCCTGCAGGAAAATCAAATAGTTTCCATGGGGGAGGTGCAATAAATGGGTACAATAAAGGAATTTTTTGGTAATGATTCTTTGACTGATGATAAACATATAGCTCTTACCATGCTGGGCAGCGGAAAAGCGGCGGCAACCGCTTACCTTATGGCTACATTGGAATCTGCCACACCGGAAGTCCGCCACCTTTTTTCCGGTTTCTGCACACAAATTACTCAATCCCATGAGGCAATGACAAACCTTGCCATTGAGCGGGGTTGGTACCAAGCATACGGTGACCCCAAAAGCCAATTACATGAGGTGGTTGCGGATTCTACAAAAGTAATCTCCAAACATGCATAAGTCAAGCCCTGGATAAACCGGGGCTTTTAATCATCTATCCCTATAAGGAATCCTCCTAATGAAAACATTTCCATGTATACATTTAAGTAATTAAGGGAAAACAAATATAAAACATGAATCCATAACTAACAGGAGGCTGGATAAATGTCTTTAATCCCTTATGAACCCTTTCGTCATTTAGAAAACATGCAAAGAGAATTAAGCCGTTTTTTTACAAATGATTTTTTACCTACCAGATTCGGGCAAAATTTCGGTGTTCCCAATATAGACGTTTATAAAACGGAAAATGAAATCGTAGCTTCATGTGATATTCCCGGAATAGAGAGAAAAGAAGACATAAATATCGAAATCGATAATAATGTATTAACCATCAGCGGCACGGTAAAAAGAGTCAACGAATTAAAAGAAGAGCATATCCACAGGCAAGAAAGATTCCAAGGTCATTTCCAGCGTTCAATTACTTTACCTTCCCCGGTTTCTACAGAAAATGTCAAAGCAACATATAAGAATGGTGTTCTGGAAATTCGCATGCCAAAAATAAAAGATGTACCGGAAAAAAGAATTGATGTTCAATTTAGTTAAATATCAATATCAGGGAACCGGTGGGCCTCATCCTACCGGTTCCCTAATTAATCAACATTTTTTGTCCAGCCGTATTTACCTTTCATTTCTACAAAAATCACCTTTCCTAAAGATGCTATATGGATTTTATCCTGCAAGTCCTTTGTAATCAGCTGTAATTCCTGCCTGCCTTTAGGTCCCACCGGTATAATAAGTTTTCCGCCCGGTTTCAACTGGCTTATCAATTCATCCGGTATCCTTTCTGCAGCTGCCGTGACAATGATGCGGTCATAGGGGGCATTTTCACTCCAACCTTCACTTCCGTCTCCGATTTTATATCTAATATTTGTATATCCCAGCCGATCCAGTTTCTCTTTGGCTTTTTCCGACAACTCTTTAATCCTTTCCACCGTGTAAACCCTATGGGAAAACTCCGCCAGCAATGCTGTCTGATAGCCGGAACCGGTGCCGATTTCCAAAACCCGGCTGGTCTTATCCGGGTCAAGCTCCCGGGTCATCTTCAAAACCAGGCTGGGTTGAGAAATTGTCTGCTCATATCCGATAGGCAAAGGCCGGTCCAAATTGGCATATTTCTTGTACTCTTCATCATCAATAAAATATGAACGGTCAAGCCTATGATAAAAATCCAGCAACTCATGATAATCCATTCACACTAACCCCTTTTAAAATATAAAAAGTTTGTATCATTTATTTTAACTGCTCTCATGGTGATTATATCAGATAAAGATGCAAGGGACCTGCCGGCAGTTTAAAAATAAAGACTATTTTGCCAATATTTTATGTCTTTCTAAAATAAACAGAATAGGTGCCAGCAAAATGCCACCGCCAACAGCTTGAATAATATTAGGTACAACCCCTAAAACAGCGGTAGGAAATCCGTATAAGATGCTTTCAAAGGCCAGATAACCTGATACCATCACCAGCCCCCCAAAGAATACTGCCAGAGAAAAGGCCACCGGTTTTATTAACCCCACCGGGTTATTTTTTGTGATGTGTAAATAAATCAGCCCTGTAATCATAGCGTCAAAAAATTTAATAATAAAGGTCGCCGGTGCGTACACCACATAACCAGCCAAAACATCAGCCAAAAATGAGCCTAACCCTGCGGCAACCGCCCCGTATAAAGGACCTAATACTATTCCACAAAAGTATACCACGCTATCTCCAATATGAATATAACCTTTAGTAGGAGTGGGAATACGCACAGCCATGGTCCCAACCACTACTAAAGCCGTCATTAAGCCGGAATTAATTAATTTTCTCAATTGTGTCTTTTTCATATTAGAAATTATCCCCCCTTGTCAAAAGATGCTTTCCTCTATTATAAATACACACTTAGAGAAATAACAGAAAAATCTCGAACAATGTTTCTTTTCGTCCCATTGAGGGGCTTTTTATTTTCCTCCAATCCGCACCGATTGACCGTCTGTTCAATACAATAAATAATAAATAAAGTTTCAGAGGGGGTACGAAGTGAAAGCCAAAGTTGAACTACATAATATCGGTATGAAGTATCAATCTCCAAACGGGGAAATCAATGCCCTTGAAAATATAAACCTTACGGTATATGACAGGGAATTCGTTTGTATCGTAGGCCCAAGCGGCTGCGGTAAATCCACCTTGTTATCCATTATGTCCGGACTCCTGCCCCCCACTTCCGGATACCTCTTGCTCAACGGGGAAAAAATTACAGGCACTTCAAAAAAAATAGGATATATGCTGCAAAAGGACCACCTTTTCGGATGGAGGACGATTCTGGAAAATGTATTGCTAGGCTTAGAAATTCAAAAAGCCATCACTCCGGAAACCAAAGCCCGGGCCGCTGAACTTTTGAAAACCTATGGTCTTTATGAATTCCGCAATAAATATCCAAATCAGCTTTCCGGAGGAATGCGCCAAAGGGCCGCTCTTATTCGCACTCTAATGACAGATCCGGAGATACTTCTTCTGGATGAAGCTTTTTCTGCCTTGGATTATCAAACCCGGCTTGCAGTCACGGAAGATATTTACGGCATTATCAAGCAGGAGAATAAAACCGCAATCCTGGTCACCCATGATATTGCAGAGGCTATTAGTATGGCGAACCGGGTGATATGCCTATCCAAGAGACCGGGCACTATCAAAAATATTTATGAAATTAATCTGACCTGTACGAAACGTACCCCTTTAAGTTCAAGAGAAGCACCGGAATTTAGGCATTATTTTCAAAGCATTTGGAAGGAGCTGGATATTCATGTTTAAATATTATCCCCAAGATGCCGATAAAAATATTCCGGAAACACCCATCTCACCGGAACATATGAGGTACTTAAAAAAAATCAGGCGGGAAAAAATCATTATTCGTTTAACCCAACTTATTATTCTATTCCTGGCCTTTGCTTTATGGGAAATTTTTGCCCGGCTTAGAATAGTTGATCCCTTTATCACCAGTCAACCTTCCCGGATTATCCAGACCATGGGAAACCTGTACCGAGAAGGAGTTCTTTTTCAGCATATTGGGGTAACCTGCTTAGAAACGGTTATAGGATTTCTCCTGGGTACTATCATAGGAGTCATTGCGGCAATAACCTTATGGTGGTCTAAATTTTTATCAGAAGTGATGGAGCCTTATTTAGTGATATTAAACAGCTTACCTAAGATTGCCTTGGGACCGGTGTTTATCGTTTGGATTGGAGCCGGACCCGTGGCGATTATAGTTATGACCCTGGCTATTTCCCTTATTGTCACAATATTAGAAGTATTAAGCGGTTTTTTGTCTGTGGATCAGGAGAAAATTAAGCTGGTCCAGATTTTTGGAGGGAGCAGATTCCAAGTATTAACTAAGGTACTTCTTCCAGCATCCTTTCCCAACATCATTAACGCCCTCAAAGTAAATGTAGGGTTATCCTGGGTAGGAGTTATTGTAGGGGAATTCCTGGTTTCCAAAGCCGGTCTGGGATATCTTATCGTTTACGGAGGGCAGGTCTTTAAATTGGATTTGGTTATGACCAGTGTGGTGATTTTAGGTATGGCGGCGGCAATCATGTATCAGGGGGTGGTATATCTCGAAAGATTTCTCTTAAGAAAAAATCAGCGAGGGTTTTGATTAGTACATTTGGGAGGAGAATTGGCAATGAAAAAACCTCTGTTGTTAATGATGGTTGTTCTTTTAGGGTTAGGCCTGATTTTAACAGGCTGCGGAAGTTCAGAAAATGAACTAACCAAAGTGCGGCTTTCCGAAGTTACCCACTCCATCTTT
>DUPU01000083.1 GCA_012838175.1 Clostridia bacterium
GGAAAAGCCAAAGAGATTGCTTTAGCTTTTGCCAAAGGAATCGGGGGGACCAGGGCAGGAGTTATTGAGACTACCTTTAAGGAAGAAACGGAAACGGATTTGTTTGGGGAACAGGCTGTATTATGCGGCGGCTTAACCCATCTGATTAAAGCCGGCTTTGAAACCTTGGTGGAGGCCGGTTATCAACCTGAAATTGCTTATTTTGAGTGTCTTCATGAAATGAAACTGATTGTGGATTTAATTTATGAAGGCGGTATTGCCAATATGAGATATTCCATCAGTGATACTGCAGAGTGGGGAGATGTCTCGGTCGGACCGCGAATTATTACTGGTGAAACCAAAAAAGAAATGAAAAAGATTTTGGACGAAATTCAAAACGGGAAATTTGCCCAGGGATGGATTTTGGAAAACAAGGCCGGACGTCCTATGTACAGCGCAATGGTTAAACGAGATAAGGAACACTTGATAGAAAAGGTGGGCAAAGAACTTCGGGGCATGATGTCTTGGTTAAAGAAATAATATCATCAATTTTGCAGAATGGGTCTGTTGCTAAACGAACTAAATTGTTCGTAAGCAACGGCCCTATATTTAGTTAAAATAAAAAGAAGGTGTCGCTACTACTTCAAAAAGTAGTTTTGCGACACCTTCTTCTGCTATTTGTCACTATATAGCTTTCCTGCTACGGCGTAGTTGTCTTTTTCCATTTCCCTGATAATGATGCTGACTGCTTCCGGGGGGCATAACAGGGTTCTGCAGATGGCCTCTGTAACTTCTTTTACCATTTCCTGCTTTTGTTCCAAAGTACGTCCTTTTAAAATTTCCATTTGTACAATAGGCATAATCACACCTCCGGTTTTTTTATTAAGGATAATTGCCTGGCAAGCTTGATTTTCGATAATGAATCAAATATTCCTTTTTCTTATATTGAAAATCTTGACCCTTTATGTCAGGGTTTTCAATTTTTTGCTGTATTCTGCATATATATTTTAACATGAAAGAGTCCTTGTTTAGTCATTTTTCCCGCCTTAAATTCTATATAATGATGTGGTGATAGTCTATAGTTATCGGAGCAAAGGGAGGAGAGCAGGGTGCATAGAGCTTTTGTTTTAAGAGTTTGTATTATGGCAGCAATTATTAGTTTTTTCTTTTTTAGTAAAGGGGTTTGGGCTGACCAAGACATAGCCTTGGAAATTTATCAAGAAAGTGCCTCCCGGAGTGTAACTGTTTCAGGAATTTCCGGGAGCGTTACTTATTTGCCGGTACGTCAGGTGGCGGAAACGATAGATTTGTCTTTAAAATGGGATCGGGATCTGGGGTCGGTAATTTGCCATACCTATGGGCAGACTACAATAATTACTCCCGGAATAGATAAAGTTTATACTGTAAAGGAAGGGGTAACGGTTCACTCGGTTCCGGCCCAACCTATGCTGGTTCGGGAAAGAGTTTATATCCCCATAAGGATATTGGAAGTTTTGGGAGTTGGCGTTTCCTATGATGCTGAGAAGGATATGCGAATCCTATACATCCCATCGAATTTGAATACCGGTTTGGTGAACGTTTATTCGGAAGAGCTAAATGTAATTCGGGATTTAATTATTAAGGAAAGGGAGAAAATCCCCAAAAAAATAGGCAGTTTTACCACTTATTTTAATATATCGGAAAAATCTCGGACCAAGAATTTAAAATTGGCGGCACAGGCAATTAATAATTATCAAATTAAGCCTGGAGAAATCTTTTCATTTAATAAAACAGTGGGACCGAGAGTTCCGGAAAAAGGTTATGAAAAAGCCATAATTTTTGTTAATAAGAAAAAGGTAGAGGATTACGGGGGTGGAGTATGCCAGGTTTCCACTACTTTGTATAATGCTGTCTTGGATGCAGGGCTTCCTGTACTGGAAAGGCATCCTCACAGCCTTCCGGTACCTTATGTCCCCTTAGGAAAAGATGCGACAGTCAACTACGGAACGATGGATTTTAAATTTAAAAACGATGGTGAAAAAAATCTTTTAATTAAAGCCACGGTAGAAAAAAATAAATTAACGGTGGAACTTTACTCCTTGTCTATATGACAGATTAAAATGTGGTATAATAAACCGGAAAAAGGGGTAAAGGAGGAACAAACAATTTTGCAGAACGGAGAACAACAACTCCTCGGTTTTGTTAGTTTAACTGAAGCTTTGAGTCTAACGCGGGAACAGAACCGGGAAAATCACCGTAAATATATCAATCCTGAATTAGTAAAACTCATGGGTTTAATAAATTTTGACAAACTTTTTGTCCGGGCTGAGGGCGTGTCTGTCTGGGATGAAGAAGGTCATGAGTATCTTGACTTTTTAGGAGGGTATGGGGCACTTAATCTAGGACATAATCATCCCAAAATTAATGCTGCCTTAGAATTAGTGCAAGATGTTCCAAACCTTTTGCAAGCGTCACTAAATCCTTTAGCCGGGGTTTTAGCAAGAAATTTAGCTCTTTTTACCCCAGGGGATTTAAGGTATACATTCTTTGGGAACAGCGGTGCGGAAGCGGTGGAAGGTGCTTTGAAGCTAGCCCGGGCCGCAACGGGGAGACAAAAAATTGTTTCTTGCGAGGGTTCTTTCCATGGGAAGTCGTTAGGGGCGTTGTCCGTAACCGGGCGGGAGAAATACCGGAAGCCTTTTTGCCCTTTGCTTCCTCATATCACTTTTATTCCTTACGGAGACGGAGAAGCCCTGGAAAAGGCTTTATCCTCCGGTGATGTAGCTGCTTTTATTGTGGAACCGATTCAAGGTGAAGGGGGGATTATTGTCCCTCCGGACGGTTATTTAAAACAGGTTAGGGAAATTTGTGCCCATTATGAAACCTTGCTAATTGTGGATGAGATCCAAACAGGTTTTGGACGGACAGGAAGAGTTTTCGCCTGTGAACACGAGGGGATTGTGCCGGATATTATGTGTGTCGCTAAATCCTTCGGCGGAGGGGTTATGCCACTGGCGGCATACACAACTAATGAAAAGGTCTGGAAGAAAGCTTATGGCAGTTTAACCAAGGCCACCTTACATACCTCAACCTTCGGCGGAAACAGCCGGGCGGCGGCAGCGGGAATCGCGGCTCTTGAAGTCATTTGGCAGGAGAATTTGGCCGATCAAGCCCGGGAAAAGGGTGCATATTTAAAGGACAAGCTGACAGAGCTTTGGAAAAAGTACCCTTTTATTAAGGAGGTCCGAGGGCGGGGCTTGATGTTAGGTTTGGAATTTGAACAACCGAAAAACAGCGTTATGAATAAATTAACGGGCGGAGCCTTGGAAAAAGCGGCAGAAGAGTATTTAGGCTCTTTAATAGCAGGAGAGTTGATGAATAAGCATCATATAATTACTGCCTATACTTTAAACAATCCCAATGTAATTCGATTAGAACCACCTTTGACCATTACCTATGCCCAACTGGATAAAATGATCGATGCCTTGGAGCAGGTTTGTCAAACAAACAAAGGCTTTGGTGATATGCTATTGTCCAGCGCCAAGACCGTTATTGGCAGTGTTTTTAAAAGGAAATAAACAAGTCTCGGAGGACCGAAAACTCCGAACATTAAGCGAGATAACAGCAGAAACATTCGGAATTTACTTTGACAAATTTTAGTTTTTTTGTTAAGATGGTTTTGGACCTGGAATGCCTGAATAGCGGTTTTTGTTGAAAAAATTTATTGGGTAATTTTTATATTTATATCCGGCTAGAAGAGGAACAAGAAAATCTGGAGAGATGAAAAATGAAAAAGAAATATGATGTAGTGGTAATTGGTGCCGGCCCGGCAGGGATTTTTACGGCTATTGAATTGGCGGAGAAAAACCCTCGAATCAAAACATTGTTAATTGACAAGGGACGTACCATAGAAAAACGGGTTTGCCCTGCACGGGAAAAAGGGCATTGTATAAATTGCAGTCCCTGCGGCATTACCAGCGGCTGGTCCGGAGCAGGTGCTTTCAGTGACGGGAAACTGTCCCTTTCTCCCCAGGTGGGGGGGCGGTTGACTGACTATATATCTTTTGAAGAAGCTCAAGAGGGGATTAATTACGCCGATAAAATATATCTTAAATTCGGTGCGCAACAGGCCGTTTACGGCCTTGATGAAAAACGGGTGGATGATATCGTTTATGAGGCATCTAAATACAGTATCCAGCTAATTCCTTGCCCGGTTAGGCATTTGGGCACGGAACGGGCTTTTCATGTTTTAAAAGGAATGTATCATTACCTGATTAATGAAACAAAAACAGAGTTTTTAGAACTTACTAAAGTAGAGGAAATTTTAGTCGACGATAATAGGGTACGGGGAGTTTTAGTCCGGTCCCAAGGAAAAGAGCCCTATGAAATTGAGGCGGATTTTGTCGTGGCTGCCCCCGGAAGGGGCGGAGCGGAATGGCTGTCCCAGCAAACCCGATCTTTAAATATTAAAACGGAGAATAATGAGGTTGATATCGGAGTAAGGGTAGAGGTGCCCAATTCTATTATGGATCATCTTACCAGGGATTTGTATGAGGCTAAGCTGGTTTATTACTCCGATACCTTTGATAACCGGGTTCGTTCCTTTTGCGTGAACCCGGGGGGCGTTGTTTCCGAGGAACATTATGACGGACAAATTGCGGTGGTTAACGGTCATAGTTATGCTGATGAGCGCCTGAAAACCAACAATACCAATTTTGCCCTTTTAGTATCAACCCGGTTTACAGAACCTTTTAACGAACCTATTGAATACGGAAAATACATTGCCCGTTTAGCGAATATGCTTACGGGAGGCGGGGTCATGGTTCAGCGTTTAGGGGATGTCCTGAAAGGGAGAAGAACGGATTATGATCGTTTAAAGAAATCAACCACCATTCCTACTTTAAAAAGTGCGGTGCCCGGTGATTTAAGTTATGTTTTACCGGCCCGTTACCTGACATCCATTATTGAAACTTTGAAAGCTTTTGATAATATTGCGCCGGGTATATATGCCCGCAATACCTTGCTTTACGGGGCGGAAGTAAAGTTTTACTCTTCAAAGGTGAGGGTTTCCAATAGTTTTGAAACCGATGTAAAACATTTGTATGCAATTGGGGACGGAGCCGGTATTACCAGGGGATTAATGCAGGCTTCCGTTACCGGAGTAATCGTAGCGAGAGATATAGCTTCCAGAATCTAAGGCACGGAATTTTTCCGGTTTAAAGGTTTATAAAATTGATTAATATGTGGAGGTGCTGCTAATGTCGGCAGTGGTATTAATTGGAGCTCAATGGGGAGATGAAGGAAAGGGAAAGATTACTGATTATATGGCGGAGAAAGCAGACTTGGTGGTGCGCTATCAAGGCGGCAACAATGCAGGCCACACTGTGGTGGTAGGAGATGAGGAATATAAGCTGCACCTGATTCCTTCCGGTATTCTATATCCAAATACTCTTTGCGTAATAGGAAACAGTGTGGTGGTAGACATAGAAATCTTATTTAAGGAAATTGATGAGTTAATCCGCCGGGGTGTCGATGTAAGCAACCTGCGCATTTCTGATCGAGCCCATGTGATTATGCCTTATCATCGCAAGTTGGATGAGCTCCAAGAGGAAGGCAAAGGAGCCAATAAGATTGGTACTACCAAAAGAGGCATTGGACCGGCATATGTGGATAAGTCCTCCCGTATTGGAATCAGAATGATAGACCTTTTGGACCGGGAAGTTTTTGAAAGAAAATTAGAAGCCAATCTGCAAGAAAAAAACCTTCTATTTACCAAGGTTTATGGAGTGGAGGGCTTCCGTACAGAGGATATTGTTGCTCAATTTGAACCGTATATTGAAAGGATTAAACCTTTTATTACCGATACTTCCATTGTAGTAAACGATTCTGTGGACAGGGGCGATAATGTACTTTTTGAAGGGGCACAAGGAACCCTTTTGGATTTAGACCATGGGACATATCCTTTTGTGACATCTTCTCACCCTATCGCCGGCGGTGCATGTATTGGAGCAGGTATCGGCCCAACTAAGATTGGGAAGGTTTATGGTGTGGTGAAAGCATATACAACCCGGGTAGGTGCAGGTCCATTCCCCACAGAATTATTTGATGCTATTGGGGAACGAATTCGAAAAGAAGGACATGAGTTTGGGACTACTACCGGCCGACCGCGGCGCTGCGGTTGGTTTGATGCGGTTATTGTCCGTTACAGTGTAAGGATGAGCGGTCTCACGGGGATTGCTTTGACTAAGCTGGATGTATTGGACAAATTGGAGGAAATTAAAATCTGTCATGGCTATGATTACCGAGGCCGGATTTTGAAGGATTTTCCGGCCAGCCTGAAAGCATTGGAAGAGTGTAAACCCATTTATGAAGTAATGGACGGGTGGAAAGAAGATACTACCCAGGCGAGAACTTTTGAGGAACTGCCGGTTAATGCCCAAAAATATGTCCGGAGAATAGAAGAATTGACCGGAGTAAAGGCTGTCATTGTGGCGGTAGGGCCCAAGCGGGATCAAACTATTGTCCGGGAAGAGCTGTTCTAGACGGTATGAGAGGGTTAGTCTTGGTATAATATTTCCTATATGTATGATCGGATATAAAAAAACTGTTGACAAGTAAGGGTATATTGGTGCAATATATAAAAAAGCCGGACCGGAAAGATCAGATTAATAGTGCACAGGGAAAATGAAAATTCCCAAAAATTGATGTTGACAGAGAATTTGTTTTATAGTAATATAAGTACCTGTGAGACACAAGAGCCATTAGCTCAGTCGGCAGAGCACCTGACTTTTAATCAGGGTGTCCCGCGTTCGAGTCGCGGATGGCTCACCATTTTTTTCTGGCCCGTTGGAGAAGTGGCTTAACTCACCAGCCTTTCACGCTGGCATTCAGGGGTTCGAATCCCCTACGGGTCACCATTTTCTATCTAATCGGCAAGCAGTGCCGTATATGGGTAATCATGGGCTTGGAACTGTGGTGTAGTGGTCTAACATGCCGGCCTGTCACGCCGGAGATCGCGGGTTCGACTCCCGTCAGTTCCGCCATTATAAAGTATCCGGCAGTTGCAAGACTGCTGTTTCTTTTCTCTAAAAGATTTGCCTAAATATTGGAGAACTGTTATAATAATATTGAGTAATGCGGGTGTAGCTCAATGGTAGAGCGCTGGCTTCCCAAGCCAGTTACGTGGGTTCGATTCCCATCACCCGCTCCAAAAAAAGCACTTAAAGTGCTTTTTTCCTTTATTAAAGGAGATTTTTTTCCGATGTCGAAATTTTAGCATTGAGGTGTTGGATATGGGTAAAGTTATTTCAATTAATATTAGCGAAAAGCGGGGAATTGAGAAAACAAGTGTTGATGAAGTAGAGGTGTTGATGGGTTGGGGGCTGAAAGGAGACGCCCACGGCGGAGATTGGGACCGTCAAGTCAGTATTCTGCC
>DUPU01000084.1 GCA_012838175.1 Clostridia bacterium
ATCAGCAAGCAGGCTTTAGGTATTACAGCAGGAGTAATCATTTTGGTCATTTTAGTTTTCGGCTGGACCCAGGTGAAAAATGTCGATACGGAAGTAAGCTCCAAATTAATGCCTAGTCACTTGGTTTCCAGTATTCGTAATATTACTCTATCCGACCGAAATGTCCAGGAACGTTTTGTTTTTTGGCAGGATGCCCTGAAAATTGTTAGGGATTATCCGGTGTTCGGTTTGGGTGGGGGCGCTTTTGAAGAAACCTACCGCAGGTACCAGTCATATTATTATTCTTCCACTCAGACCCATAATCACTATGTCCAAATGTGGGCTGAGGTAGGGACAGTGGGTTTGTTCATTTTTCTTGCTTTATGGGTATGCTATATATGGACGGTGTATAAACTTTGGTGGCGCCAAAAGGACGGGGAAACTAAACTTTTAGTCTGGTCCATGTTTGGGACGGCAGCTATGCTGGGCTTGCATGCTTTCCTTGATTTTGATCTGTCCCTTTCTGCCATAACCATGGTCTTATTTGCCATGTTCGGCCTCACCCGAGGGGTGGAACGCTATACAGGAAAAGAGTATCAATATAAATCCTATGAAAAGCTGGCACCGTGGAAATGGGCATATCAGGCCGGAGTAATCGGTTTTTGCGTTATTGTCATTGTTTATATGTCCATGTTGAATTTGGGATATTCCCATGCGGTGGCTGCATCCAAAGCTTTTCACGCTCAGGATTTAAACCGGGCCAAGGTGGAATTTGAAAAAGCAATCAGCCTGGACCGGTTAAATGTGGATTACCGGGCGGATTTGTCCAAGATTTATCTCAGCTTAGGCGATAAAGTTAAGGCATTAGAAACAGCAGAAGAGGCCGTAAATCTGGCCCCCTATAATGTAGAGGCCATAGGCAATGCAGTGAATATGCACGCCCAGGCGAATAATATTGACCAGGTGCTGGCTTATTCGGAAAAATTGGTGGAGAATTTCCCCTTCAATGTGCAATTGTGGGAAGGGTTGAACTATAGGTACTTTGTTGCGGGCTATCTGCCTTGGACCAATGGGGAAAATGCTGAGGCGGAAAAATTTCTGGCCAAAGCGATAGAGATTCCCGCTCGGATTGAAAAACAAATGGCCGGAGTGACAGAACAGTACCGGAGTATGTGGGGGACGCAGAAACTTCCTGTTCTGAGCATAACGCCCGCCCTGCAGTTATATACCGGGGCCGCCCAGTATATTCTTCATGATTGGGAACAGGCGGAAATTAATTTAAAAGCGGCTTTTGAAACTATAGATAATAAAGAGCTGAAAGGGGAAGCAGCCATGTGGCTTTCCGTCCTGTATTTAAAACAGGAAAAAGACCAGCAGGCCAGGGAGATTGTAGCTCAGGGTAAGAAGTTAATGGACAATTTTGAAGGAAATGTGATCGGACTGATTAAATTAGACGTAATAAATTAAGAAAAAAGGTGACATGTTTTGCAGCAGTTAATGCTCTTTAAGGAAATTCATTCTGATTTAAAATTGGTGGAAAAAGAAATAAGTAAATATGTGGTTGCTAGTGAACCTCTTTTGACCAAGGCATCCGGGCATTTGCTCAAGGCGGGAGGAAAGAGGATTCGCCCTGCTTTTGCCCTTTTGGCCGGGAAATTTCATAATTATGATTTAGAAAAGCTTTTACCCCTGGCGGTAGCTTTGGAAATAATTCATATGGCCAGTCTGGTTCACGACGATGTGGTGGATGCCTCAGTGACCCGGCGAGGCAGGCCTACGGTGAAGGCAAAATGGGGAAATCGGGTCTCCATGCATGCGGGAGATTATCTTTTTGCCCAGTCGCTGCTCCTTATTTCCCAATATGAGGACAAGAGG
>DUPU01000013.1 GCA_012838175.1 Clostridia bacterium
AGCTAGTTATTTTGAGCATTTTTGTCAGTTTTTGCGGTTTTTCAAACATTGACAAATTAGATTTTTATTAATGCAACGTGAGTGATACAAAATGTAAGTAATGTATGTAAATGTTGGTGTTAAAATTTGTGATATAATAAGTAGAAAGGAAAAAAATTAAACAGCGAAAGCCAAGTTGGTCAATCAGACTTTCGCATACTGTCATATCTACGGATTATTTTCTTTAAGTCCCATAAAAGTTTTTTTATTGCGGCACCACACCAATTCCTTAATCTAAAACTTAGTTGTAGTATTCTACATATATTTGGCAATTCCTTTTTTATCCTCCGGCATAGGATTAAAGTATTGGTTAAATTCATAATACATATTTTTTTAAAAAAACTTAATCATAACAAGAAATCCATTATCTTTTTAACATAAGTTAAAAAAGAACGTACAAAATAAAAGTAGTGCGTTATTAATTAAAAACTATGAGGAGGTTTAGATATGGCAAGGCGGAAAGGCGTTATGTCCGAACAGTTGAAAATGGAAATCGCAAAGGAACTGGGAATTTATGATACCGTTCAAACTGAAGGATTTGGCTCCGTTCCGTCTCGGCAATGTGGTAACATGGTAAGAACTGCCATTGAAATCGCAGAAAGATCTATGACTTCCGGTTTAAGATAAATTAAAACAATAACGCACGGAAAATTTCTAGGCCATACCTTGAAGTATGGCCTAGAAAAGTTTTAAACAAAAATGTCTTTGTCCGTCTTTATCATTATAGCTCCCCCTGCATATAGC
The DNA here is from genome assembly GCA_012838175.1 of Clostridia bacterium. Lineage (GTDB taxonomy): Bacteria > Bacillota > Dehalobacteriia > Dehalobacteriales > Dehalobacteriaceae > DUPU01. The sequence goes on from DUPU01000013.1 coordinate 784, forward strand.
TGCTCTCCGCAATCTCAAAAAATCATTAATCCGCACATAATAATTTTCTCAATAATTTGGCACAGCCCGGTTCCATAAATACCACCAAAAAAAGAGCCCCTGAGGACTCTTTTCATTTATTTTTCTGTTGATTTTGTGAACTAAGGCTTCCACCGGGCCTTGACACATTATCAACTTCTGTGCTTGCAATCTTTGTCAGAACTATGGTGCTGTTTGCAATGGCCCTTCTTTTTGTTCATGGACTCGCCGAAACAGGGAAACTGATCCGTGGGATTTGTTTGATCCATGGTTTGAGCCATGGGCATTTGTTCCATTTCAGGCATAACATCCATCATGGGCATCATGTGCATAGAATGCATCATGTTCATCATATGCATCGGATGCATCATAAACATACATGGACAATGATGCATCATCATGGGACAATTATGCTGCATGGCCGGCATAGCGGGTGTCGTTCCCGGCATCGCCGCCGGCTTTGCCGGCGTGGTCCCTGGCATAACGGCAGTCTCCGGCATAACTGGCTTTGCGGGCGTAGTCCCTATGGTCGGAGCCATTTTTTCCGGCATCGCCGATGTTGTTTCCGGCATTTCAGCCATTTCCGGTTTTTGTTGGGGAGCATATTTCTTTTCTACATATTCTTTTTCTACCGGTACCTTAATTTTGTTGCCGGGATAAACTTTGTCCGGGTCTTCAATATGCTTATTGGCTTCAAGTAGTTTGGGCAAGGAAATACCAAACATTTTAGCGATTTTTAACAAAGTATCCCCAGTCTTAATCACATAATACAAGGTATTCGGGCCATCATTTTCCTGGTGTTCCTGTTGCACCTGAGCAGGTTTCATCTGTTCCTTATATTTTATCTTCGTTTTAACGGGTTCTACAGCCTTAGTTTTCGGTGGGACGTAATCATTATCGTTATCACCCGTATCATTTTCCATATCGGTCCCCGGAATGTGAATAATATCTCCGATATTGATTCTGTTTGGATCCGCTATTTGGGGATTTGCCTTAATTAAAGCATCCAAAGAAACACCGAACTTCTTGGCAATTAACCATAGGGTATCTCCTTTTTTCACCTCGTAATCATGGCCTGGTCCCATACCGGTTCCGGGAATTATAATTACATCATTGATATTGATGCGATCCGGATTTGTAATTTGAGGGTTTGCCTGAATCAAGTCATTTAGGCTGACGCCAAACTTTTTGGCAATCAACCATAGGGTATCTCCACTTTGAACGGTATACTTCACTGTCAAATCCTCCTTTCATTGATATTCAGTACAATATATGCACGGAAAAATCAATGGTGACCGGGAGGACAAAGCATAATTAAGCATGAAGACAAATTTTTGGGAAAAAATAATCATTAAGTCATCATTAAAAATATTTAACCATGAGGAAATAATATGCAGCAATTTATTCCGAAAAGAGTTTTATTCGAACAGCAAGCTCTGAAGTATCCTTTAGGCCGGGAATTATGGTCCCGTTTTACAAAGGAGAATATTCCCGTGGCAAAAATTGCCTCCCATAACAGGATCAGCGGCATTCCGGGGAAAACTCCTCAGGAAGCTTACCGGGAGGCAAAGTCCACTTTGGTGGTAGGTGTAAGAAAGACATTAAAATTTGAAGGATGCAAGCCTTCGGCCCATTATCAACTTCCCTTAGTCACCAGCTGCCCGGGAAAATGTGAATACTGTTACCTCCAAACTACCCTAGGGAAAAAACCTTATATCCGCATCTATGTAAATCAAGAAGAAATACTAAGACGCGCTGCCCAATATATCGAAGAAAAAAAACCTGAAACAACAATTTTTGAGGGAGCCGCTACCTCCGACCCTCTGCCGGTGGAACCCTACAGCGGTACCCTAGCACGAACCATTGAATTCTTCGGCAAACAGGAATATGGCCGGTTTCGTTTCGTTACTAAATTTACCAACGTAGACACCTTGCTAAATCTGGCCCATCATCACCACACCAGGTTCCGCTTTAGTCTGAACAGCAATTATGTAATTTCCTCTTTTGAGCACGGCACTCCTCCCCTAAATGAAAGAATAGAAGCAGCCGGCAAAGTTTCCTATGCCGGCTACCCTTTGGGATTCATTATTGCTCCCATTATGCTCTATGACCATTGGCAGGAAGAGTATCACTCCTTGCTTGCTGATCTGAAAAAAAGCCTGAACCCTTTGGCTCAATTTGACTTAACATTTGAGTTGATTAGCCATCGTTTTACCAAAAGAGCCAAAGAAAACATTCTCACCATATTCCCGGAAACAAAACTTTCCATGAAAGAAGAAGAACGCCGGGTTAAATACGGGCAATTCGGCTATATCAAATATCTCTATCCCAAAGAAATTTATCAAGAGATGAAAGATTTTTTCACCCAAGAAATTAGTCGCTTATTTCCCCAGGGCAAAATAGACTATTTTGTTTAAATCAGTCTGTTAACGGTAAATGGGCCGGTTTTATCCGGACACGGGATGAGTTTAATTAAACTATTTACCGTTATCTTCTTTTTCATTTTCGGAAATCATTTGTTTTAATTCATTTTCGTTAAACCGGTACTTTTCCCCACAAAAATGGCAGGCTAACTCTGCCCCTCCTTGTTCTTTTAACAGGGATTTCAGTTCATCGACACCAATTCCTTTAAGCACATAGGCCAAACGCTCCCGAGAGCAAGGGCATTTAAAGGCTACCGGCTGTTTTTCCAACACCTCCATGTCCATGCCTTTTAAAACTATTTTCCCAATTTCCTCCGAGGTTAAGCCCTGGTCGATCATTTGGCTTACCGGAGGAGCATCCTCAATATTTTTTTCCAGCAAAGTAATTTCCTCTTCCGTTACCCCCGGCATCAATTGAATAATGTACCCTCCGGCGGCTTTTACGGAATTATCCGTATCTACCAATACTCCTAAAGCTACGGCGGATGGGGTCTGTTCTGACTCCGCAAAATATCGGGTGACATCTTCCCCGATTTCGCCGGAGACTAAAGGTACACTGCCTGTGTAAGGTTCCTTCAATCCTAAATCTTTAATGACATAGAGAAAACCTTCTTTGCCCACGGCTCCGCCCACATCTAACTTCCCCGGACTTTTACTGGGCAGATGAGTATGAGGGTTCTCCACATATCCCCGGACTTCTCCCCGGGAATTGGCCGCAACTACCATGGCACCTAGGGGGCCATTGCCCATGACCCTGATCGTCAAGGTGTCCTCCCCTTTTAGATTCAAACCCATCATCACCCCGACCGTTAATAAACGTCCTAAAGCAGCACTGGCCGTAGGATAGGTATTATGACGCCTTCTTGCCTCCTCACATAAGTTAGTTGTGGAAGCGACCCAGCACCTAATCCGTCCCCCTGCCGCTATTGCTCTGATACAATAATCGGACATATATAACTTCCTTTCATCCCTAAATAATATTTATCATTTTCCCTTTAATGTCAGTATTCATACCAGAATCAATCAGCAGCTGCATGTTTTATCTTTGAAAGCGAAGAGAAATTGCCACGATTTCCGGTTTGTTGCCAATCCTGATAGGTGGTCCCCAAGTACCGAATCCATTGGAAACAATTACCTGCAGGGATCCTTTAGACAAATAGCCCCGGTCAGTTTCAAAAAGACGCTCCGTTATTAAATTAATAGGAAAAAACTGTCCCTGATGGGTGTGACCGGACAACTGCAGATCAACACCGGATTCTGCCGCCTCCGCCAAATCCAGCGGCTGGTGATCCAACAAAATGACAGGATCACTTTTATCCACCCCGGTTAATAAATCCGTCAGCTTTCTTCTTCCCGTATCGGAAAAACTATGATTTGACCTTTCATCCCGGCCGACCAAATAAAAACTGTCCTCTACCCGGACCACCTCGTCCCTAAGAACGCGCACTCCGCCTTTATTCAGATAAAAAATCGCCTTATCCACCTCTCTGCTGATATACTCATGATTACCCAGTACCCCATAGACTCCGTATTCTGCCTTAATGTTTTTCAATACATTATCCAGATTTTGCTCCGTAAATACATCCACATTTCCGTCAATTATATCTCCGGCAAAAACCACCAGATCCGGTTTTTCTTCATTAATCATATCCACCATTCTGGTAAGCCGCTTTAAACCGACAATTTTTCCCAGATGAATATCGGATACCAGCACTATTTTAAGCTGGGACAAGTTTTCCCCGGATTTAGGAACGGTGACTTCATACCTGCTTACCTGCGGATTTAGGGCATTCCACGTTCCATAAACTTGCAACACCAAAATAATCAGACCCACCCCGACGGCAACTGTTTCTCCATATCCCCCCAGAAAAGCCCTGAAATTGGGGAATATGCCTGTCCAACCCGCCAGCACTCGAACAAGGTCGATTATGCCTATGATTAAAAAGGCATAAAACATAATCCCCAGCCAATAAGATCCCACCCAAGCTAAAACCGTACTTACACCGGCGGGAAAAAACCTCTTCCCGATAAACTGAATTACGTAAGCCCAGGCAATAACCCAAAAAAGCACCCAATAGACAAAAGGGCTTAAACCGGCAATATTTTTAAATAGAAACTGCCATCCCCTTATCCCGATATAATAATTAATCAGTCCGTACAATCCGAAGAAAACAGAAAGAGAAAGCCACATGACCCATTCACCTTTGAATGTCACCTTCTATATCACTCTCAGGGCAAACTCCGGGCATACAGGATTACAATAGCCGCATAAAAGGCAAAGTTCATGATTTACTTTTGCCTTCCCTTTATTCAAAGATAATGCCCCGTTGGGGCAAGCATTGATACAGGCGCCACAGCCTTTGCAAAAAACAGAAACCAGCAATTTCTTCCCTGTCTTAACCTTTGTAAGATATTCCCTGGTTATTTCCTCATGATTAAACAGTTTTAGATTAATCTCCAGTTCCCGGGCATCCACCATGCCTACGGCGATGGCATTTACCCCGGAAATATTTCGCACAAAGTCAAAAGCCTCTTTTAGCTCCCCGATGAGATGACCTCCGGCAAGAGCCTTCATGGCCATAACTCCTTTACCGGCGGTATGCGCCTTGGTAATAGCCTGCACCATTTCGTCCCGGGTTCCCCCGATAATCCCTAATCCCATCTTGTTAATCAGGGGAAAAACAACATCAATATCTTCTCTTTCCGCAGCCAGGGCCACTACATCCACACTATGGGTAGCTACGCCAACAGCACGAATAACCCCCTTTTTTTTCAGATCTTTCAGGCACTTCAAAGCACCTGCCCTATCTTCAAAAACTGTGGTTGTTACCCGGGCAGCATGAAGGTGGAAGATATCAAAATAGCTTCTGCCTAAAGCCGTTAGTCCCTCATATACCGCCCTTTCCATCTTTTCATATGTAGTGGCGGTGGACTTGGAAGATAGCACTGTTTCCCCGGAAAAACCCGCTAAAGCTTCTTTAAGGTAAGGATAGGTTTGATAGCTCTCCGCGGTATCAAAAAAATTTATCCCTTGTTCCAGACTTTGCCGGATCAGTTTTTTTCCTACCGGTATCGGTAGGTTCTTTTGCAAAGGTCCCATGGGTAAAACCCCAAAGCAAAGAGGGGATACCTTAATGCCTGTTTTTCCCAGAATAACTTTTTCCATATTTCTACCCTCATTTCTTTTCGATGGTATGAACAAGGATTTCTTAGCGGCGCAGCGCCTCCACCGGTGGTACCAGAGAAGCGGATACCGCCGGATATACGCCAAAAAGCAGGCCGGACCCTAAAGCCACCATACAGGCAGTTTTAATGGCCTGAAGGCTAATAGCGGTTTCAAAACCATAACGGGCAAAAATCTGCAAACCCCAAATACCTCCCGCTACCCCGGCGATAGCTCCAATGCCGCTTAAATATAAGGCTTCCATTAAAAACTGGCTGATTAAATCCCCCTGCTTGGCCCCCAAAGCTCTCCGCACACCAATCTCTCCTGTCCGTTCCGTCACGGCCACCAGCATGATATTCATGATGCCTAAGCCCCCCACCAGGAGGGAAACAGCGGCAATTCCTCCTAAAAGAAGAGTCATTACCCGGTTGGCTTTATCCGCTTCCTGCACCAGTTGATTTAAGCTAGTAATGCTGATCACATCCGTTCCTTGGGAAAGCACCGGTTGCTGCTGTCTTTCCGGCTGATCCATCATCGGTTCCATAATCTCACCGGGAGCGGTTTCCCCCGCTGCCCCGCCGCCTGGCTCCACAATCGTAGGGGCGCTGGTATCCAAGCCCATTTTCCGCCGGAAAATTCGTCCCAATTGCACCACAGCTAAATCTGCCTCGTCAGAAGAGCCCGCTTTAGCCCATATTTCCGTCACTGTCCTTTGGGCGGCAATTTTCTGAGCTGTGGTATAGGGAATGACAATCTTATCATCAATTCCTTCCCCTTTTCCTGCCCCCTTAGGGCTTAACACACCGGTAATCCGAAATGTCATTCCGCCCAAGGTCAAAGTTTGCCCCACCGGATTCCGTCCCCCTAAAAGATAGCTGCCTATATTATAACCCAAAACTGCCACCGGGGAACGCTGTTGCACATGGAGGGCGGTAAAAAAGTGTCCGGCTGCTAAAGGATGATCCCGAATTTGGGAAAAATCCTGATTCACCCCCAGAATTTCCACATTGCCCCGGGTGCGACGCCAGCGCATTACCCCTTCAGTATAGACCACAGGAGTAGCCATATTCAAGCCGCTCACCCGGTCCACTAATTCTTCCGCTTCCTCCGGCTCAAATTCTGCCGATGGATCAAGGGCTTTAATCACAATCACATTGGACCCCAGGCTTTGGAATTGCTCCATTACCGCTAGCCTTGCTCCCTCACCGATTCCCATCAGGCTCACCACCGAGGCCACACCGATACTTACGCCTAAAATAGTCAAGGCGGAGCGTAAAGGATTGGCGAGAATACCGTGCCCCGCCATTTGAGCACTAAACCAGAGGCGCACGTTTAACATTTTCCAGGTCCGCAAAAAACTCATCTTCGCCACCTCCTGTTTATTTTCCTCCCTGGGGACCTTCATTATCCTCTTTCTCTCCTCCGTTATTCTCGTCTCCTTGGCCGGAAGGAAGGAGGTTATCTGATTGGATTTTCTGGCTGGGCAATAAATCAGCGGTACTCCCGGTAATTACCTTTTGACCTTCTGACAACCCGCTCTTCACCTCAGCCACCCGATCATTCATTAAGCCCAGTTCTACTGCAACCACCTTAGGCGTTCCGTCGGCTTCCAACACTTCCACCTTGTTTTGCCCATCTTCCTGGAATACCGCTTCCAAAGGCACCAGGAGCACATTTTTCGCACTTCCTGCTTTAATATAGGCCTTGGCCTGCATCCCCGGTTTCAATTCCGGTCCGCCTGCTACCTTGATGGTCACCCCAAAACGGGCTACCCCTTTTTCATCCTGTCCCATGACGTCTACCTGTTCTACTTCACCCTTAAAGACTGCACCCGGCAAAGCATCCACCGTCACATCCACCGGTGCACCTTGCTTTACCAATAGGATATCCACATCATCCACCTGAGTCCAAATACGCATATCGGAAGCCTGAAAAATACTGCCTAACCATTCTCCTGGCTGTACCGTCCCACCCTGCTGTCGGTTTAAATCCGCCACAATCCCGTCCATGGGAGCACGTACCTCCAACAAGCCGCTTTTGGCTCTCAGTTCCTGCAAATCGACTCTTTTATTCCGGATATTGGCTAATTTTTCTTCTATGGTATCCCGCACATCCTGCCCGGCCAAAGATGCAATAGGGTCTCCGGCCTTCACCGTTTCCATTTTATGGACAAAAATTTCCGTAATAATGGACTCAGCCTGACTAAGCACCCTCTCCTCACTGGCATATTTATCCACAACCGATGTATAGCGCAGCCACCTGATGGTATTTAAATTATAGTTCTTGTTTTTAACATCCTCGGCTTTAACCAAACCAATGCTGGCCCGCATCCCCGGACGCACCAACCCGGGGTTTTCCCCTTCCAAGGTAACCCAATATACAAACTCATAGCTTTCTTCCTGGGCATTAGGGGCCTGGTCGCTCATTAAATCCCTACTGGACTCCGGCACAGGATTGGGGTTAATATCTACGATTTCCGCCGGTATAAATTCACTGAAAAAGTCCGAAAAATTAAGCACTGCTGCCTGATCTTTCGTCAGCATGTTAAACTCGGAAGGAGTAAGCTTGGCAATTAACTGAAACCGGGAATCATCCACAATACGGGCCACAATTTGCCCCTGGAGCACCTCTTCTCCCTCTTTCTTGTCCAAATCCATCACCCGCCCGTCAATAGGTGCTCTCAAAATAATGCCCTTTCCCGGATCAATTTGATTAATTTCGTTAACGGATATTCCCATCATACTGGCTAAAGATTTTTCTTCCGCTTCCAAAGCTTCCAGAGCATTTTCCAATTGAATATCCAAATCCGGGGCCAAAAGTCTTACCAGTACCTGTCCCTGTTTTACAAAATCCCCCGGTTTCACCAGCACCTCATCAATAATATAACTGCTGATTCCGGAAGTATCCCGGTAATTTCCCGGCACTTGGATTCCTCCACCCCAGGAAGGATTTAAAGGCCCGATAGCTTCTACACCTACATCAATATCACCCCTGGTTACCTCTTGAGTGGAATAAATAGGACCTTGGGCCGCCTCATCCGGCGGAGGAACCAATTGCTGGTAGGCAAAAAAGCCTCCCCCTAATACCAGCACCAAAATTACCACAATCATTGTAATACGTGTTACCATAAATTTTTTGCCTCCTCACCGATAATCTCTTCCTGAGCTATTTCTCCGTCTTTCAAATAAACCACCCGATGGCCGTATTCCGATACTACCTTATCATGAGTAACCTGGACAATAGTCATCCCCTGTTCCTGGTTTAACTTTTGAAAAATAGCCATAATATTCTCTCCCGTTCGGGAATCTAAAGCTCCGGTTGGCTCATCAGCTAAAATCACCTTTGGTTCCCCCACAATAGCCCGGGCAATGGCAACCCGCTGCTGTTCACCCCCGGAAAGCTGGGACGGCCGGTGGTGCCGCCGATGTGCCAATCCCACAGCATCCAAAGCCGTCTCCGCCAATTTATGACGCAACCGGGCCGACATCCCCCGGTAGATTAAAGGTAATTCCACATTTGCCTGGGCATCCAAATCATGCAGCAAATGAAAACTTTGAAAAACAAAACCGATAAAATTGTTTCTAATGTCCGCCAATTTACCGTCAGAAAGTTTTTCCACCTGCTCCCCTGCCAAGGAATAAGTACCTGAGCTGGGCCGGTCCAAACACCCGATAATATTCAGCAATGTGGATTTTCCCGACCCGGAAGGTCCCATTATAGAAACAAACTCCTGTTCATCAACGGATAAATTAATCCCTTTCAACACTTTGGTTACTACGTTCCCGTTTTTAAACTGACGGGTAATCTCCTTTAGCTCCAACAGCGGCAAATAAACCACCTCAATCCTCTATACTTGTCCCTTTAATATCATACCAAAGTTATCCAATAACGGATAGACGATGTATTTATTTTTTTTGTTCCCAAAACTTTTTTATCAACCTTGACAAAAGCAGCTCGGCTCATTATGATAAAATAAAGTTTAGGGAACGATTAAATTTACGTCTAATAGATTAAACTATAAATAAAAGAATAAAAATTTAATATCAAAAAACAATGAAAAAGAAAGTAGCTTTTGATGGTGACAAAAGAGAACAGCCGTGGGGTGCAAGGCTGTCGGACAGAAAAAAGCGAATTACACTTGGGAGTTTCAGTTTCAAACTGCGCCGTCACCCGTTATCGTGACTAAAGTGACATCATGGAAAATTAATCTATGATGTAATTAAGGTGGTACCACGGGTTTTCCTCGTCCTTACGGATCGGAAAACCCTTTAATTTTTTTAAAGGAGTGTTTATGTCAATGAAAAATGTTTATGATATTTTAGTTGAGCGAGGCTATGTTGAGCAGGCTACCCACGAGGAGGAAATCAGAGAGCTTTTAGGCCAAGGACCTGTCACCTTTTACATAGGGTTTGACCCTACGGCAGACAGCCTTCACGTGGGCCACTTTATTCAGGTCATGGTGATGATGCACATGCAGCAAGCCGGACACCGTCCTATCGCCCTAATCGGAGGAGGAACCGCCATGGTGGGCGATCCGTCCGGCCGAACAGACATGAGAAAAATGCTCACCTTAGAACAAATTCAAAAAAATTCTGTTTCATTTAAAAAGCAATTTTCCCGTTTTATAGATTTTAGCCAAGGAAAAGCTATTATGGTTAATAATGCTGACTGGCTGTTAGAATTAAATTATGTGGAATTTATGCGGGATATCGGCAAGCATTTTTCCGTAAACCGCATGCTCACCTTTGAGTGCTTCAAAAACCGCATGGAAAAAGGACTTTCCTTCCTGGAGTTTAACTATATGCTCATGCAGTCTTATGACTTTTTGGAACTTTATCGGCGTTTCGGCTGCAAGCTGCAATTAGGAGGCAACGATCAATGGTCCAACATCTTAGGCGGCGTGGAGTTAATCCGCAAGGCGGATGAAGGTAATGCTTATGGCCTGACATTTAAGCTTTTAACCACCAGTGAAGGGAAGAAAATGGGCAAAACAGAAGCCGGGGCTATCTGGCTGGACGCGGAAAAAACTTCTCCCTTTGACTTTTACCAATACTGGCGTAACGTGGATGACCCGGATGTGGAAAACTGCTTGGCCCTTCTGACCTTCCTACCCATGGATGAAGTAAGAAGACTAGGAGCCCTGGAAGGAGCGGAAATAAATAAGGCAAAAGAAATTCTCGCCTATGAGGTAACTAAGCTGGTACACGGTGAAGAAGAAGCGAAAAAAGCCGCCCAAGGAGCAAAAGCCTTATTCGGGGGTGGACAAGACTCTGAAAATATTCCCTTTTCAGAACTAAAAAAAGACCAGTTAGGACAAGGGATTGATATCCTTAGTCTCCTCTTACATGCCGGATTAATTTCTTCCAAAGGGGAAGGCCGCCGCCTGATCCAACAAGGAGGAATCTATGTCAATGATCATCGGGTGGAAGACTTTGCCCTGGTATTAGGGGAAAATGACTTTTCACAGGGCAAACTTATGATACGTAAAGGGAAAAAGGTGTATCATCAAATCAGACTGGTTTAAATTTATTAAGGCTGTCGGCAGGATCATCAGGATTGATCTGCCGGCAGCCTTCTGTTTATTCCTCTCTTACTCGGGGCTGAATTCTTCGGGTGATTTCTTCCAGTTCATTGCCGAAGGTGGAAATGGGAGTTCCTCTTCTTAAGCCCTGATAAATATTTCTCAGCCTGCTTACGGTATCAGCATCGGAAGTGACGACACACCTGTCCACCGTAGGATCTGTTGCTAAAGCTCTATTTAAGCAAGCTCTTTCCACACTTTCCGTCTCGCCTTCATCTAAATTTCCTTCCACATCTAAACCCACATAACATGTGTCTCCGGAGATTACCACCGTGGCATCCTCTACCCCGGGGACTTGATCACAGGCCTCAGCAATTCTCTCTGCCCTGGCTTGGACGTCTGTTAACCGTCCCGGTATCATCTCATTATTTCTTGGCAAATTATCATTTCTTGTAATATCATTTCTTTGGGGGGACGGATCCGCATCCTGTAAAGGTTTTTGCTGAGGTGCACAGGCACCGGCAAGCAACAAAACACCTAAAACCAGCA
>DUPU01000085.1 GCA_012838175.1 Clostridia bacterium
AAATTATTTAATTTAGTGCGGCTGAAAAGCCGCACTAAATTAAATATCTTTTAAAGATAATAGCTTCAAATCCAGTTTTTCTCATGTTCTTTGTTCTTAAAAAAATAAGAGGACAGGAGAAAAATTAGATATGACTTGAAAGATTTATATGAAAGAAGGGGTGACAAATGGAGAAACAAGGAAAGATAGTGATTATCGGCGGGGTTGCTGCCGGACCGAAAGCTGCGGCTCGAGCCAGGCGCTTAATGCCTGATGCCAAGATTACTGTAATCGAACAAGGTGAGTTAATTTCCTATGGGAGTTGTGGTATTCCCTTGTATTTAGCCGGTATGCTGCCGGATATAGAGAGTCTTATGACAACGGCAGCAGGATTAAAAAGAAATGTAGAATTTTTTTTAAAAGAAAAAAATGTGTCAGTTTTAACTAAGACACGGGCAAGTTTTATAGATCGGGAAAAGAAAGAAGTTGTTGTGTCATGCTTGGACAAAAAAAAGGAAGAAAGAATTCCCTATGATCGGCTGGTTTTGGCGGTAGGTGCAAATCCTATCATTCCTGATGTACCCGGTATCGATTTAAAAGGGGTTACTGTTCTTCATCATCCTGGGCAGGCTCAGTTTATTCGGACCTCGTTGAAAGATGGCGTGAAAAAAATTACCATCATCGGTGGCGGTGCCATTGGTGTGGAGGTTGCCGCTTCATTGGTAGGACGGGACCGGGAAATAATCCTGGTAGAAAAAGCGGACCAATTAATGCCGGGCGTCTTCGATCCGGAAATTGCCGCGTTAATTAAACAAGAGTTGGAAGATAACGGGGTAACGGTTTTAACGGGAGAAGGTCTCAAGACTTTAAAGGGGGACAGTCAAAACAATGTAAAGAGGTTTACCACAGTTAAAGGTATTTATGAAACAGAAATGGTCATTTTGGCCTGCGGGGTTAGGCCTAATGTTGAGCTAGCCCGGGAATGCGGCTTAGCGATTGGAGAGACCGGAGCCATTAAAGTAAATCAATACTTGCAGACCAGTGATCCCGCAATTTATGCCGGCGGTGACTGTGTAGAGAATATTCATTTGGTAACAGGACGGCCGGTATATGTTCCCCTGGCTTCAACCTCAAATAAACACGGTCGGGTTATCGGCAGTAATTTAGCGGGTTTAAAAGAAACGTTCCCTGGGATATTGGGCACTTCAGCCATTCAAGTAGGGGAATATAATGCCGGTAAGACTGGGTTAACGGAAAAAGAAGCAGTTAAATTGGGTTATCCGGTGGTTACAACCATTGTTTCCGGTCATGATACGGCCCATTACCATCCGATGCATGGAAAAGGTATTGTTAAACTTATTGCTCATAAAGAAACAGGTAGATTGTTGGGAGCCCAGGTTGCCGGAATGGCTGAGGTGATTAAGCGGTTGGATGTCTATGCGGTGGCTATCCAATTAGGTGCCGACTTGGACCAGATTTCCAAGTTTGATTTAGGATACGCTCCACCTTTTGCTACCCCACTGGATTTAAGTATTCACGGAGCCAATGCTTTAAATAATTTGAAGCAGGGTTTGGTTAAAGGTATATCTCCTCGGGAATTACAGTGCATGCTGGCAGAAAAAGAAGATGTGACCTTATTGGATGTGCGGACCCGTGTCGAGGCGAAACAACGGCCAATTAAAGGATTTGTTGTTAACATTCCTTTGTCTGAATTAAGAGAAAGATATGGTGAATTGTCTACTAAGAGAAGAATTGTGACTGTATGTCCTTTGGGAGTGAGAGCTTATGAAGCAGCTTGTTTCTTGCAAGGAAAAGGGTATCAAGAGACATTTTTCTTACAGGGCGGTATTTCGGCTTTACCGGGATTAATAGATTTGGATTAGGATAATAGACAGGGTGAGTTACTATGAATATCGGAACAAATGTTCCTCGCATCGTTATTTCCGCCCCCCACGGTCAGTCAGGTAAAACAACTGTCACTATTGGGCTCATTGGGGCATTGGTAAATAGGGGATTAACTGTTCAGCCCTTTAAAAAGGGACCTGATTTTATTGATCCTAGCTGGCTGTCTCGGGTTTCCGGCCGCTTTTGTCGGAATTTGGATTGCTTTCTTATGGATGATGAGACAATTCGGGACTCTGTGTTTCAGGCGGGTAGAAATGCTGATATTGCCGTAATTGAAGGAGCAATGGGTATGTTTGACGGCTTGGATTTGGACGGCAGTGGCAGCACCGCTCAGATTGCCAAGATTATTAAAGCTCCGGTGGTTCTGGTGGTAAATTGCAGTCGGATGACCCGGAGCGTAGCCCCATTAGTTAAAGGATTTAAAGATTTTGATCCCCAAGT
>DUPU01000086.1 GCA_012838175.1 Clostridia bacterium
AAATAATCACCCGGGAAATAATAAAAAAGGTGTTGGAAATAAAAACCAACGGTGGTCATATTCAAGGACCAAAGGATTTATCAGTGAATACCTTGCGTGTTATTGACTAAAGAAAACAGATTACCAATCCATATCGAGGAGATATATATATGAAAGGGAAATTAATCATTATTGAAAGTGGCACAGACAGCAGCGGCAAGGCCACCCAAACCCGTTTGTTGTATGAAAAGTTGAAGGAAGAAGGCTATCCGGTGAAGAAAGTAGAGTTTCCCAATTATCAAAGCCCTTCCTCCGCTTTGGTCAAAATGTATCTAAAGGGTGATTTTGGCCAGGACCCGGGCGAGGTAGATCCCTATATTTCATCCACTTTTTATGCAGTGGATAGATATGCTTCCTATAAGACGGAATGGGAAGATTTTTATCACAGGGGGGGGATAATCTTAGCTGACCGTTATACTACCTCAAATATGGTACATCAGGGAGCAAAACTAAAAGGCAAGGAAAAGGATAAATATTTAGACTGGTTGTGGGACCTGGAATTTTCTATTTATAAGCTTCCTGTACCTGACGGGGTGATTTTCTTAGACATGCCTATTGAGTTCAGCATCCTGCTTATGGCGGAACGAGAGAATAAGATTACCGGAAAAAGGGAAAAGGATATACATGAAAGGAATAGGGATTATCTAAAAAGCTCATACGAAAATTCTTTGTATGTGGCTGATAAATACAAATGGTCTAAGATTTCTTGTGTTGACGGCAAACGACTAAGAACTATTGAGGAAATACATGATGATGTATACGAAAAGGTAAAACTAATTTTAGACGATAAAAATTCTCCTTAATTTTTAGATATTTTTGAGGATTGCAAATTAAGTTGGTGGGAAGATGATTTTACAATTACAACAAACCGTAAAATCCGGTTTATTGGGCCATGCCTATTTATTTCTGGGGCCTAAGGATAAAACCATGGAAAATGCCTTGAGCTTTGCCCAGGCGGTAAATTGCATATCCCCTGTGGATGGCAGAGGGTGCCAGGTATGCTTAAGCTGCAGAAAAATCAGCCATGGCAATCATCCGGATGTGATTATTACCGATCCCGAAGGCACCAGCTTTAAAATCGAACAGGGGAGAGAACTGCAGAAAAAATTAAGTTATAAGCATTATGAGGCCAAATATAAGGTGCTGATACTAAGGGGGGCGGATTTAATGACGGTTGCGGCAGCAAACAGCATGTTAAAAATCCTGGAAGAACCCCCGGAGCAGACAATGTTTATCCTTACTGGGGAAAACGGAGATAATATTTTACCTACGGTGCTTTCCCGGTGCCAGGTGATAAAATTCGGGCCAGAGGAAGGGGAAGCAGTGGAGGGAAGTGAAGTAGAAATTGAGCAAGCCATTGACCTGGTGCAGAACCTTCCCCAAGGGGACTATTGTGAATTGTTGAAAATATCAGAATCCTGGGAAAAAAACCGGGAAAATGTAAAAAAATTTTTGGAAGCTATTTTAATTTGGTTTAGAGATGTGGCTGTCGCCAAACTCACAAATAAACCGGCTTTGGTTGAAAATAAAAATAAGTGGGATATGCTTTTAAACAGTCCCTTAACTGCGGATGCGGCTTTATTAGCGGCACAGGAAGTGGAGCGGAGTCAGAAATTATTAGGACAAAATGCTAACCTCAGATTGGTATTGGATGTAATGTTTATTCGCTTGTATCGGATTTGCGGTTAAGTTGGGAGGAGTAAAATGGAGAAAGTTGTAGGAGTAAGATTTAAAAAGGCAGGAAAAATTTATTATTTCAGCCCCGGAGAACTGGTTTTAACTACCGGTGATCATGTTGTAGTCGAAACAGCCCGCGGGCTGGAATACGGGACGGTTGTTGTCGCCCCGAAAATGGTTTCCCCGGAAGAAGTGGTTTCTCCCCTGAAAAATGTGGTGCGAAAGGCTACAGAGCAGGATAAGAATGTTCATGATGAGAATAAAAAACGGGAAAAGGAAGCTTTTAAGATCTGCCAGCAAAAGATTCAGGAGCATAATCTGCCGATGAAACTGGTGGATGTGGAATATACTTTTGATGTAAGCAAAATTATATTCTTCTTTACTGCGGAGGGTCGGGTTGACTTTCGGGATTTGGTGAAAGATTTGGCGGCAGTTTTTCGTACCCGCATTGAATTAAGGCAAATTGGAGTACGGGATGAAGCAAAAATGCTGGGAGGACTGGGTTCCTGTGGTAGAATTCTTTGCTGCCATACTATATTAGGTGACTTTCAGCCTGTTTCTATCAGGATGGCCAAGCAGCAAAACCTTTCCTTAAATCCTACGAAGATATCAGGCATCTGCGGAAGGTTAATGTGCTGTTTGAAATTTGAAAGCGATGATTATGACACAAAGGTAGTTGATGAGGAAGAAGATTTTATCGATGAGGAAATCGGCGACATTGATTTGTACAAGGAGTGATGGAGGTGGAATTAAGTCAAGCCCTCCGGGAAATGGAGGAAAAAGTAGAGGAAATTCTGGCGGAAATCCAGACTTTACGGCGCCATGTCCATCAACTGGAAGAGCAAAATGAATATTTGCGGGCCAGGTTATATGCGGAAAAAATTCAAGGGGAAGGTTTTGAAAACCTGGTGCGTTTATATGATGAAGGTTATCATGTCTGTCCGGTGCATTTTGCCCGGGCACGTAAGGAAGACTGTCTTTTTTGTATGAGTTTTTTAAGCAAGGAAAACAAAGAACATGGGGAGGTTTAAAATTTATGCTTCTGGATGAGGAGAGGATTGATGATCTCCTTTGGCGCAATTTAAAAATTATCCAAAATCCCCATTGGTTTTGTTTTTCTTTGGATGCCGTCCTATTAGCCGGATTCGCCACCTTGCGTTCAGATGATTTAGTAGTGGATTTAGGGACAGGTACGGGGGTAATTCCGTTATTGCTAAGCGCCCGCGCCCGGAATAAGAAAACAAATATTATCGGCTTGGAAATCAAACCGGAAGTGGCGGATATGGCCCAAAGAAGTGTGGCTTTAAACAAATTGTCAGACCAGATTTTTATTAAGGTAGGAGATATTAAAACTGCCAATACCATTTTGGGCAAAGGAAAATTCGATTTGGTGGTGAGTAATCCTCCCTATGCCCTGGTAGGCTCGGGTAAAATCAGTCCTTCTTCTGTTAAAGCCGCTGCTCGGACGGAAATATTCTGTACTTTGGAAGATGTGGTTCGGGAAGCCTCTCTTCTTTTAAATTCCGAGGGAAGATTCGCCGTGGTGCATCGTCCCCAACGCTTGGTGGATATTTTCTATTTAATGAGGAATTATAGATTGGAACCGAAGCGGGTGAGATTTGTACACCCGGTACCGGAAAAGGAACCTAATTTAATATTGGTAGAGGGAATAAAAAACGGAAAAAAGGATGTACAGATTCTCCCTCCTCTCTATGTTTATGAAAAAACCGGGATTCATTCAAAAGAAATGAAGGCTATTTTTGCCGGAAAATTTTTATCGGAAGAATGGTAAAGGAAAATGGAACAAGGTACATTATATCTGGTTGGGACACCAATTGGAAATTTAGAGGATATTTCTTTACGTGCCTTAAAAGTTTTAAAAGAAGTGGATTTAATTGCAGCGGAAGATACCAGGCACACCAGGAAGCTCTTGAGCCACTTTAATATTCATACTTCCCTCACCAGTTATTTTGAGCATAATAAGAAAGTCAAGGGCGAATACATTATTTCTTTGTTGCAGCAAGGAAAGACGGTAGCTCTTGTTTCTGACGCCGGAATGCCGGGCATTTCCGATCCGGGGGAGGACATTGTACGGGAAGCGGTATCAGCCGGAATTAAGGTATGCCCTATACCTGGCCCCAGTGCTTCCTTGGCTGCTCTGACGGTTTCTGCTCTTCCTACCTCCCGTTTCGTATTTGAAGGCTTTCTGCCCCGGGATAAAAAAGAAAGACGACGGCGCCTGGATTTGCTAAAGACGGAGACGCGTACCATGATACTTTTTGAATCGCCTGTCAGGATCAAGGACACCCTGCAGGAATTGTCGGAGTATTTAGGTGATCGGCAGGTTGCAGTTGCTCGGGAGATGACCAAAAGGTATGAGGAGGTAATTCGGGGTTCGTTAGGAGAGGTTCGGAGCTATTTTCAAGAGCATTCCCCAAAAGGAGAGTTTACCCTGGTTTTAGCGGGAGCAACTGATGCAAAGAAAGAGGTGCCGGAAACCGAGGAGATAAAAGCAGAGCTGCTTAGACTGATAGCAGCGGGCATGACGAAAAAAGAAGCTGTAAAAGAGGTAGCCGGGAGGTATAAGATTTCTAAAAATGAGGTTTATAAAACAAGCCTTGAAGTTAACCTTTAATAAATTTATTAAACAGAGAAAGACAGGCAAAAGATAACCTGTCTTTCTCTATTTGCTGTCGAGTACAGCTTATGTTTATTCAGTAATAAATAATTCATTATACTGCTGCGGAATTCATAGCAGCGGCACATTCCCGGCAAACGTTTTTTCCTTTGAAGTTCTGTACGTCTTCTGCGCTGCCGCAAAAAATGCAAGCAGGTTCATATTTCTTTAATATTATTTTTTCGCTGTCGACATAGATTTCCAAAGCGTCTTTTTCGTCAATGCCCAGGGTTCTACGCAGTTCGATCGGAAGTACCACTCTACCCAGTTCGTCCACCTTTCGAACAATACCCGTTGATTTAATCATTTTAAAATGCCACCTCCCCTTTTACAAAAATCGACATTCTTCGCTACCCCTAAATAATACCAAAGATTCCAGCTAAAGTCAACATCTTATTTTGAAATTTTTGATTCTTATAGGGATATTAATATTTAGCGATGATTTTAATATTTATAACTTATAATTTAATTATAACAAAAATTACCATAATAGCAAGCATTATATTGCATTTTTTGACATACTTCTTTATTTTTTACACTCCCAATAAATGGAACCATTCAGTAAAACTTGACAAAAAATTAAATGGAAAATATAATTTACTCATTACATATTGAGGAAATGCCATGATGGGGAAGAGTAGCCCGGCAGGTCATTTTTCAGAGAGCGGGGGAAGGTGTAAGCCCGTAATTGACAGCCTGGCAAAGATGGCCCCGGAGCGGTTGGGTGAACGGGTAAATGGTTATAATTTATTCCAGTAGCTTTAACCGGGTGGGCACCCGTTATCAAAGCCAAGGTATATATTATTAATGTACCTGTTGAGGTTTGCAGCGCGAGATGCAAGCGAATTAGGGTGGTAACACGAAAACCTTCGTCCCTTGTGGATGAAGGTTTCTTTATTAATTTTTAAAAAATAAGGAAAAGATAGTTTAATTTAACAGGAGGGAATTTTATGACTAAAAAAAGCTATTATATTACCACACCAATATACTATCCCAGCGGGAATTTGCATATCGGCCATGCCTATACCACCGTGGCAGCAGATGCTTTAGCCCGATACAAGAGGATGCAGGGTTATGATGTTTGGTTTTTAACCGGGACGGATGAACATGGGCAAAAAATTGAACGGAAAGCAAAGTCAGAGGGTAAAGAACCCCTGGAATTTGTGGATGATATTGTTGCGGGAATTAGGCATTTGTGGGATAAGATGCTCATTACTCATGACGATTTCATTCGTACCAGCGAAGATAGACACAAAAAGGTAGTACAAAAGATTTTCAAAAAAATATATGATAACGGCGATATATATAAGTCAGAGTATGAAGGTTGGTATTGTACTCCCTGTGAGACCTTTTTTACGGAACGTCAGTTGGCGGAAAACCAAACCTGCCCTGACTGTGGAAGGCCGGTGGAACTGGTAAAAGAAGAAAGTTATTTCTTTAAGATGAGTAAATATGCGGATCGCTGGCTTCAGTACATGGAAGATCATCCGGATTTTATCCAACCCCAGACCAGAAGAAATGAGATGATCAATTTTGTTAAACAGGGTTTGGAAGATTTATGCGTCTCCAGAACCACTTTTTCTTGGGGTATACCCGTACCCATAAATGATAAGCATGTGATTTATGTATGGTTTGATGCTTTAACCAATTATATTTCCGCATTGGGTTATGGTACAGAAAATGATTCCTTATTTCAAAAATTTTGGCCTGCGGATGTCCATTTGGTTGGGAAGGATATCATGCGCTTCCATACCATTATTTGGCCGATTATTCTGATGGCGGCAGGAATTGAAATCCCGAAAAAGGTTTTCGGTCACGGATGGGTATTGCTGGCGGAAGGTAAAATGTCCAAATCTAAAGGAAATGTGATTGACCCGCTGGTTTTAATTGATAAATACGGGGTAGATGCCATTCGCTATTACCTGTTAAGGGAAGTGCCTTTCGGGCAGGACGGGTATTATTCGGAAGAAGCTTTAGTTAACCGGATTAATATCGATTTGGCCAATGATTTCGGCAATCTTTTAAGTCGGACAACCGCTATGATCAATAAGTTCCTGGGGGGTATTGTTGCTCCACCGGGCGAAGGCACCCGGTTTGACGGGGAGCTGATTGATATGGCCAAAGCTCTGCCTGCAAAGGTAGAAGAATTGATGGATAAATTGGAGTTCAGCAATGCCTTGGCGGAGATTTGGAAAGTAGTGAATAAGGCGAATAAATACATTGATGATGCGCAGCCATGGAGCTTGAATAAAGATCCGGAGGGCAAAGAGAAACTGGCCACGGTTTTATACAATATGGTGGAAGTTCTGCGCTTAACAACGATATTATGTACTCCTTTCATGCCCACCATACCGGAAAAGGTATGGAGCCAGCTGGGCATTAGTGACCGAAAAGATATCCAGGGCTGGGACAGTTTGTCCTGGGGGCAATTTCCCGCCCATACTCAGATTAATCGAGGAGAGCCTATCTTTCCCCGTATTGACTTAAAAGAACTGGAACTTCAGGAGGAGAAACCGGGAAAAGGGGTACCCGAGGATGATAAGAAAAAAGAGCAAACCAATAATTTAAATGCTGAGTCCTTCGAGGCTATTTTGCCGGAAATATCCATAGACGATTTTGCTAAAATTGACCTGCGGGTGGCGGAGGTATTGGCCTGTGAGAAGGTAGAAAAAGCTGACAGGCTATTAAAGCTGAGTGTTAAATTGGGAGACGAAGTACGCACCGTAGTGTCCGGTATTGCCAAGCATTATCGGCCGGAAGACATGGTAGGAAAAAAGGTGATTTTAGTGGCCAACCTGAAGCCTGCCAAGCTAAGGGGCATTGAATCCAAAGGAATGATCCTGGCCGCTTCCCATGGGGAAAAATTGGAGGTCATTACCGTTGATGATATTACACCCGGCGGAAGGGTGAAATAGGCAGGTGTTATGATGCTTTTTGATACTCACGCACATTTAAACGATAAACAATTTATTGACGATCTGCCGGAGGTTATTAACCGGGCGAAGGATGCAGGGGTAACGAGAATTGCTGTGGTGGGCTTTGATTTCCCATCTTCTCTTGAAGCTTTGAAAATCGCAAAGAAATACAAGGGGATTTATGCCGTAATTGGCATTCATCCCCATGATGCGTCTACTTTAGACGAAGAAATTTTATATAAGCTGAAAGTTTTGGCCCGGGAACCGGAAGTTGTGGCCATTGGGGAAATCGGTCTGGACTATTATCGAAACCTTTCTCCCCGGGACATACAACAAGAAGCGTTTATTAAGCAAATCAGACTGGCTCAAGAGATAAAAAAACCGATTGTAATCCATGATCGGGATGCCCATGAGGATACCATGAAGATATTAATGAAAGAAAAGGCGGGAATAAACGGTGGAATTCTTCACTGTTTTTCCGGCAGTTGGGAGATGGCCCGCCGCTGTATGTCCTTAGGTTTTCATATTTCCCTGGCCGGACCGGTTACTTATCATAATGCCAATCGGCTTCTGGAAATTGCCAAACTGGTTCCTTTAGATCGGCTGTTGGTGGAAACTGATTGTCCTTATCTCTCCCCCCATCCTTTCCGGGGAAAAAGAAATGAGCCGTCCCGGGTGCGGCTGGTCGCTGAAAAAATTGCCGCCTTAAGGAATATTTCCCTGGAGCAGCTGGCGGATGCTACAACCCAAAATGCTTTAGCTGTCTATAAATTATAATAATAATCTTGTCCTGTACCGCATAGAATATACTAGCATAAAATAATAGAAAAGTAAAAATCTGGATATTTAGTTTGACATCTCGCCGGAAACAAGGTAAAATATTTATGCCTCTTAAGAAATATTAGAGGCTAACGGAGGAGAGAACCATGAACAACGCAGATGCGCGACCGGGTCGTCCTCGATGGTTAGTTAAAATCTTACCTTTGTTTTTATCCGTGTTGTTGGTGATATTTTGCTACTCGGCATATTTGATAATTGAAAAAGAAGTAACCATAATTATTGATGGGACACCAACTGATGTTAAAACATTAAAATCCGATGTCGCCGGTGTTTTAGAGGAAAACAACATTGAAATCTATCCTAAAGATCTAGTTTATCCTGATTTATCTGCAAAACTTGAAGAAGGCCAGGTTATAAAAATCACCAGAGCTTTCGATATATCTGTAATAGCAGACGGCAAAGAGGCTGTAATTAGGACCACCCCTGAAACAGTGGAAAAGATACTGGCTGAGGCCCAGATCCTTTTAGGAGAAAAAGATCTGGTGGAACCGGATCTGTCTACTGTAGCGGGTAAAGATACCTCCCGCATTGTGGTGAGCAGAATTACTGAAGAGTTTATTACAAAAACAAAACCTATTGCCTATCGGGTAGAACAAAAGGAAGATTCTACTTTGGAACGGGGTATTCGCCGTATTCTGCAGAGGGGAAAAGAAGGGCTTAAGGAAGAAACCATTAAGATTACATACAAAGACGGGGAAAAGATTAGCGAAGAAGTTGTTGCTGTAAAGACAGTTAAAGAGCCGGTAACTCAAGTGGTTTCTTACGGAGTATTGCAGTATGCTTCCCGAGGAGGACAGCGTTTTGAGTTTTCCCGGGCATTGGAGGCAAGAGCCAGTGCTTATACCCATACCGGTTCTCGCACCAGCACCGGGACAAATCCAAAGGTGGGTACTGTAGCGGTAGATCCTGCAGTTATCCCCTTAGGGAGCAAGCTTTATGTTGAAGGATACGGGTTTGGCCGGGCAGAAGATACCGGGAGTTCCATAAAAGGTAATTCCATTGATGTATTTATGGAAACAGAAAGGGAATGCCTGCGTTGGGGCCGAAGAACGGTTAAGGTGTATATACTTAAATAAAAGTGTCTAACCCTTGGGACTATTAGTTTCAAGGGTTTTCTTCTTAAGTATTTTTTAGGCTAAATACATATTCTATGAGTGTTAGTAATATAGGGCATTTGACTTACGTCAGAATGACAGGAGGATATGATGAAAAGGATTGCCACTCCCGGTATGACCAGAGAAATTATAAATAAATACAAAATTCGTATTCATAAAAGTTTGGGGCAGAATTTTTTAATTGAACCAAAATTTATTGATAAAATTATTGAAGCCTCCGACCTTCAAAAAAACCAAGTAGTAGTTGAAATAGGTCCGGGAATTGGCGCATTAACTCAGGCCTTAGCTGAAAAAGCCGGCTTGGTAATTGCGGTGGAAATTGACCGGAATCTAATTGATGTTTTAAAGGAAATATTTAAAGGAAAAGACAATATTAATGTAGTTTACGGGGATGCCCTTAAAATGGATTTTGATCAACTGGTCACGGATAAAACAGGAAATAATTATAATTTGCCTTATAAAATAGTGGCTAATTTGCCTTATTACATTACTACCCCTATCGTTATGCGCCTGTTGGAAGAGAGATTTAATTTCTCAGCTTTGATCTTAATGGTGCAGAAGGAAGTAGCCCTTAGAATGTTGGCCGTTCCGGGGACTAAAGATTATGGGGCTTTATCCATCGGAGTACAATACTTTTGTCATCCTACCTTGATAAAGGTTGTTCCCCCTACTGTGTTTTATCCTCGTCCGGAGGTGGAATCTGCCATTATCAAGCTGGAAAAAAGAGAACATCCTGCCGTAGAGGTATTTGATGAGAGGGTATTTTTTTCTCTGGTAAAGGCTGCTTTTGGTCAAAGACGAAAAACACTGCTTAATTCCTTGAATAATTCCGGGTTTGCTTTAAGGAAGGAAGAGTGGCATCAGGTTCTAATAGACAGCGGAATAGAACCTAAAAGGAGAGGGGAGACTCTAAGCCTAAGAGAGTATGCTGTTTTAGCCAATAATTTAGCCCACCGGAAATAGCTAAACAGTCTTTTGCGGTTATTTTGTACAATGTATACGGAAGGAACATTCCTCACATTTGTTATTGCAGGGCTCAGCATGAATCAAAACTTGGCAGGTGGAAAAACGGTTTTTAATTTCTTTTTCTATCTGGTCACACATTTGGTGAACTTCATTTATCGGCTTTTCTCCGGGCAC
Source organism: Clostridia bacterium (assembly GCA_012838175.1). Lineage (GTDB taxonomy): Bacteria > Bacillota > Dehalobacteriia > Dehalobacteriales > Dehalobacteriaceae > DUPU01. Next base: position 10,404 of record DUPU01000086.1, read on the forward strand.
AACCAAATGGAGATCAATATGCCTTTCTGAACCGGATTTTCTGGAACGAAGCTTATGGTACTCTAAAAAACCGTCTTGGTAGCGGCAAATAATATTGATAATATCTTTTTCTTCTTCTATGGGCAGTCTGGTGTCCAGAAGAGGAGAAAATGCCTCTTTTGTAAGATCATAGGAAGCTTTAATGATTAACAGGGCAATAAGTATGGCAAAAATAGGGTCCAAAATTTGAATATGGGTGATTTCTATTAAAATCAGGCCTGCCATGACACCTAATGAGGTCAGGACATCAGTAGACAAGTGCAGGGCGTCGGCTTTTAAAGCGATGGAATCAGTCTCCTTGGCAACGCGAAACAGGTAGCGGGACAGAAAAAAGTTAATTAAAGAAGCAAATCCCATGATTCCGATTCCTAAACCGATAGATTCCACTTGCCCCCCATACATAAGCCTTTTTACCGCCTCCAGGATAATCCAAAGGGCAGCAATTAGAATAAGCAAAGCCTCTATTACCCCGGAGATATTTTCAATTTTTCCATGTCCGTACTGATGTAATTCATCAGCCGGTTGGGTAGCCTTTTTTAATGATA
>DUPU01000087.1 GCA_012838175.1 Clostridia bacterium
AATGCCATAGATACTCAAGGACGGGCAGCTTTGGCGTTTGCCGCCATGGGGGGAGGAAGTCGGGGTTTTGCCTTGCATAGTGCATATATGCAAGGTGTGCCCATGCTAATTTTATGCGGTTTGAACAAGTTGATTCCTGATTTAGGCTCAGCTATGGCCCATAGCGGAAGGACCAGTATTGACATGGCCATGGGGGCAGCTATTGGCTTGTACAATCTATATGGACCGATTATCACGGAGATCAAAGCTTTCGAAATTTTGTTCGGGGTGGAAGCGGTAGTTATAGCGGGCAGTGGCATTGGCAATGGGGAAGGCAGCAGAACTTTTGTTTTATATGGCGAAGAGGAAGCGATTATGGAAAGCTGGAAACAGGTACAAGCGATTAAAGGTGCACCCCTTAGCGGGGATCAAGGAAGTTTACCTGTTTGCCACGGCGGATGTGTGCATTGTAAAAGGCATGTTGGTTGTATGTATAAATATGCCTCAATGCCTGAGTGCCAAAATTCTTTCTGGAGTTGAGTATACTGAACGGAAGCGAATAAGATGCCATTTCAAGTTTTTTTTCAACAATTAAATAATCCTTTTTTCACATTAAGAAATCCAAATTATAGGATCTATTGGTTGGCCATGAGTGTTTCGTCTATCGGAATTTGGATGCAAAATGTAGCACAACCGTGGCTGGCTTACAGCATGACAGATTCTCCCCTTTTACTGGGAATCGTAAGCTCAGTGCAATTTTTGCCATTGTTTCTCTTTTCTGTTTTCGCTGGGGTGTTAATTGACCGGTTCCCTAAGAAACGGCTTTTTATGCTTAATCAAACTATAGCGGCATTGCTTCCTTTTACTATGTTTTTGTTGATTTACACTAATCAAATTTGCTATTGGCATATCTTAGTTATCGCTTTTCTTATGGGAACGGTTAATGTAATAAATTTACCTCTTAGGCATGTTTTTATCAATGAGCTTGTTGATAAAGAAGATTTAATGAACGCTGTTGCTCTTTATTCCACCGCATTTAACTTTGCTCGGATCGTAGGTCCGGCTTTGGCCGGTTTTGTCATGGCAGGTTTGGGCATTGGTATTTGTTATTTAATTAACAGTGCTACTTTTCTCATCGTAGTAGCCAGCCTTTTTTTTATAAAAACCAGATCTGTGGAAAAAAATCCTCCCTCTACTCATACCGTTATAACCGATGTAAAAGACGGTATCGTTTATGCATTAAAAAATTGCCATATTCGGGATATTCTTTTTGTATTAGCCGTGACAGGAACCTTTGCAATCAATTACAGCGTATTGTTGCCGGTTTTAGCCAGCGAAATAGTTGAACAAAAAGAAGTTGGATTTGGCCTGTTAATGTCCATGGTGGGAATAGGTACTTTTTTAGGGGCTTTTACTATTGCAGCCAGCAGCAAAAACGGTCCGCGCCAACTTTTCCTTTTTAAAGCACCTCTTATAATGGGTGCACTTCTTATTCTCATTGGTATGTGCCGGAAAAATTTTTTAATTTATATTGCATTGGTCTTAACAGGTTTTTTTTATGTGTCTTTTTCTTCAACAGCCAGTACTGCTTTGCAACTATATTCTCCCTCGGACTATATTGGGAGAGTATTAAGCTTGTATAATCTGGTTTTGGTGGGAACATCCCCTCTGGGCAACCTTTTTTCCGGGGCTATTGCTAACCAACTTGGTATTTACTGGGGTTTTATTGCTTGTGGGTTAGCAGTATTTATTTGTTACGGACTATATTTCCTTAATAGGTTTACATTTTATGGTTTCCCTCCGGTTAAGTCTTGGGAACGGAAATGATCAGTACAGGCAGACTTGAACCGGCGGGAGGCATGAAGCTCCATTCCGCCTGATCACCTTTATGATACTCTCCTAAATATAGGGCCGTTCTGAATGTGGATACTTTATTTAGGGAAAACAATTCCTCAGATGCGGCGATTCCCCCGCTGAAAATATCTCCACCTAAAGGTATCAAAAGTATTGCCGCCGAGGCGTCAAAAGAAGCTTTCATGCGATAATGCACGCCGTAGTTTCCTAATAATTGAGCGCTAAGTCCGGTAGCCTGATCTTTGCCAACGAGAGCTGGGTCTGAAAAACCGTCACCGATAAGGAAACCGTTAAGATTAAGTCCCAGGGTTATTTCAAGTAAACGATCACCGCCGGGGAAAGTACCCCGGTCATGGCGGCCGTCTGCAGGAAGTACAGGATCTTTTGCTTTTGTAAAAACTTCGTCCATTTCAGTTTGCGGGAGAAGTATAAAACTAAATTCCAGTTCCCGGTCGGAAAAAAGATCCGTAATTCCATACATCAGTTCCCCGGTACGGTAATAATCTGACCCAGGGTTTATTAGAAGATGGGAGCCTGCCGGAATGGGGTAGACAATTGGATCCGAAACCAATCCCTGATTAAGATAATCCAAGGTGACATCGGCCCCCAGGTCCTGCCACATCTTGCGGTTAGCTTTGCTATCCCCGCTTACCTGACGTTTGATATTTATTTGAGCCGTTTCTTTTCCAGGATTATATGCCACCAAAGCCATACGGCTGGGAGCGGTCAGCCGAGGAATATGATAATAAACCAGGCGAATTTCTCCCTGAGCTTTACCCCTGTAAGTCACACCCGGGAGATCCACATATTCCGGGGAATCGGAAAACAACAGGGTTACCGGGTATTGGGGATGAGATGTCCATTGGGGGATTATTTCCGGAATGTTCATAATTTCCAGATGGCTGATATCAATAATATCTCCCGGCTTTTTCCCGGATATAGTTGATTGAAAAGCGGCGGTTAACGGTCTTAGATCCTTTTCTTGGGCTGAGGATATGGAAACCGTCTTGTTTTTGCTGTCCCAATGAACATGGGCTGAGAATAAATTTTCACTTATAAAGCGAAGCGGCACCAATGTGCGTCCTTGGATAATTTTTGCTGGAACATCCATATTAATATTTTTATTACCCAGCCGAGCGGTGGTATCACCGATATATAAACGCAGGTCCATCAGTCCGTATCTGGCGACCACTAATTTCTTTTCTGCCTTCCAGCTTACTTTTCCACCAAGGGGTGTAAAGACTGCCCGAAAAGGTACCAACACCCGGCCGTTTTCTATGCGGGGCGGGACATCAAAGGATATTTTCTGTCCGTCTATTAAAACTTGGACACTGTCTGTTCTGTCGGCGCTTGCTCCGATTGGAGCAAAAATCAAGATAAAAAGAGTCATAGAAAGGAGAAATTTAGCTGATAATTTTTTTAAATCAATCATAATTAACATCAATCTTTCAATTTATGATAAAATATCTACTGATGTTGTTAGACGAAATCAAAGCTGGATTGTTCCTAAATAGGCTTTGGGAACTTTTTACTGACAGAAAGGAAGTTGCTTGTGTCGCGCATGGGATTAAAATACGGTTTGGAAGATAAGCCTCCTTTTGGGGAATTAATGTTCTTTGGGCTTCAGTGGCTGGCTATAACATTTCCTGCAATTATGATCATTGGGAAGGTGGTATCAGAGCTACAGTTTAATAGTTTGATTGAGCAGGTTATTTATCTGCAAAAAGTATCTTTTTTAGTAGGTATTTCCCTTTTCTGCCAGGTTTTTTGGGGTCATCGCCTACCTTTGGTGATTGGGCCTGCTGCTGTATTGTTGGTTGGTATTGTGGCAGCTCAAGGTTCTAATATCCATGCTGTGTATACCTCAATTTTACTTGGGGGTATAATTCTTTTTATCCTGGCTGCAACCGGTCTTTTTGCCCCTTTGATTAAATTATTTACACCTCGTGTGGTGGTAACAATTCTCTTGCTCATTGCATTTACTCTCACGCCGACTATTTTAAGTCTTATTGCCGGACCGGAAGTGCAATATCCGGTATTAAATATTTGCTTTGCTTTAGGTATAGTTTTTTGTGCTTTTATAGCTAATTGCTATCTCCCTCCATTCTGGAAGTCAACATTAATTATTTGGCTGGTACTGGCGGGGAGTGTTGTTTATTATCTAATTTCCCCTCTTGAATTTTACATACCGGAGGGCGGCAGCTTAAAAGTATTTTCTGGTTTTTTGGCCGCGGGAGATTTTAATTACTCTCTTGATCCAGGGGTATTGGTGGCATTCCTTTTTTGTTTTTTAGCTTTGTTGATTAATGATATGGGGTCGATTCAAGCAGTGGGTGAAATGTTACAATCAGATAAGATGCAGAAACGCCTTTCCCGGGGAATTTGTTTTACCGGTTTGACTAATGTTTTATCCGGGCTGTTTGGGGTGATTGGAATGGTGAATTTTTCTTTTAGTCCCGGGGTTATTGCTGCTACCGGCTGTGCTTCCCGCTTCACCCTCATTCCTGCGGCGGTTGGTTTAATACTAATTTCATTTTCTCAAAAGGCAATTGCCTTTATGGGGAATATCCCCGGAGCGGTGATCGGGAGTGTGCTTCTTTATATAATGTCAACACAAATTGTTGCCGGTTTAATGATGGCATTTCGTAAAGTTAAGAATATTACTTTTGAAGGCGGGTTGGTTATAGGTTTACCTTTAATCCTTGGGATTATTATCTCTTTTCTCCCACCGGAAGTAACTGCTATGTTTCCTGCTAACTTGAGACCCATTCTGGGGAACGGTTTTGTCGTAGGGTCACTTACAGTATTAATACTGGATCATCTGGTAACAGAAAACAACCATATGCAAGGCGAATAAGTTTTTTATTTATCCAGGACAATTAAGAAAAAGAGTTGTTTTGGAGGAAATTATTGTGGGCCGGATTAAAACTAAGGGCTTTTTTCAAAACATATAAAGAAACCAATGGAGCGGTGATGTTTGGAAAATGTGGGACTGGAAGAAGTGATTCTATCGAATATTGAAGAGTAAAAAAACAAACCTTCTTCTCGTTTATTGACATGCTTCCCTTTAAGTAGACACTTGAAAAGTAACAAAAACTTAGGACTACACAATGGAGAGTTTCCTATGGGAAGAAGGTTTGCTTTTTTATTTTTAGCGTGTCAGAGAACCGTCCCCTGTCATGCCCGGGGCATGCAAATAATTTCTTTAATTTTGGTGTCAAAAATATATTGAGAATGAGCCGGAACCAGTACTAGGGAGGCATCGGCACCTGTTCCTGTGCCGCCTATAGAAACAATCTCCTCCCCATACGGAATCAATCCGGCATCAAGGGCCATTACTGCTACTTCAACACATACCTTAATACCTTGTCCGAACATACGTAAGGTAGAAGCAATGATCTCGGCGGGATATACGCCTTGAAATTTAAACCGCAAAGCCCTGTCCACTCCGGCCAGAAGGTGGGTTGTGGTTAAAACCTTTACTCCTTCTTTTTGAAGAAACAGGCGAGTTTCCTCTGACATTTCATTTTCTCCAGGATTTTTGAAGCCGGCTTGGTGGGTAACACAAACAATATTTAATCCGGTACCCAATAGCATTTTCGCTGTTTTTCCGGTACAAGAAGCGACAACTGCGTGCCGTATTCCCAGCTCTTTAGCTCTTGCCACCGCACAGGTTACTGTTTCCGAGGTATTCTTTTCTCCTTTTTCTTGAAAGAGCTTCATGAGATAACCCCCTACTTATTTAAATTTTTGCAATCTCATTTTACCAAATATATGTGAAAATGTCATACTTCCTAGGAAGCACCGATTACTGGAGTAATATAATATTTCTAAATTGCAATATTAAATGCAACAAATTTTGAAACCGTATGATATTAGAAAGTAATTACATGTGGTTGTCAAGGGCGGAGCGAAGCGGAGTTCATTATACCCTTGACAACCTCTAGCACTAATACCCTTTTGTTACCGGTCTTTATAAAAAGACCGGTTGCCTACCGGCGAGGGCAGGGGCTTTGGGACAGAGTCCCCAAAAGTTATCTTGTAAGATGCTTAGCAATTAGCATAGTTTTTATTTGCTGGACTTCATAAGTAAAGATTTCTTCAGGCGTTCGATATCCAAGGATCTTTCTAGGAAGACTATTACACCAGTTTTGTACCCGCTCTATTTGAGATTGGGTTAAGTCTTTTATTGCTTTTCCTTTGGGAATAAATCTCCTGATTAAACCATTATGGCGTTCATTTGTACCTCGTTCCCAAGCAGAATACGGGTGAGCATAATAGACATTTATGCCCTGGTTGTTTAAGGCAGAAAACTCAGAGCCATTGTCTGCGGTAATACTTTTAAACACATGAACAAATAATGCTCCAAATTTAATTTTTAGCTCTTTTATGGCATTATCTACAGCTTCACTACACTTTGATGCCAAAGGAAGGATCAAATGTTGCCGAGATTTTCTTTCAGTAAGGGTTAATAATGCCTTGTCTCTGGTTTTTTTGCCCATGACAGTATCGATTTCCCAATGGCCAAATTCTTTTCGGTCTTCGACTATTTTAGGCCGGCTGTCGATATTTTCACCAAGAATGCGCTTGTTAACTCGACTGACAGACTTCTTAGGTTTCCGATGAAGTTTAAGCATTAAGTCTATATTACGAACCTTAAGTAACCGCTGATCAATGTATTTGTATAAGGTTTTTGTACACACCATTTCCGATTTATCAAAGATCAATCTGGCTCTGCCTACCACAGCGTCTGGGGACCATTTGTCTTTTAAAATCTTTTCTTCGGCATAAAGCAGAAAAGATTCTATCTGAAGCACTTTAGACTTTTTACCGCAGTTCATTCGATTTTTTTCATAAACTGCTTGGCCTGTTTCAGGGAAATATACCTCATAATCCGTTAGGTCAGTTCGCTTTTGTATAGTAGTGCCACGTTTGATCTCTCTTAAAATTGTGCTGCGATGTCGGCCTAATCTTTTTGCAATAGCGCTTTGAGAATAACCTTCTCTGAGCAGGGAAAAAATACTCCCTCGTTCATAACTTGAAAGATGTTTAAAATTACGTGCGGATGTGTTATTCTTGTTCTTAAGAGCCATAGCTGAAACCTCCGTATGTGATTGATTGGACACCAATATCATACTAGGTTTCTTGTTATGGTTCTACTGTTTTACATGTTGCATTTCATTTTACAATGAATCAATCATAAAAGATTAATAAAGATACTTGCAAAAGAGTTGAATGTATGTTATTATAATTTTCGCGGCAAGGCGCCATAGCCAAGTGGTAAGGCAGAGGACTGCAAATCCTTTATTCTCCAGTTCAAATCTGGATGGCGCCTCCACAACTATATGCCGGAGTGGCGGAATTGGCAGACGCACAGGACTTAAAATCCTGCGGTCCTCACAGACCGTACCGGTTCGATTCCGGTTTCCGGCACCAATATAATACAACAGAGAAAAGGGTTTTCCGGAACGGAGAACCCTTTTTTCTAACATTTTTCTAATGTATAAAACTTAATACAAAAAATGGAAGTGGAAGGTATAACACCTGATGAAGTTATCAAAGGCTTGAAGAAACAAGCTGGGAAGCAGCAGTAGTCAGTGATAATAATAATAAAAAGGTTGAGTAAGCTTTATTTTGGTTAATGGAGGATTATGATGAAAATTGCAATTTTGGTTAGAGAAGAAACTGCACTGAAGTGTACAGGAAGAGGCTGCTTAAAGGCGTTTCAGCAAAGAAAAGATGCTTTTTCCCGGTATAAAGGTGAAGATGAACTGGAACTGTTAGCCTTTACCCATGTGGGAGGGGATTTGGACCATAAAATTAAGAAAATGATGAAAAACGGCGTGGAAACAGTGCACTTGTCTACCTGCATCAGGTCAAAATCACCGGATTATGAGGAATTGATGAACTGATATTGTATAATAATACTTGACACGAAGACCTCGAACAAATA
>DUPU01000088.1 GCA_012838175.1 Clostridia bacterium
GAACCCGGATAACATTTACGCCCTCCAATCCCTATCTATTTTGTATGATGAGTACGAGAAAAAACCGGATTTAGCTTTGGAGCATGGAAAAAAGGTATTAGCACTGGATACGGCTAATACCCGGGTCGGATACAAAGTTGGACAAATTCTTTTTAGAATGGGACAATATAATGAGGCTATCTCAGTCCTCCAATCCTTATCCTCTGAGGGAGAAATGGAGGAAGAAAGGTCCAAGCTTTTAAAACGGTGTTTAACTGAGAAAAAAAGAACATAAAAAGTGTTGGTATTCTACCTCTTTGCTCATATACTGTATGGGAGAGACAAATTAAAGGAGGAAAATTTATGCCCTATGTGGATTATCAGGTCACCGGCGAGCAAAAACTGCTGGCCATATTAGCCCATCTGGCTTATTTTTTGGGAGGAATCGGCTTTGTCATTGCCCCATTAGTTATTTTTATTCTGAAAAAAGACGATCCCTTCGTTTATGACCATGCAAAACAAGCCCTGGTAGCCCATGTGTTGCTTCTCGTGGCCAGTGTGGTAGTGTCCCTGTTATGTTTTTTATTAATCGGCTTTTTACTCATTCCGGTTCTTTTGATTTTAGCACTTATTTTTGTGATCACCTCATTAATTGCTGCTGTCCGGGCCTTGGACGGAAGACCTTATGCCTATCCTTTCATTCAGAGAATTGTAAATAAAATTTAGGGGAAACTAACGTTTTATGTCTTAATACTTATCCCAGGAAACCAACTCATCCAGCGGCTTCCTTTGGGTCTGGTGCCGTTCCGTATCCGCCTCTTGCCCAGGATAACCCAATGGTAAAAGGGCAATGACCTCAATATGAGAGGGAAGGCCAAGAATTTTATGGCACTCCATAGAGTTAAAGGCACATATCCAGCAGGTACCCAGGCCTAATTCCACGGCAGCAAGGGTCATATGGTCAATGGCAATGGCGGCATCAATATCACAATGGTCCTTTCCGTCACCCCGCCGCCAGGATCGGCTATGGTCACCGCAAACTACAATTATTACCGGTGCTGTTAAAAGCCAGTCTCTTTTATAGGTTGAAGCCACCTTTTTTTTGATTTCCTCGTTCCTAACCACGATAAAGTGCACCGGTTGATAATTAACGGCACTGGGTGCAACTCTTCCTGCTTCCAATACCTGCATCAGCTTTTCTTCCTCCACAGGGCGAGCTTGGTAATTCCGGACCGAAAATCTCTTTTTAGCTAAATCAAGAAAGGACATATAAATATCATCTCCTTTTATTATATTATTAACATAACTTTACCTAAAAAAGTCATTTAAATCAAATTATTTTAATCCCGATCTAACTAATATATCAATGATTATGCTTCAGCTTCTAATAAAATATTAGGGTACTGTATACAATGCAGGAAATAAACATTTCATGTAGAAACTATTGTGTAACAGTATTTGTAAAATATGATTTATTCCAAGGAGGTGTTATTATAGAGATTATTACAATTTTTTCCTCTTTATGATTCTTTAATTTTTAAAAAGAAAGGAGTTGTAGTTTAATGTCATCCCCAGGTTTAAAACGCGCTATGACAAGCCGACACATGATGATGATTTCTATTGGTGCAATGATTGGTACCGGACTATTTTTAAACTCCGGATACACCGCCGGTTCCGCCGGTCCGGGAGGAACCATACTTTCCTATATTTTCGGTGCCTTCATTATGTGGTTAGTCATGGTCTGTCTGGGAGAACTTTCCGTTGCCATGCCGGAATCCGGATCATTCCAGGAATTCAGCCATCAATTAATATCTCCGGCAGCTGGTCATGCCATTGGCTGGCTATACTGGTTCTGCTGGGTTCTGTGTATTGCTTGGTATTTAAGTGCCGTGGGCATTTACATGCAATATTGGATGCCCGGTATTCCCCCTCAAGTCTGGTATCTGGTATTCGGCGTATTGCTATTTTTATTTAATAGCTCGTCATCAAAAGACTTTGGTGAAGGTCAATTCTGGTTTGCCGGCCTCAAAGTTATCGCCATTGTAGTTTTTATTCTTATTGCAATAGCCGCAGCCTTTGGCTTAATTGGCGGCGGTAATGTCCAAGGTGTTAACAACCTGTTCGCCCATCAAGGGTTCTTTCCCTTTTCTATATTCGCCATTTTGCCTGTTATGATTAGTGTTGCCTTTTCTTACCAGGGTTGTGAGATCGTGGGGAATACTGCGGGGGAAAGTGTCGACCCCCAAATAGAGATGCCCAAAGCTATAAGAAACACTGTTTTTCAGATAACCGGGGTTTATGTTATCAGTGTACTAATGCTGATGATCATCGTGCCCTGGACGGAATTAGGCCTCTCAGAAAGCCCCTTTGTAACGGCACTGGCAAGAATCGGCATACCCGGCGCGGATCATCTGATGAATATCATCGTTATTATTGCCGCCTTATCCGCAGCCAATTCCGCTATTTATAGCTGCACTCGTTTTGCTTATGGTTTAAGCTTGAGAGGATCTGCCCCGAAATCTTTGGTTAACTTAAGTAAAAGGCAAATTCCTTTAAACTCTCTCATCCTTACCTATGTGGGTATTATCGCCTGTATTCTGACCGGTGAAATTCCCCTTTTGGCTAACACATTGAACGCCTGGATGTGGGCAGTATCCGCAGTAATTGGGGTTTTGGCCTGGATTGTCATCGGCGTGTGTCTGATCGCTTTTCGCCGGAAACTGAAAAGAGAAGGGAAATCCGTGGATCAATTGGCATACCGTTCCCCGGGATATCCTTTAGTGCCTATTCTAGTGATTGTTCTTAATCTGATCATTATTTTCAGCATGCTTTTTGATGAAGGGCAACGCTTGAACTTCTTTATTGGAGTACCCATTATTATTATAACTTATGTTTTCTTCTATTGGTGGGAGGCCCGTAAAAAAACCTCTTCCCCGAATATTTCCATGAAAACGGATTTATAATAATACCCTATACCATTTGTATTAACTAAGCTTTCTTCAAAAACAAAAGCAACAAGAATTAAACACTTGTTGCTTTTTTTATACCTAAACATTAAATCATCTGCTGTTTTTGTCCTTTAAATACTGTTCATTCCCAGTTTAATTTCAGTTTGTCTCCGTCACTGTCCAGCGTAATCTTTGCCCCATCCCCGATGGTGCCGGCAATTAAACCCCTGGCGATCAAAGTTTCCACCTGTCTTTGCAGAAATCTTCTCAAAGGCCGGGCCCCATAAACCGGGTCAAAACCACCTTGGACAATAAAGTCTACTGCCTGCGGAGTAAGGCTTAGTGTAATATGCCGGTCCTCCAACCTCCGCTCCATTTCCTCGATCAGCAAACGGACAATTTCACTAATCTCTTCCCTGGTAAGAGGTTTAAAGAAAATAATATCATCAACCCGGTTCAAAAACTCCGGCCGAAAACTTGCCCTCAATTCTCTCATCACCTGGTCCCGAGCATAATCTAATATTTTTCCTTCTTTGCCAATGCCGTCTAGTAAGTATGCAGAACCGATATTGGAAGTCATAATGATAATGGTATTTTTAAAGTCCACCGTTCGGCCTTGAGAATCGGTAATCCGGCCATCGTCCAACACCTGCAAAAGCACATTAAACACATCCTGATGGGCCTTTTCGATTTCATCAAAGAGAATCACAGAGTAAGGTTTTCTCCGAACTGCCTCCGTCAATTGGCCTCCCTCTTCATACCCCACATAACCTGGGGGAGCGCCGATTAAGCGGGACACGGCATGCTTTTCCATATATTCGCTCATATCAATACGAATCATGTTGTTCTCAGAGTCAAAGAGAGCCTCTGCTATGGTTTTGGCTAATTCTGTCTTTCCTACCCCGGTGGGTCCTAAGAATATAAATGAACCAATTGGTCTATTAGGATCTTTAATTCCTGCCCGAGCCCGGAGAATAGCATCGGTTACCATTTCCACCGCCTCATTCTGTCCTATCACCCGCCGGTGCAGTATTTCATCCAAGCGCAGGAGCTTTTGCCTTTCACCTTCCACCAGTTTGGTTAAAGGAATTCCCGTCCACCGGGAAATAATTCGGGCAATTTCTTCCTCGCTCACCTCTTCCCGAAGCAAGGGAGAATCTCCCCGCTGGTTCATAAATTTTTCCTCTTTTTCTTTTAATGCCTTTTCCAATTGAGGCAATTTCCCGTATTTTAATTCGGCGGCTTTGTTCAAATCATATTCCCGTTCCGCCCGGGCAATTCTTTGATGGGTATCTTCTATTTCTTCCCGCAGCTTACTTACCTGCTGGATGGCTTTTTTCTCGTTTTCCCACTGGGATTTCATGGAGACCATCTTTTCTTTTAAGTCCGCCAGTTCTTTTTGCAGATTTTCCAGACGTTCCAGGCTGGCCCGGTCTTTTTCCTTCTTTAAAGCGGCTTCCTCTATTTCCAACTGCATTACCCTGCGGGAAACCTCATCCAATTCTGCCGGAAGAGAATCTATTTCCGTACGAATCATGGCACAGGCTTCATCCACCAGGTCAATAGCCTTATCCGGCAAAAAACGGTCAGTAATATACCGGTTTGATAAAACAGCAGCGGAAACCAAAGCATTATCATGGATTTTCACCCCGTGAAAGACTTCAAACCTTTCCTTCAATCCTCTTAATATTGAGATAGTATCTTCCACACTGGGCTCGGTAACTAATACCGGCTGAAATCGTCTTTCCAAAGCGGCATCCTTCTCAATATATTTCCGGTATTCATCCAAAGTGGTTGCTCCGATACAATGGAGTTCACCCCGGGCGAGCATTGGCTTCAGCATATTTCCCGCATCTATAGAACCTTCTGCCTTTCCGGCTCCCACAATAGTATGAATTTCATCAATAAACAAGAGAATCTGGCCCTCGCTTTTTTTAATCTCCTGCAGTACTGCCTTTAACCTTTCTTCAAATTCTCCCCGGTATTTGGCTCCGGCCACCAAAGCCCCCATATCCAAGGAAAAAATCTTTTTGTCCTTTAACCCCTCCGGCACATCCCCCCGGACAATCCTATGGGCTAAACCTTCTACAATAGCTGTCTTGCCTACTCCCGGTTCCCCGATAAGTACAGGATTATTCTTCGTCTTACGGGACAAAATCCGGATCACATGACGAATTTCCCCGTCCCGGCCGATAACCGGGTCTAATTTATTATTTCGGGCGGCCTGAACCAACTCTTGACCGTATTTAGTTAACGCCTCATAGGTAGCTTCCGGGTTACTGCTGGTTACCCGCTGATTGCCCCTGATTCCGGTTAACGCCTGTAAAAATCTATCCCGGGTAATATTAAATATTTGAAAAACCCTTCCTAACCGGCTGTCCCTAACCTCATCAATCATTGCCAAAAACAGATGTTCCACCGAAATATACTCATCTTTCATCCTTTTGGCTTCGTCTTCCGCTTTGACCAGTACATTATTCACAGCACGGCTGACATAAATTTTACCCGGTTCTCTTCCCGGTCCGGATACCCGGGGTTTGCTTTCCAAAACTCTTTCCACTTCTTTTAACAAGTTTTTAGGCTCAATGTCCATAATCGTGAGCACTCTCGGCAATAAGCCATCCTGCTGTTCCAATAATGCCGCTAAAAAATGCTCTATATCTATCTCTGTATTGCCATATCTTAAAGCCTTCGTTTCTGCCTGCTGCAGCCCTTCCAATGATTTTTGGGTTAAACGGTTTAAATCCATATTCATACCTCCTGTCCCTTTTAATTTATATATTTCCTCCATTGATATTCGAAAAAACTAAATGTATATTTTAGAAATATTTATAGCCATTCTCAACTTATTCCATACTTAAAGTATATCTCTAAGGTCAAAAAAGGTCAAATACTTTTTATATTTTATCTGCCTATTAATAATATCTAAGGCCTGTGTTAAAATAAACCAAAAATATTATTGCTCTTAGGCTTAGGAGGAAAAAATGACAAAAACATTTCAAGATTTAGGAAGAATTTTAGATAAAATTAACGGCAAAGGTTATCCGGCCTACAAAGAACTTCAAGGCCAATATCAGGAAAACCACTTCACCCTGTCCATTGATTATGTGCAAGGGGACCCCTTTGCTTCTCCCTCCCGAATTCGTGTAATAGTGCCAGGGGATAAAGGAGGGTTTCCCAAAGATATTTATCGTACCCCTTATCAACGTAAAGCAGTGGTAGATTTTTTGAGCCGCACGGTGGCAAAAAACATCTACCGCTTTTATGACCGGGTGAAAGGTTCGGGAAAGAGCGGCCTTCTGACCATCGGTCACTGCGGGCAGGAGATTCTGGAAAGAAACTATATTGTGATAAACCCCAATCGAGTAGAGGCAAGACTGGAGGTGGGCCTTCCGGCAGCCGGAAGAAGGATTTTGGGAAATGAAGCTAAAGAGATTTTCCTGGACGCCCTGCCGAAAATTGTGGAGGCTTCTTTGTTTTGGGCAAGTATTTCTCAGGAAAACCTATATGCTCAGGTAAAACTGGCGGAAGACCAGCACTTTTTACGTGAAGAACTGAAAAAAAGGAAATTGGCAGCCTTTATAGCCAACGGCAGTATTCTGCCCCGGGAAAGCGGCATCTCTGAACGTCCCCTGCTCAAAGGTGCCGTGCCCTTTCAAAGTCCCAAAGAATATGAAATTGAACTCAGACTGCCAAATTACGGCCCCATAAAAGGTATGGGCATTCCCGAAGGAGTTACCCTTATTGTAGGGGGAGGTTTCCATGGCAAGTCAACTTTACTAAAGGCCTTGGAACTGGGTATCTATGACCATATTGCAGGAGACGGCCGGGAATACCTGGTTACCAGGGAAAATGCCGTGAAAATCAAGGCAGAAAACGGCCGAA
The DNA here is from genome assembly GCA_012838175.1 of Clostridia bacterium. Lineage (GTDB taxonomy): Bacteria > Bacillota > Dehalobacteriia > Dehalobacteriales > Dehalobacteriaceae > DUPU01. The sequence goes on from DUPU01000088.1 coordinate 6,813, forward strand.
AAGTGGAGAAAGTTAATATCTCTTCTTTTATTAATAACCTTCCCATGGGGCAGGATACCGTAAGATTCTCCACCGAGAACGCCAGCGGCAGCACATCTCAGGCGGCGAATATTATAGAAGCACTGGAAGTGGGAGCAGAACTGCTGTTAATTGATGAGGATACCAGTGCCACCAATTTTATGATCCGGGACAGCCGCATGCAAAGACTGGTGCAGAAGGAAAAAGAACCTATTACTCCTTTCATTGATAAAGTCAGAACCCTTTATAAAGAAAAAGGGGTTTCCACTATTCTGGTAATCGGAGGGTCAGGTGATTACTTTGAGGTAGCGGATCATGTCATCATGATGGATGAATATACTCCCAAAGATGTCACCCAAAAGGCGAAAGAAATTATTAAGATAATGGATAATCAGAGAAAATTTGAAGGGGTTTTGCCTATCCGGGAAAACTCGCCGCGAATTCTTTTAAAATCTACCTTTCCCCAGGATAAAAGAGGTGTCAAAATAAAGCCTCGGGGTATTCATACAATTACATACAATAAAACAGAAATTGACTTAAGTCATCTGGAGCAATTAATTGACCCCAACCAGACCAATGCGATTTGCTTTATAATCCATTTTATCATGGAAAAGGTGGTTAATGATAAACTGACCCTGCCCCAGGTAGTGGAGAAGGTATATGGAGAAATAAGCTCCAAAGGGTTGGATATAGTATCTCCGTACCAAGGCCATCCGGGAAATATGGCCTTGCCCCGAAAACATGAAATTGCAGCAGTTTTAAATCGCTTCCGACTGCTGAAAATTAAGTAGAGTTAATATTGTTTTTATTTACCTTTGACACCAAAAAAAATACTAAGTTAAAATACTAACAGGACAACCTTTTTGCCATTGGTGAACCGGTTTCATTCTTGACAATAAGGTTGTCCTTTTTTCAAGAAAAGGAGGAAGGTCTGGTGCACAAATTTAAATATCTTTTTCGACCTACTGCTGCCACCGCCGGAGTATTCATCACGGCAATGAGCGGTTTGCTGATTTTTATCTTCCTTTTTGGCACCGCTTCCTTTAAAATTCATGATTTAACCTGGAAAGTTTTTGTTCAGCCTTCCCTTCGGGGAGAAACGGTATTGGAGTTTCCCCCTTTGGGCAATCTTACGGCTCAAACTCATTCCGGATTCTTAGATGTGCATATCCGGTTGGAGCAAATCGGCCCTCAATTAGTACAAAACACATCTCTCTTATTTGATAATCATAATAAAATCGTTGAGGATTTCCAAAAAAGCATTTCTCCGGTGATGAAAATCTTTGCCCTGCGACTATTTTTAGCCGGACTCACGGGAGGAACGCTCCTCTCTTTCCTGGTTTGGCGCCGGAAATACAAGCACATCCTGGCCTCGGCTTTGGTATCCTCATTGCTGATAGGCCTGGCCCTTTTACAAATATCCGCTACTTTTGATCAAGATGCTTTTCAAGAACCCCAATATGAAGGGGTAATTTCCGCAGCTCCGGGCTTAATTTCCCTGGCCAATAGGTCAATTTCCCGGATCGGAAAAATCGGTGATCAAGCCAATTTATTAATAGATAAGGTAGAGAGCTTAGTTGCCAGCACCGATTCATTAGCAAATATCCAGGCCTTAAGCGAAAAAGGAATAGTTAAAAAAATTCTCTTGATAAGCGATTTGCATTCAAATCCTGTGGGCATAGAATTAATTAAATCCCTGATTTCGGCTTTTAATATTGATATGGTGATTGATACCGGAGATTTATCGGACTTCGGTACAGCATTGGAAGCAAAAACAGCAGAGGCTATTAGCAATCTAAACCTGCCATATATTTTTATCCCCGGTAATCATGAAACACCGGAAATGGTGGCCTTTTTAGCCCAACTTCCTAATGTTACGGTTTTAAAGGGAGCTACAACAGAGATTCAAGGAATTAAAATTTTAGGTATCCCTGACCCCTTCTCCCCTTTTCCCGAAGTGGATACAGACGACACTGCGCGCAGAGAGCAAATGATTAAATCCACCGTCGAGGCAGCCGAATATATCATTAAAACTGAAGGGAGCCCGGATATTTTAGCAATTCATAATCCATTAATAGGGAAAAGAATTAAGCATGCTCCTCCTTTAATCATCAGCGGGCATACCCATAAACAGGCTGAGGAAACCCTGAAAAACGGTTCTTTGCTTTTAAATCCCGGAACTACGGGCGCAGCCGGCCTGCGCGGCTTATATTCAGAAGGCCGTATTCCTTATTCTGCAATTATTCTTCACTATCAGATCGGGAAGGGGCCTTCAGCCGCCGACTTTATTCAGTACGACTTGATATCCCAGCATTTTTCCATGGAGCGCCGCTTAAAAAATTAAATCAATTTTTGCCCAAAAAAAAGAATTTGCTTGTTATTATGGAAGGATATCCTATAAATGCAGCCTTAACATTTAACGGAGGAAATCCAAAATGAAAAAAATAAGGCTCAAAAGCAGGCACAAAAAAACCAGCCTTACTTGTCAACGTTCCCGGTTGCTGGACCTAGTGGATAAAAACGCCTTAAAAAAACTGCTGAATGCTTTTTCCAATGCCACAGGCTTAAGGGCTAACATTGTGGATGTAGAGGGTAAATCCATTTTTGGTATGGCCGACGCCCAAAAAAAACTGCAAATTTTGCCAATTGATCTGGCAGCTGCAACATGGCGTGGAAAGGTGCCAGGCAGCCGACGGTTATGCAGTTGACGGATCGGCAGCAGTACAGACGGTTGACAGCTTAATGAAGAATAAATATTTTGTCAAAAAACACAATCGGCGCAAATAATCATCCTTAATAAAAAATAATGCTCCCTACGACCCAAGGCTTTTTATCCAGCCTACCGCAAGAGGAGCATTTTATATTTTATATACCTCATTTATTCCCCTTTTAGATGTTTATTCTTTTCTTGTTCTCTTTAATAATTTCTTCTAAAGATAACTGCATTTTATCCGTAAGTATCTTCTGATTATCGGAATTAAGCAACTCCATAACCCGGGTGTGAATTTTATCCTTGGTCGTTTTTTTCCCTGCCTGAATCCAATTTTCAAAATGTTTTCTGTTAAAAAACCTTGGATACCAGGTTTCTTTTCTAAAGTGCTTATAAGTATGATCCTGCTGCAGGAAGTTGCCTCCGGGCCCCACCTGGTGAATTAAATCCAAAGCCAGGGTTTCTTCCGTTAATTCAATGCCTTCCATAAAGCGTTTAACAAAAGCTATACCCTCATCATCCAATAACATTTTTTCCAGGCTCCCCACCAATCCTGACCCCAGGTATCCATTATCATGGACTAAATTTGTCCCGCTTAATGCCGCCAGCATATTGGAATAGATGGATTCCATCCCCGCCTGGGCATCAATCTCACATGAATCACTGCAGCCGCCGGTTCCGTATGTGGGAAGTTTATAGAATTTTCCCAACTGGCCTACAATGGTATGGCCCAACGGCAATTCCGGTCCTCCGTAACAGCTGACGGCGGAATGCATATCCATAACGGAAAACACAATACCATAAATAAACGGAGCCCCTTTTGCTTTTAATTGATGCATCACTAATCCGGCCAAGCCTTCAGCATTTCCTAAAGCCAAAGATCCCGCTACCGTCGCCGGTCCTGTGGCACCGGCAATAATTCCCGAGGCATAGGTCACCGGAATCCCATATTCCGCACAGAGCAGCAGCTTATCTACCGCCTCTTTACTGTTCACCAGAGGTGAAATGGGCTCCGCATACAATACCATTTGTGGAGATTGTTTTAATTCCTCATATCCTCCCGCCAGTACGGCAGCCATATCTATGAGGGCCCTCAAATTATGGTAATCTGTTGCCGTCATTAATACAGGCTTGGAACTGTATGAGACCAGGGCCTTGAAATGATAAAGATCAGCCAATTGGGTGGTTACATCATGGGCTAATCCTAAAGATGCGGTAAAGTCAAAGTTAGAGCAAGATTCCGAGACTTTAGCCACATTTTCCACATCTTGAATAGTTATTTCCCTGATTATATTTGTTATTGGATCGATAAAGAAAGGAAGATCGGTACCCAGACCAAAACTGCATACACCTTCTTCTAAATATACTTTCCTCTCGCCGTTTCTGCCGCTTAACACTACCTTTTCCGGAGCACTCCGAATGGCTTCTTCCACTAACCAGGACGGTATCCTAACCAGATCCCCGTCAATAAAAGCCCCGGCATCTTTGAGCAACTTAAGAGCCTCTTTTTGATATACCCTCACTCCGGTCCGTTCCAAAATCTCTAATGAAGCCAGATGAAGCTGCTGCAGTTGATCTTCGTCCCACATAAACGGCAAATTTTCCTTGGTAAATTTTTTGGTTTTCAAGTACTTTCTTTGTAAAAGGCGAAAAAAAACTCCCCTTTGCGCAGTCCTGAATTTTTGTTATTTCAGGTGTCTACTCAAAGGGGAGCATATCATTTTTTTAGGGACAGTTTTTATCCGTATAATATTATATTATCAATTTTATTGTTTCCTTTCCTTTAGAAGAAAAAGACACCTGTCATCTCCTTTAGCTAAACACAAAGGCCGCTCCATATCCACTCCAAAAGCATCGTATAAAACATGGTCTATTTGGCAATAAAGATACCCAATCTCACGTCCTTCTTCCCCAAACTCCTCCCAAGCATCTGCCATGGGGCAGAATGTTATTTCAAGAGAGTTATTCGGATTTGTCTTCCAGCCGGTGCCGGGCATGTCCCGGACGATACGGTAAGTGTCAAGGGTATCCGTGTCAAGGCCCAGTTCCCTTGCCTCATCTTTCATAGCTTGGACACGGGCTGCACCGAATTTGCCAATAGCCCGGAGTATCGCTTTCTCTCCTTTTTCTTTCCCTAATTGTTCTATCATTTCTTTAGCCAGGAAATAATACATTTTTGCCATTAAATGAGCAAAACGCACTGCAGGATCATCGGTACTTTTAATCCTGCTCATAAAAAAACCACTCCTTTCAAATAACCGGTTATCTTACCACTCCGGTCTCCCCACAGCCGTAACCTCGATTCTGGTCTCCACAAATATATCTCCTTCAATCATATAGGCTGAAGCATACACATCTTCCCTGTGCACTAAAAGCTCATAATCCTTTGCGCCGGACTTTTCGGCAGCCCAGGCGGCACGTCTTTTAGCTTCAGCTATAGCATAGGTACATGCTTCTTCTAATGTTTCAAAAGAATTCCGTTCCCAAGGGGCATGCAATAAATACCCGGTATCATTTTCCCCCGGTTTAATCAATACCTTAATGGTTTCCATGATTTTTCCCGCTGCAGCACCCACAGCGTTAGCCACCTCTGCATGGGGAGGGATGATTAGTTTGGTATGCAGTTTTTCCGCAACTTTCGGCAACCAGGCTTCTACCGGTGCACCAATTCCCACAATTGGCAAATCCATTTGGAAAGAACAATTAATAAGCTGGTCTGCTTTAGGTGATAAAGCCTTAATTAAAAAGTACATGGCCGTTTCATTATCCTTCAACCATAAATCTTTTCCCTCACTGCCTAATAAACTTTGCACGCAAGTAAGACACAATTCGTTGACAATCGCTTCCTCAGCCATACTGATAAATTCCTCTTCAGTTTTACCAAACCTGCCGGCTAAAATTTTGGCCCCCAATTTCCCTGCTTCTTGGTTCCATTGGGTGTAAACACCTTTAGCATGAAGAATATCAGTAGGGGTCATGGAAATCCGTGCCACTACTCCCAAATCAACTAAGTGCTGCAGGCTAAAAAGATTGGGATCAATATCCAACAATTGAGCCAAAAAGTACAGGCTTCTAGGCCCCTTTTCCAAAATACTGATGGCTTTCCTTTCTGTCTCTGTCAATGATTCCGATGTAGTTTTATTAATTAGCATAAAACAATCTGTAGCTTGGGCAAACATTAAATCATAATCATTTTCAAAATGTACTTTCAATTCGTCGATTAAATTTGGGTATTGACAGGATACTACCGAAAGGGGCCAAACTCTTTGAGGACCCACTTTAAGGCTGCCGTCCCGGGTGTGCTGCAGGTAACTGTCCCCGCCCAGCCCAAAGGTATAAATCTTTGCTGCCTGGACCCTGGTCAGCCAACCCCCTACCATGGCTCCTTCCTTGTTCATTCGAGGGGCATGGTTGTTCAGAAGTGCAATATCCGTAGTCGTACCTCCCATGTCCAGCACCAAAGCATCAGCTGTATCTGTTAAAAAAGTTCCGCCGATAATACTGGCCGCCGGGCCGGATAATATTGTCTCAATCGGTTTTTCCCCGGCCATATCCTCGCCCATTAAGGAGCCATCTCCTTTAACAACCATGATGTTGGCATTAATTTTCTTTTCTTCCAGCACCTTTTTAACAGATTCAATTAACTGCCGGATTATAGGAATTAATCTGGCATTTAAAACCGCTGTTACGGTGCGCTCATGAAATCCAAGAGATGTAGTTAGTTCGTGGGCACATACTACCGGCAGGTCCAAAATCTCTTTTACCATTTCTTTTACTCTTAGTTCATGGGCAGGATTTCTTACGCTTAAATAGCCGGAAACGGCAACAGCGTCTACCTTTCCCTGAAAGGAAAAAATCGCCTTTTTGATTTCTTCCTCATTAAGATCGGCTAAGGGGTAACCGTGAATATTATGTCCTCCCGAAATTTCGGCATAATGGTTAGTCGGCATTTTTCCAATGGGTTCATGGCCGATCAGAAGTAAACCCACCTGGCATCCCCGGCCCTCCACTATGGCATTGGTAGCCAAAGTAGTGGACAAAGATACCACACTTACCTGGTCAAATTTATCAAAATCCAGATTATTAATGCAATTCCTAATGCCAATAGCCAAATCTTCTCTGGTGGTAAGTGCTTTTGCTGTTTTTAAAATTTCTTTGTTTTCAACTTTTACAATAACTCCGTCAGTATAAGTGCCTCCGGTGTCAATCCCCAAAATCAACGACATATTCAGACTCCTCCAGTCCAAGTTCTTCAGTATGAAAAAATTTATTTAAACCTATTTTTTTATTATATCATACTGCTTAAGCAATTCTCGGACTATTTTTCCCCGGCAAATATTTTTTTAATTTTAAATTATAGCTTCTCTTTTTTTCCATAAAAGCTTACAATATAGGTAAATAATTATTTCATTGAGAATATTTACATAATAATCTATTTTAGGCAGAACAAAATATTTTAAAAAGGAGGCTTATCGATAAAATGGCTGACTATGAACCTTTATCATGGGGGGTCGTTTCCGGCAATGTAAATCTGGTAAAGGCAGAAACCAAAGCCTTAATTAATGCCTGTATTAATCCTTTGGATATTATCAATAACGGACTGGTTGCCGGAATGACTACTGTAGGCATCCGTTTCAAAAAAGGGGAGATGTTTGTACCGGAAGTATTGATGTCGTCTAAAGCAATGATGGCAGGCATGGACTTAGTCAAGCCTTTATTAACGGGTAAAAGAATGCCCAAACTTGGTAAGGTTATCATGGGAACCGTCCAAGGAGACCTGCATGATATTGGGAAGAACCTAGTTGCCATATTGTTGGAAAATGGAGGATTTGAGGTTGTTAATATCGGAACTGATATCCCTCCGGAAAAATTTGTGCAATCCTTACAGGAAGAAAAACCCGATATTATAGGGATATCAGCATTATTAACTACAACCATGTATAAATTAAAAGATACCATAAAACTGATCAGAAAAGAAAACGAAAAAGTTTATATCATAGTAGGCGGCGCTCCCATTACAGAAAATTTTGCCCGGGAAATCGGCGCAGACGGTTATGCTCCTGACGGAATTCAGGCGGTTGATGTTTGTAAAAAACTTTTAAAAGTCCATTAACCCGGCATTTAAAAAACCAAGGCTCCGGTATTTATCCGGAGCTTCCCAATTTTGTTTTTCCTTCACCTTTACCTGAAGATAATAGCTAAAATATTATTCCGTTAATTCAAAGCTATCTTTGTCGGCACCACAATCCGGACATACCCAGTCATCCGGCAAATCCTCAAAGTCAGTTTTTTGCCTGATTCCATTGTCCACATCTCCTAATTGAGGATCATAAATATAGCCGCATACTGTACAACCCCATTTTTCCATAACAACTCTCCTTTCTCCTTCGTAGGAAATACTTAGGTTA
>DUPU01000014.1 GCA_012838175.1 Clostridia bacterium
CCGAATGCTTTCCTTAATCTGGAGGAAAATGCTCCATACAGAATGTTTTATGAATACGCTGATGGATACGGTAAGTGAAGCCATCACGGTAATAGACCAGCAAAATTTTGTGATAGGTTGGAACAAGCGGGCAGAGGAATTATACCGTATACCCGCACACACTATTGTAGGGCAAGAGATTAACCGTTTCTTTTCCAGTCTGGTGGTCACTCACGTGATAAACAAGGATGCCATGAAGAAAAAGGGTGTCCGCAACGATTATCACCAGCCTATTCCCGGTACTCATGTGCTGATTAACGCTTCTCCCATTGTTTGTCAAGAGCGAGTACTGGGCAGTGTTTGTGCGGAGCGGGATATTACGGAAACCGTAAGTTTGCATAACGAGCTGTCCAGGGCCAGTACTCAGGTGCGTCAGTTGAAAAGTGAAATCACCAAAAGGAATAAGTCGGATGATGCTTTTCGCAGAATATACGGCCATAGTAAGAAGTTAAATGATACTATCAGTTTGGCTCAGCGGGTGGCAAATACCAATGTGGCGGTGCTTATCCGGGGGGAAAGCGGTACGGGGAAGGAACTGTTTGCGGAAGCCATTCATAGCGAAAGTTCCCGCAAAGGCAAGCCCTTTGTAATAATAAATTGCGGGGCAATTCCGGCAGCTTTGTTCGAGAGTGAATTGTTTGGTTATCAACCCGGTGCTTTTACCGGTGCAGACAGAAAAGGAAGACCGGGAAAGTTTGAACTGGCCCATCAAGGAACGATTTTTTTGGATGAAATCGGGGAATTGCCTTTGGATTTACAGGTGAAACTATTGCGTGTGCTGCAAAGCAAACGCTTTTATAAGGTGGGAGGGGATGACCCCATTGAAGTGGATGTGCGGGTAATCTCGGCTACCCACCGGGACTTGGAAAAGATGATTGCCGAGGGTCTTTTTCGGGAAGATCTTTACTATCGGATTAATGTAGTATCCTTGGAAATTCCCCCCTTGCGCCAGCGCAAAGAAGATATTCCCGAATTGATTTATCTCTTTATTCGGGAGTTCTGCCTCCAGCAGAACCGGGATTTAGTGCAAATAGCCCCGGAAGTGATGACTGTCTTGCTCAATTATCCCTGGCCGGGAAACATTAGGGAACTAAGGAATGTCGTGGAAAGAATGGTGATTTTGGCGGAAGACAATATGATTTTGTTGGATCATTTGCCCCCTTCCATAAAAAAGAGGAAAACGATCAGGGAAGAAGCAGCAGATCAGGATGCTACCTTAACTGATATTACGGACCGAACGGAAAGAGAGATTATCATTCAAGCCCTGGAGGAGTCCGGCGGTGATAAATCAAAGGCGGCAAGACGCTTGGGCATTCCCAGAAGCACATTATATTACAAAATGAAAAAGCTGGACATAAAAATTAACTAAGGTGAAGTGTCAAATAATTGACACAAGTGTCCAAATATTAGACAAATAATTAGGGATTTAGTTTTAGGAAAAAAGATGAGATTCCTTATAGGGGAATCTTATTTTTTTAATACTTAAACTATTATAAAAATAAAAACAGTGAGTTGAATAAAAAGTATTTTGAATTGAATCAAAATTTCAATGTTCATCTCTTGACGAATTTTTTTTTAGTACTTTGATTTGGCCCGGTTTAAAGGATACTTCCGGTCATGGTGAAGGTCTGATTTACTTTTAATTTGGCATAAAAATTGCAACAAATAGTATTTGAGTTAAAAGGGATTCTATTTTCCTTTTAACTCCCAGGAAAGTTTCATCATTGCGAGCTATATTTAAACTTAAATTTTATTAACAGGAGGGGAGTGACTGTAATGCGTATTGTTGAGCACCCAATCTTAGATTTTCAGCGAGGTGAGAAAGTAACTTTTTACTTTGATGGACAGCCGGTGGAAGGCTATACAGAGGAAACCATTGCCGCTGCCTTGCATGCTGCAGGTATCCGGGTCTTAGGTCATAGTCCTGAACTGCATCGTCCCCGGGGTTTATTCTGTGCCATTGGAAACTGTTCTTCTTGTTTAATGGTTGTCAATGGGGAACCAAATGTCCGGGTATGCGTGGAAAAAGTTCAGCCCGGGATGAAGGTGGAGACTCAGAAAGGAAAGGGGTGCCTAAGATGAAACAGACAGAAATTTTAGTCGTGGGCGGAGGGCCGGCCGGCCTCTGCGCAGCATCGGCTGCCGCTGAATTGGGAGCAGATGTGTTAATTCTGGAGCGGGACAGTAAACCCGGAGGCCAGCTGGTAAAGCAAACCCACAAATTTTTCGGTTCCAAAAAACAATACGCCGGTGACCGGGGAATCCAAATCGGGGATTTTCTTTTGGAACAAGTTGAATCCAATCCTAAAGTGGAAGTTTGGCCTGATGCCACTTGTTTGGGGATTTATGAAGACGGAGTGGTTACGGCGGAAAAAGATGATAAACATATAAAAATTAAGCCGGAGCGGATTATTATTGCCACAGGAGCGGCGGAAAAAGCACTTATGTTTCCCAATAACGATTTGCCCGGCATTTATGGGGCGGGAGCTGTACAAACCCTAATGAATGTGGCCGGTGTCGTTCCCGGTAAACGGGTTTTGATGGTAGGAGCAGGAAATATCGGTTTAATTGTTTCCTATCAGTTGCTGCAGGCCGGAGTGGAAGTTGCTGCAGTAATTGAGGCTGCTCCTCATATCGGAGGCTATCTGGTACATGCTTCTAAAATACGCCGGGCCGGAGTACCTATTTTGACCTCCCATACCGTGAAAGAAGCTTATGGTAATGATACGTTGGAAGGGGCCATTATTTGCCGGTTGGATGAAAAATGGCAGCCTATTCCGGGAACTGAACAGGATATTAAAGCAGATGTAATGTGCCTGGCGGTGGGTTTAAGTCCTTTAACGGAACTTTGCTGGCAGGCAGGATGTAAAATGAAATATATTGCAGAATTGTCCGGCCATGTGCCTGTGAGAAACGAGTATCTGGAGACCACACGTCCCGGATTGTATGTTGCCGGCGATGTCAGCGGAGTGGAAGAAGCCAGTTCTGCCATGGTAGAGGGGAGACTGGCAGGTATTTCCGCTGCTTTAAGTTTAGGATATGGCAAGGATAAAGCCCCTCAACTTCAGGCTGAGGCCTTGGCGGAATTAAAGGAACTGCGTTCCGGACCCACCGGGGAAAAGATCATGAATGGGATTATGAAACTTTTAGGCAAGGAGGGAGCAGCATGTTAATAAAAACAGGTATTCCTACTCCTGAAGATCTGGAAAAAGTATATCCTTCCGAAGAAAGGATGCTTAAGGGTCCGGTGGCCATTATTGAATGCTTTCAAAAAATACCCTGCAATCCGTGCACGGAAGCTTGCAAGCAAGGGGCCATTCTTCCCATGAAGGATATCAACGACATACCGGAGATGGATTTTGAAAAATGCAACGGTTGCGGAGTATGTATCAGCCGTTGCCCGGGCTTGGCGATTTTCATTGTTGATCGTTCCTATAGTGAAAAAGAAGCCATTGTGAGAATACCTTATGAATTTGTTCCTCTCCCGGAAGTAGGGCAAAAAGTTGTCGGCCTGAATCGGGCAGGGGAAGAATTAGGTACCTTTGAAGTGAAAAAGGTACAGTCAGGCGGTAAGAAAAATATGACATATACTGTTTGGCTGGCCGTTCCTCAGGAACTTTGCATGGAAGTGCGCAATATTCGTCTGGGAGGGGTTACACATGGAGAATAAGGTCATTGTTTGCCGGTGTGAAGATGTCACCCTGGAAGATATTCATGCGCTGATTAAACAGGGTTATCGCACAATAGATGAGATTAAGCGGGTATCCCGGGCTGGGATGGGACCTTGCCAAGGCCGCACCTGCCGTATGCTTATTGCTCAAGAATTAGCAAAAGCATATGGGGTAAGCATGGAAGAGGTTATTATGCCTACCTTCCGTCCCACCGTTAAGCCTGTTAAATTAGGTATTTTTGTGGGAGGTGAATAAAGTGCAAAAAACAGCAAATACAGTAATTATCGGGGGCGGTATGATCGGCTGTGCCATGGCTTATGAATTAGCCCTCCGGGGAATGAAGGATATAGTTGTTGTGGAAAAAGAGTATCTATGTTCCGGAGCAACGGGACGCTGCGGTGCCGGGGTCAGGCAGCAGTGGGGCACGGAAACCAATGCTATTCTGGCTCGGGACAGCGTAAAAAGATTTGAACAGATGAACGAAGAATTAGAGTATGATAAGGATATTGAGTTCAAACAAGGAGGGTATTTGCTCTGCGCATATACGGAAGCTGAATGGACCCAATTCCATAAGAATGTAGAACTCCAGAAAAGATTGGGTATTCCGGTAGAATTGGTCACTCCGGAAGGGGCCAGAGAAATCGTGCCTCACTTAAATATTGACGGGCTGTATGGGGCAACTTTCTGTGGTACTGACGGCCATGCCAATCCTTTTCATGTCGTTGACGCTTATGCCAAAGCCGCCAGAAGGCTGGGCGTAGTTTTTGAAACTTATACGGAAGTAACCGGGATTAAGGTGGAAAACGGAAAAGTGAAAGGCGTGGAAACAACCCGGGGGGATATAGCCACTCCCCTGGTGATTAATGCGGCCAACTATGCAGCAGGATTAATTTGTAAAATGGTGGGATTTGATTTACCCTTATATCCTCAGCGACATCAGGCTTTGGTGACAGAACCGGTGGAACCGATGCAGGGGCCCATGGTTATTTCTTTCAGCCGGAGACTGTATTGCCAGCAGACTCCCCACGGCAGCTTCATTATGGGAGTGGGGGATCCCCATGAACCAAAAGATTTTAATATTAATTCCAGTTGGGAGTTCTTGGAGGATGTGAGCCGTCAGGTAATTTCGGTATTGCCCATACTTAAAAACATTCGTTTGGTGCGGCAATGGTCGGGACTTTATGATATGAGTCCTGATGCCAATCCGATTTTAGACCAAGTTCCGGAAGTTGAAGGAATGTGGGTCTTAGCCGGCTTTAGCGGACACGGCTTTATGGTTGGTCCTCAAACAGCGGTTTTGGTAGCGCAAAAGATTACCGGTGAAGAGTGTTTTATGCCCATTGAAAGATTTAGTTTGGATCGCTTCCGTCGGGGAGAACTGCTTCTGGAACCTTCTGTAGTTTAATAATTTAAGAAAAGAGTATAGCGGGAAAATATTAACGGCCGGCTGATTGTTACGGAATTATTTTACTACTTTAGCCGGCCAGATTTGTAATTATTTTAAAACTAAATGCATGGGCTTGGGAGATTTTATTGGTATCA
>DUPU01000089.1 GCA_012838175.1 Clostridia bacterium
AAAGAAAAAAAACCTAAAATCAAAACAGAAGTTAAATACATCATTTCTACTCCACGCCTGATGTCATAACTCTCCACCGGCCTGATATTATCCCCTAAAGTAGGTTTGTATACAATCTGACCGAAATAAGTATGAGTTCCCCCCAACTGAACATCCAAAGCCCCCGCCACCGCTGCTTCCGGGTAACCGCAATTTGGGCTGGTGTGGTTTCGCCGGTCCCTTAAGAGTATTTTAAAACTCCCTCGATAATTTAGCTTTAGAATTAAGGCAGCCAGAACCAGAAAAAATCCGGTAATCCGAGCTGGAATATAATTTGCCAAATCGTCTAATTTAGCGGAAGCCCAACCTAAATGGAGATATTTCTCATTTTTGTACCCTATCATGGAATCCATGGTATTTATTGCCTTATAAGCCAGAGCCAGGGGAGCTCCCCCGATAAACATATAAAAAAGAGGAGCAATAATGCCGTCGCTTGTGTTTTCCGCCACTGTTTCCACAGTGGCTTTGGCTACTTCTTCAGCACTTAGTTCATGGGTATCCCTGCCTACAATATAGGAAAGATTAATCCGCGCCTGAGTCATATCCCCTTTATCAAGAGCGTCAAAGACATTTAAACCATGCTGCCGAAGGGATTTGGCCGCCAAACAATTCCACATGAGGGCTAGATTCAGAAGATAAAATAGGTAAATATGAACAGCTTTTGCCAAGGCCAGTACTCCGAAAGCAATTAAGTAAACAGTCGCTACGGTAATCAGGGTCAAAACCACTCCCCCGGCTTTTAAAGACATGGGGGTTTTCGCAATTTTCCGCACCAGATTTTCCAGAAAACTAATTAGTTTTCCCATGTAAATTACCGGATGAGGGTAGGACCTGGGGTCACCCAGGAGCAAATCTAAGGCAAAAGCCGACCAAATACTAGCCATTTAATCCTGCCTCCATAATACGGTAGATTTTGTCAATATCTAGATTTTCCCGTACCACGTCGGCTAATTTGTCATACTGTTCATCTTTATACTGCCAATAATCAGGTATGGTATTTGGTAAAGGCGGCAGATTCTTTGCCTTGCGCACCCTATTGATAAAATTCCTGGTAAAAGATGAATTATCAAAAATCCCATGGAGATAAGTGCCAAATACAGTCCCATCCTCACTTACAGCTCCGTCCATTTTTTCTCTTCCTCCCTGTTGAGACCGTATTTTCAGCAAGGAAAAGGCTCCTTCTTCGAGTACCGTTTCCCCCATATGAATCTCGTAACCCTTTACCCGGGAATGAAACACTTGGTCTTCTCCTTCTGCAAGGGTGGTGGTTTTTGTTCCTTTAAAGGTAGTAACAGCCTGAATTAAACCTAACCCGGCCGTACCGTCTTTTGAAGATTCCACATGGTCCGGATCACTAATCTCACGACCGATAATTTGGTATCCCCCGCAAATGCCAAAGACAAAAGAGCCCTTTTGATGCCTGGAAATAATTTTCTCCCCCATCCCCGTTCGTTTTAATAGCTCCATATCGCTGATCGTACTTTTCGTGCCGGGAATGATGATAATGTCCGGATTCCCTAGATCCTCTTCCAAATCCACAAAACGTAAATTCACGTCTTCATAAAGTTTCAAAGGGTTAAAATCGGTAAAATTGGAAATATGGGGCAGCTTAATAATGGCAATATTAATTTCTCCCTGAGGACGATCGCTGAACTTACTCCAATCGGTAACGCTGTCCTCATCTTCCAGATTTAAATGAAAATACGGAACCACTCCCAAAACCGGAACATGAATAATATCTTCCAGCATCACCAAACCCGGTTTCAAAATATCCAAACTGCCCCGGAATTTGTTAATAACAACCCCTTTTACCATCCGTTTTTCGTCATCATCCAGCAAAAGCATCGTCCCGGCCAAAGAGGCAAAAACCCCGCCCCGATCAATATCACCGGCTAAAACTACCGGCGCCCGGGCAATTTTGGCCATCCCCATATTCACCAAATCGTCCTGTTTCAGGTTTATTTCTACCGGACTTCCTGCCCCTTCAATCACCATGATATCGCTTTCCGCGGCCAAATCATAATAGATCTCCCGAATCATATCTTTTAGGTGCACTTTATAATCAAAATATTCCCCTGCCCCCATGGTATCCAGAACTTTTCCCTTAATGACCACCTGTGATTTTTGATCTGAACTGGGTTTTAAAAGGATAGGATTCATCACTGCCCGGGGAACCTGTCTTGCCGCTTCCGCTTGCATCACCTGAGCCCGGCCCATTTCATGGCCTTCTGCCGTGATGTAGGAATTATTGGACATATTTTGTGATTTAAAAGGATTAACTCGATATCCATCCTGGGCAAAAATCCGGCATAGGGCGGTACATAAAAGACTTTTACCCACAGAAGACCCGGTACCTTGAACCATAATACTTTTCGTTTTTTTCATAGTGCACTTCCTTTAGATTTAAAAATATAGTTAGAAAGCTGAAAATCCTGTTTTTTCCCTTTACCTTTTTCAGCTTTCTAACCTTTTTCAATTAATCTTCTGCACAACACATAACCCATGCTTAATTTCCAACAAGCTGTAAGTACCATGAGCAAAGGTGAAATGCCAGTAGCCGTCATAATCCAGATTCAATAAAATGGACATGATCATGCGCAAACATCCCTGATGGGTTACTACCAACAAGGTTTGTCCGGAGTATTTTTCCAATATTTCTTTGACACTTTCTTCTACCCTTCGGTACATATCCATAAAAGATTCGCCTCCGGGAGGAGCCGCCTCCTTCCAATTGTTAACCCAGAGGTCCCAATTTTCCCGATCCCATTCCTGAATACTCTGATAATGTCTTCCTTCCCAGGAACCAAAATTCAACTCCTTTAGGCGCCCGTCCAGGACTATTTCTTCCGGGGGAAACTTGCTGACAATGGCGGCTGTATCCTTTGCTCTTTTTAAAGGGCTGGAAATGACCGTATCAAATTTTATATCTTTTAACATCAAAGCCACCTTTTGGGCCTGTTTGACCCCTTTTTCACTTAAACCGCAGTCAGTCCAACCATAATATACACCTTTGGTATTAAGCTCCGTCTCCCCGTGTCTCATTAAATAAAGAAGTGTCATATCCTTGGCCCCCGTTTGAAAATCTGCTGCTAATGGCTCTGTTCCCTAACAATACCTAAGCCTACTTTAAGCGAAGAGGCAACCCGCAAACAGTCAGGTACACTTCATCCACCTGGGATGCTAAATACTGGTTTACCCGGCCGGCAATATCCCGAAAAGCCCGGGCAATGGGATACTCCGGTACAACTCCGCTTCCTAATTCATTGGTAACCATGATCACAGTTGCCGGAGAAGAAGCTATTCCGTCTATCAAATCCTTTACTTCAGCCATGATTGCTTCTTCCGCCTTTTCCACGCTCTCGCTGCTGAACTCATCCCTTTGCATTTCCGGAAAATCAAAAAGCAAATTTGTTACCATGATGGTAATGCAATCCAGTAAAATTCCTTTGTAATCTGAGCCCTTTTCCGAAATGATTTTCCCCAGGCCCCGGTAAGCTTCAATGGTATCCCAGCAGGCAGGACGAGATTGCCGGTGTTTCTCCACCCTTAAACGCATTTCATCGTCACAGACTTTAGCCGTTGCCAGATAAAGTACCGGTCCCGACAAATCTTTCATGAAGTTTTCCGCCAAACGGCTCTTCCCGCTTCTTGCCCCACCTGTGATTAAAATGGATTTACCCATTACTCTTCCCTAATATCCACCAGGGTCTCACTGGCGATTTCCCCTTCCTCAAAAGTAGCCATATTATTTATGACCGCAATAGCCCCTTCAATCACATTAAAAGCAAGGGGACAGCCGGTGCCTTCACCAAGCCTCATTCTTAAGTGGAAAATAGGTGCCAGGCCGATTTCTTTAATCATTGTATCATATCCAGGCTCTGCAGAAGCATGGGAGGGAATTAAATAACCTTTCACCATAGGATTTAATTTATAGGCAGTTAAAGCGGCAATACCGGAAATAAATCCATCAATGACAATAGGCACACGGTGGTAAGCAGCCGCCAAAAAACATCCTACCAGGCCGGCAATATCAAATCCCCCCACTTTGGCAAGGACGTCAATAGGATCATGAGGGTCAGGGTTGTTTACTCTTATAGCTTGCTCAATAATACGTTTTTTCTTGGTAAAATCTTCCTCCGTTAATCCTGCCCCTTTACCTACAGCAACTTCTGCCGTGCACCCGGTGTAACACATTAACATGGCACTGCTGGTACTGGTATTTCCGATGCCCATTTCTCCGGTTCCCAACAGATTATAGCCCTCTTTCACCAGCTGATCGGTAACTTCCATTCCCACCTCTATTGCTTTTATTGCTTCATCCCTTGACATAGCAGGGCCTTTTGCCATATTAGATGTGCCTTTGCGAATTTTTCTCTGAATTAATCCCGGACAATCCAGATCTCCATTAATACCAATATCCACGACTCTGATATCAGCCCCGGCCACCTTTGATAACACATTGATTCCACAGATTTCTTTAAACATATTTCCTGTTTGAATCAGAGTTACTATCTGGGGAGCTGCACTTACCCCCTCATCCATGACCCCGTTATCCGCAGACATGACAATAGTACATTTCTTTCCAATTTTATTCTTTACCCGGCCGGTAATCCCCGCCAACTGAATTGCTATATCCTCCAACCTTCCTAAACTGCCAATAGGTTTAATCAGGTTGTCCATTCGGACCTTGGCTTCCTCCATCGCCTTTTTGTCTAAAGGTTTAATCCCTTCAACCACTGCTTTAAAGTTATTCAATAGAAACACTCCTTCGTATGTAAATTCTTTTCAAAAGTAAAACCCTTTAAAAAATCAAAAAACCGCACTGCCAGTGCGGTAAATACCATAAAAATATTCACCCTCCCTCCCGAGGCAGAACTTTGAAAGCATATGGCAGGTTTCCTGGCTCATGGATCATCTTACTTTCCAGCCTTCTCGGTTTCCCAATGGCTCTTTGGATTTCATACCCATTCCACAGTAGCGGGGGCTGCAGCGGATTATAACCGCTTTCCCTTTTAACCCATACCGGGCACCATATACCAAATTATTTATTTTTTACCCAATATCAACCTCTTCTTCTAAAAACAAGTTTAACAAAATAGCAGGTAGGAGTCAAGAAAAACTTGCCTCTTATGCCTTTTCTCTTAATATCTTTATTAATTCACGAGGTGAATAAACCAAATAATCCGGATTGCTCTCCTTCAGTTTATCAGGGCTGTGCCAACCCCAGGCAACTCCCACGGTAACAGTACCGGCCTGCCTGCCTTCATAAATGTCTCCCTTGGTATCGCCAACATAATATGCCTTTAATTCCGGGTGCCAAGACATGGCCAAACGAATCTTTTTTATTTTGCTTTTTTCCGTTTCAAAACCAATGACTTTTTCTACACCGATAATCCCCTTTTTGTCCAATACTCTTAGGACAGCATCAGCAGTATTAGAAGTAATTATATAAACTTTATGATAAATTGATATTTCCCGGAAAAATTCAGCCATATGGGGGAACAATTCTATTTGTTCCAAAAGCCGGTCTTGCTTTTCCTTATAGCTGGCTAAAACCCGGTCAATATCCTCGTCAGACATTCCCAATGCCCCCATGGACCGGTAAACATTGTCTTCATATAAATTTATAATATCCTGGGCGGTTTTAAATTGGGTATACCCGTTTTCCTGAAAAGCAGCAAGAAAACTTTTAACATGAACATCAAGGGAATCTGCAATTACTCCGTCATAATCAAACATTACTAAGCTCATTTTCAACTATCCTTCCTGGTCTGTATAATGAAAAAGTGCCCTCATACTCTTAAGCTGAGGACACTTAAGTTAATCTCAGAAAAAATTATCAGCTATTTATTCCCAAATAGCATCTCCCTTTACTAAATTGGGGAAGTGGGCTCGGACTTTTGCGTCCAGTTCATCGGAAAATCTTGCCGGATTAGGCTGGGAAAGTATTTTGTTGGCTTCCTCAAGAGCACGATCCCGAGCATTTAATTGACCGCTTTGCAGCCATTGAGCACGCATCTCCCGACATGCTACCTTGGGATAAAAAGCGACTCCTCGCATGTTCTCTAAAGTATGCATTGCTTCAATATAAGACCCGCCCGGTCCGATTTCTTTAATCAGGTCAAGACAGAGATCCTCTTCACTGAACTTAATACCTCTCTTCAAATGTTTCAGCATCAAGGCCATTTCATTATCCATCACCGCTTTGGCAAAATCAAAGGCCATTAAACCGCCTAAAAGTCCGCCCATATTAAAGAGATCGGCTCCCGCCAATAAAGCAGCGGTAATGTTCATTCCCGTTTCATATCCGGACTGAGCATCCGTGACCTGAGCATTGGTTAATCCGATATAACCACCGGAAGGAACATTGTAGTACCTGGCCATCATGGTATGGCCCATTTGGAGAATTCCAGTTTCAATAGCTCCGGAGGCATAGGCCCCTGTGCGTAAGTCGGCCACCGTGCTTAAAACGGCATAAATTAATGGTGCGCCGGGACGAATCATTTGAATCAGGCATGATAAAGCCAGAAACTCCGCATTACCCATGGTCAAGGTGCCCAACAAGCTCATGGGGGAAGTTAGTCCCGCATTAGGTACAATAGTTCCATATACAGGAAGACCTTTTTCCGTTAAGTAAATTACAGCCTCCGTAGACTCTACATCCATGGTTAAAGGAGATACCACCGGGCAGTAATGATGATTAATGAAAGGACGTTCCATATAGGCTTCTTTGCTGCCGGCAATGGTATAACCTAATTCTAAAACCTGTTCCAAGTCCCGAATGGTAGGAGTGTTGCTCCGTACCGGTTTTTTGCAGTTTTTCAGGGCCGGATAAAATCGGGAAAGGCTGATTTGATCTTTAGGAGCGTCATCTGCCAAAACGGAAATGGAAAAAACATCAAAAGCTGGTAGCTCATTTATTAAATGGGCAATATTTGCAATGTCAGTAGATGTCCCCCGTCTTTCTATACCTGTCTTTGGATCAATCACGTTGGGGGCGGAACTGGCAGTCACAACTACCGGACCGTCATCGGGAAGTGTTCGGTCATACTGGGGATCCCGAGCAGTAAAGGTATATTTAGGTACAAAAGACTGACGGCATTCCTCCACAATTTTAGGTGGAAACTTAACTAAACCGGTCTGGTCATCAACAAAACAACCATGCTTTTTGTAGATGGCACGAGCTTTTTCATTGTGAACCACAAGACCTACATTTTCAAGAATTTCCAAAGAAGCTTCATGGATTCTCTGCAACTCATCCTTAGTAAAAAAATTTGCAAATTCCATTAATTTATCCCTTCTTTTCACTATTTTATACCGTTCCTGTCCATGTTCAAACTAAGACATAGTTTGCACATTTAGAACAGTATTATGTACTTAACATAAGAGCGTCCACCGGATTATTTCCCTGGGGAAATAATCCGGC
>DUPU01000090.1 GCA_012838175.1 Clostridia bacterium
ACAGGAGAAATTAAATAGTTATGATCTCCATGAGCTGGAGAGGGTAATTTTATTGATCGCCTCCCGGGAGCTAAAACATATTGAAATATTAGGTGCTGTCTTAGGATTTGCCATTGGCCTGGTACAGACATGTTGGTTTTACTTTTTTAAATAGAGTTTGACAATAAATACAAATAGCTTTATAATTAACTGAAAAATTAGATATAAAAAGTAATGACGGGGAAAGTAGCCTAAAACGAGGTTTCAGAGAAGAGATATCGTGGCTGAAAATATCTCTGCTAAGTTTTCGGTGAAAACCACCCCTGAACTGCTGTTGGAAAACGGATCTTTTCCGTAAGTATAACAAGCCGCTTGATAAGCGTTATCCTATAAGAGTAAAAAGATAGTTTTTATTTATCTTTTTAAAAGGGTGGAACCGCGGGAACCTTCTCGTCCCTTAGGGATGTGAAGGTTTTTTGTATTTTAATTATTTTGAAGGAGGAATGATAATGATTACAGTAACTTTTCCGGATGGTTCGACAAAAGAATTTGAAAAAAACACTACTGTTTACGATATCCTGGCATCAATCAGCAGGGGGCTGGCCCAAAATGCCTTGGCGGCTAAAATAAATGATAATTATGTGGACTTGAATTACCCTATTCAGGAGAATTGCACCTTGGAAGCCATAACCTTTGACAATGAAATGGGGCAGCAGGTTTTTCACCATAGCTCCTCCCATATTTTAGCCCAAGCGGTAAAAAGGCTTTTTCCTGATACGAAACTGGGCATTGGTCCGGCTATTCAGGATGGTTTTTATTATGATTTTGACTCTGAGCATACTTTTACTCCTGATGATTTGCAGGTAATTGAAAAAGAAATGATGAAAATTGTACAAGAGTCTTTGCCCTTTCAACGTGAAGAATTGAGCCGGGAAGAAGCCATTCGGCTATTTGAGGAAAAAGGAGAAATTTATAAGTTAGAACTGATTAATGATTTATCGGAAGATGCCAAGATCAGCATATACCGGCAAGGAGATTTTGTTGATTTGTGTGCCGGCCCGCACATTCCCAATACGGGTAAGGTAAAAGCCATAAAGTTGTTAAACTTAGCCGGAGCATATTGGCGTGGCAGTGAAAAGAATAAAATGCTCCAACGTATTTACGGAACTTCATTCCCCAAAAAGGCTATGTTGGATGATTATTTGTTCCGCTTGGAGGAGGCTAAAAGACGGGATCACCGAAAATTGGGAGCGGAATTGGAACTGTTTACAATTTTGGATGATGGCCCGGGATTTCCTTTCTTTTTACCGAAAGGGATGATTATCAGAAATGAATTGGAGAATTTTTGGCGGGAAGAACACATTAAGTGGGGATATCAGGAGATAAAAACCCCCATGATCTTAAACAGAAGTCTTTGGGAACAATCAGGACACTGGGACCATTATAAGGATAACATGTATTTTACAAAAATCGATGAACAGGATTATGCAGTGAAACCCATGAATTGCCCGGGGAGTATACTGGTTTATAAAACCAAAATGCATAGTTATCGGGAGTTGCCTATCAGATACGGAGAGTTAGGGCTTGTGCACCGGCACGAAATGTCCGGGGTGCTCCACGGTTTAATGAGAGTAAGATGCTTTACTCAGGATGATGCTCATATCTTTATGCTCCCGTCTCAAATCAAAGATGAAATAAAAGCTGTTTTCGATTTAATTGACTCTTTCTATCGTCTTTTTGGTTTTGAGTATCATGTGGAGTTGTCTACCCGCCCCGAAAAATCCATGGGATCGCTGGAGGACTGGGAACATGCCACAGATGCTTTGCGGCAGGCTTTGATAGAAAAGGGAGTTCCGTTTAAGGTAAATGAAGGCGACGGTGCTTTTTACGGTCCAAAAATTGATTTTCATTTAAAAGACAGTTTGGGCAGAACATGGCAATGTGGTACCATTCAATTAGATTTTCAAATGCCGGAACGATTTGATATAACTTATATTGGTGAAGACGGTCAGAAACATCGTCCGGTCATGATTCACCGGGTCGCTTTCGGCAGTATTGAAAGATTTATAGGCATTCTTACGGAGCATTACGCAGGTGCTTTTCCCTTATGGCTTGCTCCCGTCCAGGTAAAGGTATTGGCGATAACGGATAAGCATGCTGACTATGCTAAGGAAATTACGGAAAAATTGTTGGCAAAAGGGATTAGAGGGGAAGCTGACTTGAGAAATGAAAAGATTGGTTATAAAATCAGGGAGGCACAAACACAGAAAATTCCTTATATGCTGATTGTAGGGGACAAAGAAGCCGCCAGTCAAACCGTAGCTGTGCGTAAAAGAGGAGAAGGAGATATCGGGGTCAGACCTGTTGATGAATTTATTGAGCAGGTTAAGGAAGAAATTCTTGGTAAAAAATAGAAAATTATTTTATTTTTCTTGACTAGTATTTAATGGAATGTTATAATAACAAGGCAGTAATTTTATATGGTGTATTAAGTAGAGGTCATCCGCTTCTCACCTTATAGCTAACGCTCATAAGGTTATCTTGTTAATAGATCCAATTATGTCCAATTGTGATGTTATTGGCGGGTGAGCTACCCGCCATTTTTATTTTTTGTGGAGGTGAAATATTATTAGTAAAGATTTACGTATCAACGAAGAAATTCGTGCCCCTGAGGTAAGGTTTGTAGGATTGGATGGTGAGCAGCTTGGTGTCATACCCATTAAGCAGGCCTTGAAAATAGCCATGGAAAAAGGTCTTGATTTGGTTGAAGTAGCTCCAACAGCTCGCCCTCCTGTCTGTCGGATTATGGACTATGGCAAGTACCGTTTTGAGCAAAGCAAAAGAGAACGGGAAGCGAAAAAGAATCAAAAGGTTATTTCTGTTAAAGAAATTAAACTGCGTCCTAATATTGAAGAGCATGATTTTATGACCAAAGCTAGGAATGCAGAGAAATTCTTAAAAAATGGAGATAAGGTTAAGGTGACTATTATGTTCCGGGGAAGAGAAATCACTCACCCGGATTTAGGCAAACAATTGTGCTTAAAGCTGGCGGAAACCTTGGAACATGTTGCTACTGTGGAAAAAGCACCAAAGGTTGAAGGTAAAAATATGACAATGATTCTCACACCAAAACAGAATTAAGGAGGATTTTTTATGCCTAAAATGAAAACACACCGGGGAGCCGCAAAAAGACTGAAGGTTACAGGTACCGGTAAAATTAGCCGTTCAAAGGCCTACAAAAGCCATATTCTGGAGAAAAAAAGCAGAAAGAGAAAACGTAACTTGCGTCAGTGCGGTTTAGTTTCCGCGGCGGATATGAAAAGGACGAAGAAGCTATTACCTTATGTTTAGTTTTTTTTAATAGACTTTAATTTATTTGGAAAAGAAAGCGGGGAATTAAAAATGCCAAGAGTAAAACGTGGTGTCACAAAGCACCGGAGACATAAAAAGATTCTTAAACTAGCCAAAGGTTACAGGGGAGCAAAATCAAAACTTTTTAGAGTAGCCAACCAACAGGTGTTGAAATCTCTGGCTTATGCTTATGCTCATAGGAGAAAGAAAAAGGGTGATTTTCGTAAGTTGTGGATTGCCAGGATTAATGCGGCAGCCAGAATGAACGGAATATCCTATAGTCGGTTGATTAACGGATTAAAGAATGCAGGAGTTAATGTGAACAGAAAAATGCTCGCTGAATTGGCGGTAAATGATGCCGCGGCTTTCCAGGAATTTGTTGCAGTGGCAAAACGAAATCTTAAATAATAGGAGCAACAAGCTGAGAGTTTTTCTCAGCTTTCCTTATATAAAAATGTATAAGGTGATAAAATGATGAAACAATATATAAAAATAATGGATGAGATTGAGTCATGAATGAAGTAATTAAGGAGATTTCATCAAAGCATAATCACCACATAAAACTGGTAAAGTCATTGTCAAACAGAAAATTTCGAGAAAAAGAAAGTTTGTTTGTGCTGGAAGGGGTAAGGTTAATTGAAGAAGCTGTTCATGCCGGAGTGGGTATCAGATTTGTTTTATACTGCAGGAAACTGTCCGGTTCCTTAAGAGGCAGCAGGCTTCTCAATAAATTTTGGGAGTTGGGTGTTAATACTTTTCTGGTGGAAGAAAACCTCTTCAGTGAATTGTCTGACACGGAAAATCCGCAGGGAATATTGGCGGTAGCTGAGGTATTACAAAGTAATTTTTCAGATTTCATAATAAATCAAGAAAGCTTATTTTTGTTGATTGACGGAGTCCAGGATCCGGGGAATCTTGGGACGATGATTCGTACTGCCTGCGCTGCCGGAGCATCCGGAGTAGTATTAACAAAGGGTACGGTTGATCTGTTTAATCCTAAAGTGATTCGGGCCAGTATGGGAACTATTTTTCAGATTCCCGTGATTATGAGGGAAGATAATCAAACTATCCTAGATTTTTTCAAAAGCAAGGGCTTTAGATTCCTGGTAGCTGATGCTAATGGTGAAAAAACCTATTATCATTCTGAGGCTAAAGGACCTGTTGTATGGGTACTGGGCAATGAGGCTAATGGCCCGGGAGAGTTTTTCCTGAAAGAAGCGGATGAAATTGTCAGAATACCCATATCAAGCAAGGTAGAATCTCTAAATGTAGCAGTTGCTACCGGAATTCTCTTGTTTGATTACGTCAGGCGGCGCACCGTTCTTGTCAAGTAATTGACGATATGCTATACTTAAGGTGGTTTCAATAATTTGCCGGAAGGTAGTGGTACTAATGGTTTTGCCTGCCGAATTTTTCTGGAGATTATTTGAACAGACCGGTTCTATTGCCGCCTATATTATTTATCGAAGATTAATGATGCAATAAAGATTTTTATTAAATGTGATGAATGGGCAAGTTAACCCCAAGTTCTTTCCCAGGGAAATGCTGTCATAGACTGGAAGCAGCATGAAAGAAGCAGGGTTAAATTCCCCCATGAACAGCGCTCTGAAAGAAACTTTGATTCAAGTAGGGGTTGCCGGGTCTTATCCGTTAAAAGTAAGCAGTATTAATTATAATACTGGTCAAAGATAATCCTTTTTGGATAATTAGGGTGGTACCGCGGAAGTTTACCTTTCGCCCCTTGGGGGTGAAGGGTTTTTTATTTGGGAATCAGTTAGGGGGACAAGCATGTTAGAAAAATTGAATGAGATTAAGCTAAAAGCTCAAGAAGAATTGAAAAACGTCAAAACCGTAAATGATTTAGTTTCATTAAGGGTTAAGTATTTGGGGAAAAAGGGGGAATTAACTTCTGTTTTAAGAGGAATGGGAAAGCTTTCCCCGGAAGAACGTCCCCGGGTCGGACAAGCAGCCAATGAGGTTCGGGAATTAATAGAAAGCATTTTGGAAGAACGAAATAATCAACTGAAAGAAGAGGCACTGCATCAATCATTAAAAAAGGAGACTATTGATATTACTCTACCCGGCCAAAATATTTTATTAGGTCATAAACATCCCATCACCACGGTAATTGACCAGATAAAAGAGATTTTCCTAGGCATGGGTTATACTATTGCTGAGGGACCGGAGATTGAATTGGATTACTATAATTTTGAAGCATTAAACTTGCCTCCTGATCATCCGGCCAGGGATATGCAGGATTCTTTTTATATTTCGGATGAGGTATTGTTACGTACTCATACTTCACCTGTTCAGGTGCGTGTAATGGAAAAAACAGTACCCCACTATCCGGTAAAAATTATTTGTCCGGGAAAAGTTTATCGCCGGGATGATGATGCCACCCATTCTCCTATGTTTCATCAGGTGGAAGGGCTGGTAATCGACAAAAACCTGTCCATGTCAGATTTAAAAGGTACTTTGCGCACTTTTGCCCGGCAAATGTTTGGGGAGGATCGCCAAATCAGGTTACGGCCCAGCTATTTTCCCTTTACCGAACCCAGTGCAGAAGTGGATATTTCCTGTATGATGTGCGGGGGCGAAGGATGCAGGGTGTGCTCCCATACCGGCTGGCTGGAAATTTTGGGAGCAGGTATGGTTCATCCCAGGGTCCTGGAAATGTCCGGTTATAATCCGGAGGAGGTTAATGGGTTTGCCTTTGGTATGGGTGTGGAAAGGATTACCATGCTTAAATACGGTATAGATGATCTGCGCTTGTTATTTGAAAATGACCTGCGTTTTTTGGCTCAGTTTTAGGGGGGATAAAGATGAAAGTATCGTATAAATGGTTAAAACAATATGTGGATATTGATATCAGTCCTAAAGAACTTGCAGATAAGCTTACCATGGCCGGTATAGCGGTAGAGCATGTGGAGTATTTAGGCCAAGGAATAAAAGGAGTAGTAGTGGGAGAAGTATTAGAAGTAAAACCCCACCCGCAAGCGGATAAATTGGTAGTGTGTCAAGTGGATCTGGGCAGGGAAACAGTGCAAATAGTTACCGGGGCGGAAAATGTTAAGGCTAAGCACCGGATACCTGTTGCTCCTGTTGGAGCGGAACTTCCCGGAGGAATGAAATTGAGGAAGGCAAGGCTCAGAGGTTTGGATTCTTTTGGGATGATGTGCTCCGCCGAGGAATTGGGAATTGATGAAGCTTTAGTGGATCCGGAATCCAGAAACGGTATATTAATTCTTGATCCGGACAGCCCTATCGGGGAGGATATTAAATCTCTCCTGAATTTGGATGACGCTATCTTGGAATTTGAGTTAACTCCCAACCGGTCGGATTGTCTAAGTGTCATTAATATTGCCCGGGAGATAGGAGCTATTCTAAAGAAACCTGTGAAACTGCCGGAGATTGTTTTCCAAGAAACCGATGAACCTGTAGAAAATCTGGCTTTCGTTGAAGTATGGGATCAAGATTTGTGCAACAGGTATGTGGCGCGGGTAGTGAAAAATGTGAAACTAAAGCCGTCTCCCCAGTGGATGCAGCATTATCTCCGTTCCGCCGGGATCAGGCCTATTAATAATGTGGTAGATATTTCAAATTTTGTCATGCTGGAAATGGGACAGCCCTTACATACCTTTGACTATGATACTTTGGCTGAGCACAAAATTATTGTGCGGAGAGCTGCAGAAGGAGAAAAAATGTTTACCCTGGACGGACAGGAAAGGACTTTTAGCAGGGACGTATTGTTGATTTGCGATGGAGAAAAACCGGTAGCCGTAGCAGGTGTGATGGGAGGCTTGGATACGGAAGTTACCGATAAAACCTGTAATATCCTTATTGAGTCAGCCCGTTTTCATCCTGTTTCCGTTCGACGTACCTCCAAGCTTTTAGGTTTAAGATCGGAGTCTTCATTAAGATTCGAAAAGGGGATAGATGTATTTAACACCCTGGAGGCAGTTCATCGAGCGGCTCAATTAATGGCCGATTTAGCAGAAGGGGAAATAGCCCGGGGAGTAATTGATGTGGTAGGTGCTGTTCCGGAACCAACTGTCATTACCCTAAGGGAAAAGAAGGTTAATGAAATTCTGGGTACAAGCTTAACTATATCTCAGATCAATGGCATTATGGAGGATTTGAGATTTCCTACTGAGATAGGTCGGGATGAAATAAAGGTTACTGTCCCTACTTACCGGCAGGATATATCCCGGGAGATAGACCTGATTGAAGAAGTAGCCAGGTTAAACGGTTATGATCAAATTCCGGTAACTTTACCCCATGGTGTGACTACAGAAGGGAAAAGAACCAGGTACCAAAAGTTGGAGGATCTGATAAAGAAGTGCCTGGTGGGGGCAGGGTTTATGGAGGTAATCAACTACAGCTTTATCAGCCCCAAGGATTTTGACAAGATCAATTTGCCTGAGGATTCTGCTTTAAGAAATGTGATCGCAATTAAGAATCCCCTAAGTGATGAACAGAGTGTGATGCGTACTACTCTGGTGCCGGGACTTTTGGAAACTGCATCCCGGAACACCAACCGGCGCAATCCAAACTTTGCCTTTTTTGAATGGGGCAAGATATTCTTACCAAGGGAAGATAAGCTGCCCCAGGAACCGATGATGTTGGGAGGAGTAATTTCCGGGAAAATGGAGCGGGGTTGGAATCAGGAAGCCCAGGTCCTTGACTTCTTTTATTTGAAAGGAGTCTTAGAGGTAATTTTCCACCGTTTAGGCATTAAAAACTGGTCTTTGAAAGCCGAGTCTTTTCCTGGATTCTTACATCCTGGACGGGCGGGAAATATTTTCTTAGGCGACATTTATGTAGGTTTTATAGGCGAGATTCATCCGTCTGTCCAGGAAAAATACCATTTGGAAAACAGGACGTATATTTTCCAAGTTTACCTGCATCAAATAATGGAAGCCGCTGAGGAAGTGTTCAAATACCAACCTATTCCGAAATATCCGGCGGTTGAACGGGATATGGCTTTGCTGGTGAAAGAAAGCATTCCGGCTGAGAATATTACCCAAACAATTTGGGAAAATGGAGAGAATATCTTAACAGGGGTTACTTTATTTGATGTATACAAGGGTACGCAGATTCCGGAAGGTTATAAAAGTTTGGCTTATGCTCTAACCTTCCAGTCAAAGGAAAAAACCCTTACAGATGATGAGGTGACAGCTGTTTTCCAAAAGATTAATGAAAGTCTTTCCGAAAAATTCGGTGTCGAGTTACGTTAATACAGCAGGAGAATTAAGAAATAATGTTGAAAAATATCCTTTAACAATATAGTTTTCCGAACAATTACCGGATAACTATGTATGAGAGGGTGAAAGCCGTGGCAATGGCAGATAAAAAGGAAAGGTCCAAAGCAAGAATTGAGATTTTGGGACAGGAATATGTACTAAAAGGCACAGAACCACCGGAGTATTTGGAGATGATTGGAAGGTTTGTTGCTCATAGAACAGAGCAGGTTACAAAAAATTATCCTTTTTATAATCCAACCAAGGTTGCGGTGTTAGTATCTTTGCAATTGGCCGATGAGCTGCATAAGTTGAAGGAGGATTATGAAAAGATTGTGGAAGAATTAAGGGTATTGGACAAAATACACAAGATTGGGTAAGCGCAACTTAGGTTGCGCTTATTTACCAAAATACAGAGGAGATTGTTTTGAAGCAGCTAAAAATAGATTTTTTTGAGCGGGACACAGTCCAGGTGGCTAAGGAATTACTGGGAAAAATTATGGAAGTAAATTTTGCCGGAGAAAAGTTATCGGGGATGATTGTAGAGACTGAGGCTTATTTGGGAAAGAATGATCCGGGCAGTCATTCATTCCGGGGAAAAACCAAGAGAAACGCTACCATGTTTGGCCCGGCCGGAATATCATATATTTATCAAATTTATGGGATATATTTTTGCTATAATGTGACGACTGATTATAAAGACATTCCTGCAGCAGTACTTATTCGCGCTTTAGAGCCTTTAACGGGTATTGAAACTATGAAAAAAAACCGGGGGAGAAATGAATTAAGAGATTTGTGCAGCGGGCCGGCTAAACTGGTTCAAGCAATGGGCATTACAAAAGAAATGGACGGTACCAGTGCCATTGACGGGCCGGTGAAGTTTTATGAGGATTTACACCAATTGACTTTTCAGATTATCCAAACTACCCGCATTGGGCTTAGCCAGGGAAAAGAATTAAAGCTAAGGTTCTATATCAAAAATAATCCTTTTATTTCCCGGAAATAATATCATGGGAAAGAGTTTTAAACTTGGAATGAATGTTTTGAAAATATAATAGAAAAAAATGGATACCGGAGGGATATTATGAAATTACAGGACATTTATGCTTTGGCGGTAGAGGCTGGTATAGCTGCGGACCCCAGAGGAAAAGAGGCAGTGGAAAAGGATTTAAGCAGGGCAAAAAAGAAATGGGATAAAGCTGAAGAAAAGGAGCGGGAGTTTTTTGACCGGGAAACACTAACAAACCCTTATAGTGATACCAGGATTTTGTATGGGGATGGGGATACTGAGGTAACAAAAATTCTGGCAGGCATTGATATAGAAATCGGGGAAATTCTTTTGGCTGATAGAATGAATTCAAAAGGGGACAGCATTGACCTGGTTTTGGCTCATCACCCGGAAGGCCATGCTTTGGCAGGTTTGCATGATGTGATGCATATTCAGGAAGGAATATTGGCAGAATTAGGGGTACCCATAAATGTGGCTGAAGGGATTCTGGCATCAAGAATCTCTGAAGTAAAAAGAGCTCTGATGCCTATAAATCATAACAAAACTGTTGATGCGGCCAAGGCATTAAATATTCCTTTTATGTGTGTACATACCCCGGCGGATAATTTAGTGACTGAATTTTTAAATAAGCATTTTTCTGAGCATAAACCGGATACATTGGATGACCTAATTGATGTTTTAAAAGAAATTCCTGAGTACCGGAATGCTGCTAAGCAAAAGGCAGGTCCAACCATTATTCTAGGAAACGGAAAAAGGACGGCAGGCAAAATCTTTGTGGATATGACCGGTGGTACCGGCGGTTCTGAAGATGCCTTTGAAAAATTAGCCATTGCCGGAGTCGGTACCATCGTATGTATGCATCTGTCGGAAAAGCATCGCAAGAAAGCGGAAAAATATCATATTAACGTGGTTATTGCAGGACATATGGCCAGTGACAGTTTAGGTTTGAATCTTTTTTTAGATAAGCTGGAAACAAAAGGAGTCCGGATTATTCCTGTTGCCGGATTGGACAGGATATCCCGTATTAAATAATATAACGTAAGTTATACCATTAAAAAATTACAGGACTAAACTTAAGTTCTGTAATTTTTTTATCAGGAGTATGGGATGCCTGTTGTTTTTGCTTCGGTTTTGAGCATTATGGTATAATTAACAGTAAAATATAACATTGGAGATGATTTTTTTGCAGATACCGGAAATCCTTGCTCCGGCAGGAGATTTTCAATCTTTAATTGCCG
Source organism: Clostridia bacterium (assembly GCA_012838175.1). Lineage (GTDB taxonomy): Bacteria > Bacillota > Dehalobacteriia > Dehalobacteriales > Dehalobacteriaceae > DUPU01. The sequence continues at coordinate 10,818 of DUPU01000090.1, forward strand.
CGGTGGAAAATGGAGCGGACGCTGTTTACTTAGGCGGCAAGGCATTCAGTGCCAGGGCATTTGCCGCCAATTTCAGTGAAGAAGAACTAGAAAAGGCTGTTGAGTATGCCCATTTAAGGAATGTAAAAATTTATGTTACCGTTAATATATTGGTTGATAACAGCGAATTAAAGGATGCTTTATCATATATTAAAACTCTTTATGATTTGGGTGTGGACGGGCTAATCCTGCAGGATTTGGGTTTGTCATATATGATTTCCCAAGTTCTTCCTGAGTTTGTCATGCATGGAAGCACCCAAATGACTGTGCATAATCGGGAGGGTGCGGAGTTTTTAGCCCAATTGGGTTTTAAACGGGTGGTCTTAGCCCGGGAATTATCTTTGGAGGATATATCTCAGATTAACCGGGATCCTGTGATTGAGTTGGAGATTTTTGGCCATGGGGCATTATGTGTTTGCTATTCCGGCCAGTGTCTCATGAGCAGCTTGATTGGCGGGCGAAGTGGAAACCGGGGAAGATGTGCCCAGCCTTGCCGTATGAATTATACTCTGGTGGATGAAAGGGGAGTTAATGTAGCTGATGCAGTCATGGGAGAACATTTGTTAAGTCCCAGGGATTTAAATACCTTGGAATTGCTTCCGGAGATTTGTCGCGCAGGTATCAGCTCCTTAAAATTTGAAGGCAGGATGAAAAGACCGGAATATGTGGCTACAGTGATTCGTGTTTATCGTAATGCTTTGGAACGGGTAAGAAAAAACCCGGAAAAATTTTCTGTAACCCCCGAGGAACTAAAAGAATTGGCCCAAATTTTTAACCGGGATTTTACTACCGGTTATCTTCTTGGAAACCCCGGGCGTGACTTAATGAGCTTTAAACGGCCTAACAACAGGGGGATACGGGTAGGCCGCATTTTAGAGATTAAAGACCGGGGGAAAATGGCCATAATTAAATTGGATGAAGAATTGCGCATAGGCGATGGACTGGAAGTATGGTTAACCAAGGGAGGCCGACAAGGATTTTTTGTAGAAAAGATTATCTGCGGGGGAAAATCAGTGACTGAGGCACAAGCTGGTGAAATTGTAACCATTAATATATTAGGGAAGCCACGAGCCGGTGATCGGGTGTTTAAAACCCATGATGTAAAATTAATGGAAAAAGCCCAAAATTCTTATGTGAACCCCCAAAAATTTGTCCCAATTAATTTCCGCTTTACAGCAAAGGAAGGGCAGCCTTTCCAATTGGAAGGGGAAGATCAGGAGGGAAACAAAGCTTTTTTCCGTTCCGATTATATTGTGGAGAAAGCTAAAAAACATCCCGGGGATGAAGACTATGTCCGGCAGCAATTAGGTCGTTTGGGCGGAACTTCTTTTTACTTGGACACCCTTACTTTTGACATGGAAGATGGACTGATGCTCCCTGCCAGTGAATTAAATGCCGCCAGGCGTCACATTTTGACAGAGATTACAAATAAGCGTTTAATTAAGTATGCTTATCCGGAAGTCAGCTGGGTAGAAGTTGAACAAAAATACCGGAGCCTGTTGCCGGCAAAAAAGAAAAGACAGGCTCAGAAAATAAAATTAGCCGTCCGAGTAGGCAGTTATGCCGGGGCCAAAGCAGCTTTGGATGCGGGGGCGGATGTGATTTATCTGGACGGGGAAATATTTCAATCCCAAAGAGGT
>DUPU01000091.1 GCA_012838175.1 Clostridia bacterium
AAAAAGTGCCGGGTCTGGTTTTAGCGGGAGGAAGCTACCGGGGGATCGGCGTACCGGATTGTATTAATGACGGTGTCAGAGCAGCCAAGGAAGTTCTGGATTATTTATTAGGGGGAAATTGAATCTTATTTTCAAAATAAATATAAATGAACAAGGGAGAGGAGATAACTGGGTGAGCCCTATTAATACTTCTTATGAGAAGTTTTCCCAAAGCTTTCATAAAATATTTGGTCTTGACCTATCGGGCTATAAAGTCAATCAAATGCAGCGCCGTATTGAACACTACATGGAAAGGTGTAAATGCAAAAATTATGATGAATTTCTTGAATTGCTGAAAAAGGATAAAGAAGTTAAAAACAAGTTTTTCAATTATCTTACCATTAATGTTACGGAATTTTTCCGGAATCCGGAGCATTTTCTCTATTTGGAGAAAGAGATTCTTCCTGAACTGGTGGGGAGAACCGGAATGCTGAAAATATGGAGTGCCGCCTGTTCCAACGGGGCGGAGCCCTATTCCCTGGCAATAATTATGGCAGATAAATTTCCTTATAAAAAGTATCATATTGATGCCACTGATATTGACGAGGAGATGTTGGAAAAATCTGCCTTGGGGGAGTATGGGGGAGATATGATAAAAAATATACCTGCTTTCCGTCTGAATGCTTACTTTGATACTACGGATAAGGGCTATAAGATAAAAAAATCCCTGGCTTCCCATATCACCTTTTGGAAACATAATTTGCTCTCTGATCAGTATCCCAAGGGTTTTGATTTAATCCTGTGCCGAAATGTGACAATTTATTTTACCCCGCAAGCCCAGGAGTTTTGTTATCAGGGTTTTTCCCAGTCTTTAAAGCCTAAGGGCGTGCTTTTTATCGGAGCCAGTGAAAATATTTTTAATTATCGCAAATATGGTTTGGAAAGAATCTGCCCCGGTTTTTTCAGAAAGGATTAAAACCGGGGCCTTTTGTAGTTTCCTTTAGGAGGGACTAAAGATTTTTCTTTTCCAAACGATATATAAACTGACAGCTCTATGAAAAAAGGAGGCTGCTGTTAAAATGAAAAAAGAGGCCGCTCCTCAGGAAAAAGTATTAACGGAACAATTGGTGGTATTCTCCCTGGGGGAACAATATTACGGAGTAAATATTTTTTCGGTACAGGAGATTATTCGCATAGACCATCTTACCCCGGTACCTCGGACTCCCTCCTTTGTGCAGGGAATTATCAACCTCCGGGGTAAAATTATTCCTGTAATCGATCTGAAAAAACGCTTTAATTGCAGCCGGGAAATGGCAGCAACGGGAGAAGAAAGGATTATTGTCATTGAGGCCCAGGGAACGGTAATGGGAATGATGGTGGACCAAGTAACCGAGGTAATAAGTGTACCCCGGTCTCAGTTGGGCGTTCCTCTGCAAATTGGGGAGGGTAAGGTCGCCGGTTTGTTAAAGGCGGTAATTCCGCGGGGTGACGGGATGATCATGCTGTTGGATATGGAGAAAGTTTTTTGTTCTTTACAAAAAGAACAAAAGGATAATATTGCTTAATAAGGAGTTTGATTTTATGGAAAAACAATCAGAGATTGTGAATAGGGCAGCCGATAAGCTCCAAACAGCACAAGTCCGGGAATCACAAACAGAGCAAGGTTTTGTACGTGTTGATATTCACAGACTGGATAAGCTGATGAACTTAGTGGGAGAACTGGTGATTGACCGAACCCGTTTATTGCTCCTAAACAACCTTTTAAGCAGTAAGTACGAAAAGGACGGCGATATTGACGCATTACAGGAAATAGGCACTCGCTTGGCCCGGATTACCATGGAACTGCAGGAGGAAATCATGAAAACCAGAATGGTTACCGTGCGTCAGGTATTTCGTAGTTTTCCCCCGGTTGTGCGGGTTTTGGCCCAAGGATGCGGCAAGGAAATTGAACTGGTAATGGAAGGGGAAGATACAGAGCTGGACCGCACCATTGTTGAAGTGCTTCACGATCCTTTAGCCCACTTAATAAGCAATGGGGTGGAACAGGGAATTGAGTCTCCCGAAGAAAGAATTAAGGCGGGAAAGCCGGCAGTGGGGAAGATATTTCTCCGGGCAAAGCACCAGGGTAATTATGTAATTATCGAAGTGGAAGATGACGGCCGGGGCATAGACTATGATCAAGCCGGGAATCACGTTAACTTTACTGGCCGGGATTCAGTAATGGATAAAGTCCGGAAGAGTATTGAAGATGTGAATGGTACGGTGCAGGTTTCGGCTGTACCGGGCAAAGGCACAAAATGTACGGTTCGGCTGCCGTTAACCCTGGCGGTAATCAGCGCTTTGCTGGTTAAATGCTGCGGGGAAACCTATGCCATACCTTTAGCCCAGATTCGGGAAGTGCTATTGGTGGAAAAAGGGCAAATAGATACGATTCAGGAGAAAGAAGCAATACTGGTTAGGGGAGAGATGCTTCCTTTGGCACGGCTAAGCGGTTTACTTTATGATATCTCGGACAGCAGGGATAAGAAAGAAGAGTATACCGTGGTGGTGAACCTGCCGGAGGGCGCGGTAGGACTGATCGTGGACGAGTTAATCGGAGAACAGGAAATAGTAGTTAAGGGATTAGGGCCTTATCTGGGTAAACTTCCGGGTTTCAGCGGTGCTTCAATTTTAGGTGACGGCAGGGTAACCCTGATTTTAGATGTAAAAGGTCTTGTCGATAATTATAGCCAAACGTGTCAGGGGACGGTTCTTTGACACGGTAAAAAGATAAGTTAAACGCATACATTGATGCCCTTATCTTATATCTATCCATGCTGCCAAGGGTTATTAAGCAAATAAATCCAAAATTAAGCCCTTGATTTCATCGATCTTAGCCAGGATTTTAAGGGCTTCCTGCTGAGATTCCAGGACTTGGGTGCCCAGCTCTTCCAAAGCCTGATTTATTTTAGTTACCCGGACCATAATTTTCGGCTGCCCCCGAAAGTCCCAGCAGGATTCTTCCTGCATATGCCTGCTTTGACCCAGGGTAGATTTCAAGAAATCTTTTATTAATTTTTTGAACTCCCAAAGATCTTTTAAAGTGAGAGATTCAGCCAGCTTCTTTCCTTTTAAGTCAAGTTCTCTCAAAAAGGAGTCCAGTTCTTGATTATGGACTTTTTGGGTATGTGCTAATACTTTTTGAAAATCGGCTCTGCTTTTTGCGGAAGGGGATGGGGCTTCCGACTCAAAGTTCAGGCTGGAACTCTTATTGGTGTTAATGCGGATTGACATCTTTGCTCCTCCTATTAAAGAAAGGGTTAATTATCTATGACGGTATTAAGATTTTTCCTCAAGACAATATGTGTGCTCGGCGCTTTTCTTTTGGTTTTTACGGTGTCTCCGGAGCATGTGGAAGGAATCAAAAATATGCTCCGTTTGCCTGAAATAATTTTAGGGGTGGATCATAACCCTGTTCCGGTGCCAAAGGCGGAAACCACAAGTGAAAACACCTGGGTTAAAAAAATGGTGGAAGATATCCGGGTATTGACCTCTCCGGAGATGGAAGGCCGGAGAGGAGGCACCACCGGCGAGACCCGGGCTGCCCTTTATATCATGGAACAGCTTCAGCAATTGGGCCTGGAAGAACTGGGGGAAAACGGATATTTCCAAGTATTTACCATACCTCCTATGGAAGAACGGTTTATTAAGGGACGAGCCCTTTTCCGGCCGAGTACCGAAGGCTTAAAAATGCCTTCCTGCAATATTCTGGCGGGATTAGAAGGGAAAAACAAAGACGAAAAAATAATTCTCTCCGCTCATTTTGATCACCTGGGTATTTTTAACGGTCAGCTTTGCCCCGGAGCCAATGATAATGCCTCCGGTGTCAGCTGTGTGCTGGAAATTATGCGTCGGTTGAAAGAAGATCAGACCCAGGGGAAACAGCCGGAAAAATCTATTATGGCAGTATTTTGGGGAGCGGAAGAAATGGGCTATCTTGGCTCCCGTCACTTTGTAGATCATCCCACCGTACCTTTAGAGCAGATTAAAGGGGTAATTAACCTGGATAGTGTGGCCAACGGGTCAGCCAATAGTTTTATTATCTGGACAAACAAAAACAGCCCATTGGCAGCCAAAATTCAAAAAATTGGGCAGGAAAAAAATGCCCATATAAAAATCCAGGAAAAGCATACTAACTTCAGTGATGAAGTGAGTTTTCAGAAAACTCCCGTACCGGCGCTGACCATTTTAAGCAAAGAGTGGCTGACTAATAATCATACCCCGGAAGATGATCTTTCCCAGATCAACGAAGAAAAATTAGATCTGATTTGTGACATTGTTTATCAGCTGATATATGAACTTTAACCTGAGTCCCTAAATGCTCCTCTTACTCAATTTCCCGGTTCAACCAGATCATAGATAGAGTTCAGGATAACCAGGTCTACCCTTCTGTTTTTGCTGCGTCCTTCCTCTGTTTTGTTGTCCCCTATAGGTCGGTATTCTCCGAAGCCTATGGCGGATAAGCGTTCCGGTCTGATTTTTCCCTCATTGATTAAAATATGTACCACATTTGTGGCTCTTAAGACGGATAGCTCCCAGTTGCTGGGGAATTTTTCCGTGTGGATGGGTAAATAGTCGGTATGCCCCTCCACCCGGATATAGTTGGGTACCGCCGCAAGCACCGAGCTTATTTTTTCCAATATGGCATGGGCGCCGGGGGTTATTTCCGCCGAACTGCTTTCAAATAATAAGGTTTCCTGGATGCTGACAACCAGGCCTCTTTCTTCCAGGTTACTGACCAGTTTGGTTTGAATATTATTAGCTGCAGCAAACTGGTCCAGTTTAGCTTTAATTCCTTCCAAGGTCATGGTTTCTAATTCTGCGTTGCCCTTGCCGTAATTCTCTTCCTCGGGGTTTTCCGCTATCTGCTCCCCATCCAGGGAGCTTTCGCCCCTTTCAACCAGAGAGGAACCTGCCGGGTAATCCATCAGTCCGATGTTTTCGGAAGCACCTCCACCCAAATAGATACTGAGTGATTCCGCGATGGCTTTGAATTTTTCAGCATCTACTTTACTCATGGAATACATGACGACAAAAAAGATTAATAACAGAGTTATTAAGTCGGCATAGGTTATCATCCAGCGGTCATGGCTTACATGGCTTTCTTCGCTGTTTTTGCTTCTTCTCGTCATTGTTCAATCTCCAATTATCTAAATATTCAAGATATATTTAAGTTGTTAAACTGTTTTGGCATTTAAACTCTTTAATTCTTCAAAGCTTTTGTCAGCAGGGGTATAACCCAGGTGAGTTTTCAGCTTTTCTTTTAAAATAGAAGGATTCTCCCCTGACTGGATAGAGATAATGCCGTCCAATATCATTTCCATGGTCTCCACTTCCTGTTTGCTTTTTATTTTCAGCTTATTGGCAATAGGAAGCAGGAAAATATTGGCTAAGGCAACTCCGTATAAGGTAGCCGAAAAAGCTGAAGCAATGGACGAGGAAAGGGCTTCCGGGTCTGTAAGGTTACCCAGGACATGAATCAGCCCCATCACAGTACCGATAATTCCCATGGTGGGAGAAAATCCTCCGGCGGCTTCAAAGGCGTTTATCCCGATTTTATGGCGGCTTTCCATGGCTGCAATGTTCGACTCCAGAATTTTCTTAATTACTTCAGGGTCGGTGCCGTCTATGACCAACTGCATCCCCTGGCTGGTAAACTTATTGTTAATTGCCTGCAATTCTGGTTCCAGACTTAAAAGACCTTCCCGACGGGCTTTTTCCGCAAACTGAATCAAGCTGTGATAAGCATCTTCTGCTCCAAAGGATTGGTTTCTGAAGGCAATCCTTAGCCATTGAGGAAATTTTTTTAATGAGGAAAGAGGCGTTCCGATAATGGTAGCTCCAAATGTTCCTCCAAAGACAATTAGAAAGGCCGGAAAACTTAGAAGTGAGCTAAGATGTCCTCCCTCCACGATAAAACCAAAAATAAGACCGGCGCATCCTAAAAGAAGACCTATAACAGTGGTAATATCCATATCGTGTTTCCTCCTGTGTTTATGTTATCTGAATTAAAGAAATCTGCTTCCTATATATTATCGAAAGAAACGGGACTTTTTTTAAGTATTTTTTGAATAAATATTATTTTAGCGGTTATGAAAGGTATTAAATAATAAGAGCAGTTGATAATAGCTAAAAACCATAGAAATATAGAGTATGGGTGAGAAAATGGGTAAAATTCAGACCTATTTGCAGTTTTTCCCTTTGCAGAAACACTGTCTTTTCTTCGATAAAAAACATATGATAGTCTTTTTCTATAATTAGAATTTAGAATATCGTGTTATAATTTTGGCGGGGTGAGCTTGATGAAGATTGAACGAACATCCATACTGCCTTTGGGAAAGATTCAACCTTCCCAAAAGGTGGGGAAAATTGAAAAGAATAAAAATATACCTTCCAACCAGGATGAGGTAAAAGTATCCACTGACGGTCAGGTTTTTCAAAGATTATTGGAAAAAGCACAGGCCCTTCCCGACATCAGGGAAGATAAGGTGAAGATGTTTCAGGAACAAATCTCCCGAGGTGAGTTTAACTTGGACAGCGAATCTATTGCCGAAAGTTTACTCTCTAAGAATACGGAGGATAAGTAGTTTTGGAAGTATTGAAAAAATTTACCCAAAACATGCGTAAGCAAATAGAGCTGTATCAGACTGTCAAAGAGTTGGAAAAGGCCAAACAGGATGTCTTGGTAAAAAATGATATCAAAGAATTGGACAAAATTACCGCCCAAGAGGAAAATATTTTGTTCCAAATCGGCAAATTAGAGGCGGAAAGACTGGGCTGGGCCCAATTCTTCAGCCAAGAGTTTAAGAAAGACGCAGAAGAGATTACCTTGGAAGATATGGTACAGCGATATCCGGAACTGGAGGATATTGGCCGGGAGCTGAGCCAAGTAATTGGCGAACTCCGGGATTTGCATGAAATAAATACAAAGATGCTGCAAAATGCGGTAAGTATTGTTAGCTTTACGGTGCAATCCCTGACCGGTGAAAGGAAAACCACTTATTTAAATCCAGCAGCCAAAGGCAATCAAGAAAAAACCCTGCCCGGAAACCGCAGTTTAATAGATAAATCAGTTTAGGAGAGGAACACAATGTATTCAACTTTTACGGGACTGGAACTGGCCAACAGTGCTCTACGCACTCAACAGGCAGCCTTAAATGTGACAGGTCACAATATTGCCAATGCCAATACCAAAGGGTATTCTCGACAGATACCCGGGATTACCACCTCCTCGCCTGTAACTTTTAACAGCGTGGGTCGAAAGCTGACTATGGGTACAGGCTCCATTTTAGGGGAAGTGGAAAGAGCCAGAAATTCTTATATTGACAACCAATACCGCTGGGAATCTTCAAAATATGAGTACTGGACGGAAATGCAAAACACGCTCCAGCTGATTGAAGGTGTGGTAAACGAACCTACTGATTATAGCTTAAGCAATGACTTGAATCAATTTTGGAATGCCTGGAGTGAGCTGGCGAATAACCCTGAGAATACCGGTGCCCGTGATGTTTTAAAAGAGCGGGCTTTGATTTTAGTAGATTCGTTTCATCGAGTTGACCGGCAGTTTACCGATTTGGCTCAGGAACTCAATGAAAATGTAAGGGTTTTAGTTAATCAAATTAATGATTATGCCAAGCAAATTATAGAATTAAACGGCCAAATCAAAAGGGCGGAAGTAGCCATGGACAATCCTAATGATTTGGAAGACCAAAGAGACCTTTTGGTGGATAAAATAGCCCAGTTTGTTCCGGTGAAGGTGGAAAAGGTAAGGGACCCGAGTTTTACGGACCGGGATGTGTATACTTTTAAATTAACCATCGGGGATCATGAATTAGTTAATGACCAAAAGTCAACCCCTCTGGGATTAAGTCAGGATGAAAACGGATACTGGCAAGTTGATGGTTTATCCAAAGTTGAAAAGGAAATGGGCAGACTCCCTGCCGTTTTAGAATTAAGGGATAATTATCTGGCCGAGCAAATAAAGGAGTTTGACAGTTTAGCCAAAACCCTGGCTAAGGTGGTAAATGCTATTCATAAAAAAGGACAAGGGCTGGAAGCACTGGGAACACCCGATAAGGGACTGGATTTTTTTGTTGATGATCCCTCCGGTGGGGGTATTACTGCCAAGACCATTAGCCTGAACCAGGCACTGGTGGATGACACTAAAAGAATTGCCACCGGTAAGATAAGTGCCACATTAGATGTAGGCGATAATGAAATTGCTTTGGCTATAGCCTCCTTGGGACAGGGCATTTCCCAGGAAATACGGGAAACTTATTTCAACGGCGATGATCCTTTGGATGGTGTGCCTTCTATAGGTGATTTATACGGTGCCATAGTCGCCACAATGGGGGTTGATGTGCAAAAAGCCGAAAGAATGGCGGAAGGACAAAGTGTGCTGGTCAACCATATGGCCAATCAAAGGGAGTCCTACTCGGGAGTTTCTTTGGATGAGGAAATGACAAATCTGATTAAATTTCAGAAAAGCTACAGTGCCGCGGCCCGGCTGGTCACGATACTGGACAGCATGTTTGATCGAATTATGAGCATGGGAGTTACCAGATAAGAGGTGAGTTAAATGAGGGTTACCAATAATTTGCTGACTCAAAATTTACTGAAGAACTTGCAAATCGCTAATAACAAGATGGATTTAATTCAACAGCAACTGGCTTCCGGACAGAGGATTACCAAACCCTCTGATGATCCGGTGAAAATTGAGACGGTCATGAGACTGAAAGGTACCCTTTCCCGCATGGAGCAATGGCAAAAAAATGCCGGTCAAGGACTGGCCTTTATGAATACCACAGAAGGTATTCTGGCCAATATGACTTCCATGCTGCAAAGGGTGCGGGAATTGACGGTACAGGCGGCAAACGGTTCCAATGCCAATGAGGACCAGGCCCAAATCGGGATTGAGATAAAAGAGCTGACGGAACAATTTTGGGTTTTGGCAAACAGTCAATACGGTGCTAAGTATGTTTTTTCCGGTACAAAAACGGATCAGGTCCCCATGCCCCTGCCTTATACGGATGATAGCTTTCAATGGCAAGGGAATGAGGAGTTAATAGTGGTGGAAGTAGGGGCCAATCTAAGTATGCCCATTTCTATAAACGGCAAGGAATTATTCGGGATAGAAGCTGACGGTAGTTCTACGTTTTTCCAAACTTTAACCCATCTAAGCCAGGCTATTAATGATAATGACTCAGACGGCATTAATCAGGCTTTAGATGAAATCGACCGGCATCTGGACAGAGTTTTATCGGTACGGGCGGAACTTGGGGCCAGGACAAACCGGCTGGATGTAATAAATAATCAGCTGGAGAACAGTGTCATCAATCTGAAAAAAAATCTCTCCGACATTCAGGATGTAGATATGGCGGAGGCGATAATGGAATTCCAGTCCATTCAAAATACTTTTCGGGCGGCTTTATCCGTAGGTTCACAGATCATTCAGCCTTCCCTGGTGGATTTTATTAGATAGAACAATAACATTTTATTTTAGTAAAATTAGTAAAAGAAGATGATGCATTATGTTAAATATGGACATAAAAATTCATCGCCGGTGGGGCCGAATCGGCCTGGACATTAAAAATGCGGATTATAACTTAAATATAAAGAAAGCGGATCTGGAAGTGCGGCAGGTCCCGGCGCAAGTCCACCTGAAGCAGCCTAAGGCCAATTTAGAAATCGACTACGGGCCTTTTCTGGAATCCTTGGGTTTCGGCGGGTTTGAAAGTTTTGTCTATATTAAAAGGCAAGAGGCGCTGGAAAGATTTCATATGAATTT
>DUPU01000092.1 GCA_012838175.1 Clostridia bacterium
ATCCTTAAAATTAAAAAAGGTCCGGAGAATTATCAATTGTTGATTTCCGCTCATCCGGTGACCGGTCGGGTACACCTGACTGAGGAAAGTAAAGATAATCCCCTGAAACCGCCAATGTTTTGCATGGTTCTCAGAAAGCACCTGGAAGGGGGGCGGATCACTGCCGTTGAACAAAAGGGGCTGGACCGTATCCTTAATTTTTATATTGAAGCCTATGATGAAATCGGCCAACCGGCAAAGAAAACGCTCACCGTGGAAATTATGGGCAAACACAGCAACATAATCCTTATTGACGGGAAAAGCAATCTCATCTTGGACGGGATTAAAAGATACACCCACCTGGTGTCTAGACATCGGGAAATCTTACCGGGAAAAGAATATATTTCACCTCCGGAACAAAATAAGGCTCATCCTTTACAGATTGATGAAGAAAAATTCCGGGAACTCCTTCTGTCTTTACCTCTCACAACCAAGGTAACCAAAGGCTTGGTCCAAACCATGGCTGGTTTTTCTCCACTTCTGGCCCAGGAAGTTGTCTTCCGCGCAGAACTAAACCAAGATGTACTGATTGATGCCTTAGGGGACTATGATCTGATTCGTCTCTGGCAGGGTTTAAATGAAATTTTAACTCCTTTAAAGCATAATAATTATCAGGGACACGTAATCATGGAGAAAGGAAAACCCGTAGATTTTTCCTTTATCCCTCTTCTCCAATTCGAAGATAAACAACTTACCGGTTTTCCCGGTGTGGGAGAAGCACTGGATTTCTTTTATACTCGCAAGGAGGAAGAAGATCTTTTTTCAGCCCGGCAAAGGGAATTAATCAAAATAGTCACCGGAGAAAAGGAAAGAGTAGAGAAGAAACTGGCCCTCCAGGAAGAAAAGCTGAAAGAATCTGAGAATATGGAAGATTACCGCCTGTGGGGAGAGTTAATTACGGCGCATATGTATAAATTAACAAAAGGCATGGAGGAAGCGGCTCTGGATAATTTTTATGAACCAGGGAAAACGATCCATGTTAAACTGGACCCCACTTTATCCCCGGCGGAAAATGCCCAGTATTATTTTAAGAAATACAATAAGGCCAAATCCTCAACGGTATTGATTGAAAAACAAATAACCAATAATCAGGAAGAACTGGAATATCTTCTTTCCGTCTTAAATGCCCTGGAGCAGGCAGTTGATGAAAAGGATTTATATGAAATCAAAAGCGAACTGATAGAATCCTCTTATTTGAAAGAAAAGCCACAACCCCGGAAAAAGGTTAAGGAACCGATTTCCCAACCCTTAACTTTTTCTTCCCGGGACGGTTATACCATATTAGTGGGGAAAAACAATAAGCAAAATGATTTATTAACATTAAAAACAGCCGGAAAAGATGACTTGTGGCTGCATACTAAAAACATTCCCGGGAGCCATGTGATTATCAAGAAAAAGCCCGGCCGGGAGATTCCTTTTACCACCATAGAAGAGGCAGCCCGACTGGCTGCTTATTACAGTAAAGCACGGGCATCCTCTCAGGTACCGGTGGATTACACCCTAGTTAGCCAGGTAAAGAAGCCTAAAGGGGCCAAACCAGGCATGGTAATCTACTTTGAGCAAAAAACAATCTATGTGACCCCGGAGTCTCAATACTCTTAAACTCACTGGGTGCCGGGCAAACATCTTATTTTAATCCCCGGCTCCCCGGTTTTACGGCAATGCTTCCTCCTTGGCATAAGGGACAGTTTCCCGGGTCCCAGCTGGGTACTTCCATGGTGATCACAGCTTCCTTTCTTACTCCGAAGTTGACTTTTCCCCCGCTCCGGTCTACCAATACACCCACGCCTACCACCTCAGCACCCTTTGCTTTAACCAAATCAATTACTTCAACTACTGAGCCGCCGGTGGTAACCACATCTTCCACCACCAGCACTTTTTCTCCCGGCTGAATGGCAAATCCCCGTCTCAGGGTCATGCTACCGTTTTCCCGCTCCGTGAACAAATTAGGCACTTTCAAATGACGGGCAGTCTCATAGGCCACCAATATTCCCCCCATAGCCGGACCGACTACCAAATCTATCTGCTCCCCTTGAAAACCGGCGGCAATTCTCTCACAAAGGAGTGAGGTATATTCAGGAAATTTCAATACTTGGGCGCATTGAACATAGCGGTCGCTATGCCGTCCCGATGTTAATAAAAAATGTCCTTCCAATAAGGCTCCGGATTTTCGAAATAGTTCCAAGGCTTGATTTTGATTAAGCATACAATGCTTCCTCCATTTCTTCTACAATTTTTCTGGCTGCTTCTCCTGGGTTAGGATGAGCGGTGATAGGCCGCCCCACCACCAGATACGTTGCCCCTTCCTTTACTGCTTGTTTTGGAGTCATGACCCTTTTTTGATCATTTGATGTGGCCCAAAGAGGACGTATCCCCGGCGTAACAATAACAAAGTCAGGACCGCAGGCATTACGGATGGCTTTAATCTCTTTGGGGGATGCTACCACTCCGTCTAATCCGGCTTCCTGAGCGAGTCTCGCCCAATTAACCACTTGTTCCTCGATAGGTTTTTCGATGCCTACTTCATTTTCAAAAACTTCCTGGTTAATACTGGTCAAAACGGTAATGGCAATAATCAAGGGTTTCATAATGCCTAACTCCTGGGAAACTTCCCTTACAGCACAAGCGGATTTTTTCATCATTTCCATGCCCCCTGAGGCATGAATACTGAACATAAAGGCTTTTCTCCTGGTTATCACCCGGGAGGTCTGGCTTACGGTATTGGGAATATCATGAAACTTTAAATCTACAAACACCTTTCCTCCCAATTCCTGAATATCTTTGATAATATCAGGGCCTTCACTGTTATATAATTGCATGCCGATTTTAAAGGCCCCCACACTGTCCCACAATTTCTCCGCCAATTGGAGTGCTTCTTTCCTGGTAGATACATCAAGGGCAACAATCAATTTTTCTTTCATTTATTCTGACCTTCTTTCTATATATTGAGTCAGGGAATGATTTTGTTCTTTGACCCTGTTTTAATCACTTTAAAATTTACCTTTCTCAGCCTATATTTAAATCAGATAAATTATCGTTTTATTCTTTAATGATTTATCTGATAACTGTTATCCAAAAGACTTTTTAATAAATATCCCCTTCTCACTGTTTCCCATTTCCTAAGGGGGACTCAGGGAGAGTCCCCGGAATTTTAAGATTTCTGGGGTAGTAACAAGTTCAGGAGAATTCCGGCCAAAGTGGCATACCCTACTTTTCCTGTACCCACACCGAGAATCAGTATTACGGCTACAATAATCAAGTTGCGGGTAGAAGATAAATCAGATTTGGCTTCAATCATAGTACGAATCCCGGCGGCTGCAATCATCCCAAAAAGGAGGATACAGATACCGCCCATGACCGAAGTAGGAATTGAGCTTAAAACGGCGGAAAGCTTGCCGACCAGACTTAAAGTAATAGCAATAACCGCGGCAATCCGAATAACCCAAGAACTGTATACCTTGGTAATAGCCAAAACTCCGATGTTTTCCCCGTAAGTGGTGCTGGGCGGTCCTCCGAAAAAGGCAGCCACCGCCGTTGCTAAACCGTTTCCTAACAATACTCGGTCAAAACCCGGATCTTTAATCAAATCTTTTTCCGTGACATTTCCGATGACAAAAATATGGCCCAAATCTTCTATAATGGTTACAAAAGCTATGGGTGCAATGGCTAATAACGCTGCCGCCGTAAATTCCGGCACCGGGAAATGAAAAGATGCAAAGGAAAAGACCTGGCCGGAAAACTCCGTAGCATATTGGGCAGTTGGATTAGCCAGCCATGGGGCAGTAAAAATAGGTGAGATATCTAAAAGCTGCATGTCGGGAGCAGCCAAACCCATTTCTTGCAATTTGGGGAGAAATCCTCCATACTGTACCACCATGGAGAAAATATAACCGGAAACAATGCCTAACAAAATCGGAATAACCTGAAATAAACCTTTGCCCAAAATACTGAAAAATATAGTGGCAAGGAGAGTGAAGACAGCAACGGCCCAGTTGGTTGAGGCCATATCCTGCACGGCGGTTTGAGCCAAGGCCAGTCCGATAATTATAACTACCGGGCCTACCACCACACTGGGTACATAGCGATGAATAAAATCCGATCCAAAAATCTTGATAATTAAATAAACAAGCAAATACACCAAGCCTGCGATCATGGCACCGCCCATAGCTTCACCAAGAGAATGATTTTCTGCTACATATAGGGCTAAGGGGGCAATGAAGGCAAAAGACGAGCCCAAATAAGCAGGCACCTTCCCCTTAGTAAAAAAATGAAAAATCAAGGTACCAATTCCTGAGGTGAACAAAGCCACTGCGGGAGACAATCCTGTCAAAAAGGGAACCAAGACCGTAGCGCCGAACATAGCAAATACGTGTTGTAATGCTAAAGGAAAGGCTTTTCCCAGGGGTAATTTTGCATCAATTTGTACCACTTCTTTACTCATCTTAAAAACCTCCATGCCATAATTTTGTTTACAAAGATGAAAGTTTATTAAAAACCCTTACCGTTGATACGATAAGGGCAATAAACCGCTTCCGACCTTGCCCTTATCAGCCTCACGGGACCGATTTAAAAGTTTATTGGTCAGCAATTTCTTGAATTATTACTTTGTCTTCCCCGTCAATCTCTTTAACAAAAACTGAAATTATTTCTTTCCGGGAAGTGGGAACATTTTTCCCGATATAATCAGGTCTGATAGGTAATTCCCGGTGCCCCCGGTCAACTAGAACAGCCAAGCGAATATTGGCAGGACGGCCTAAATCAAAGATCGCATCCAGGGCGGCCCGAGTCGAACGACCGGTAAACAAAACATCATCCACCAATATCACCGTTTTCCCGGAAATGCTGAAAGATATATCGGTTTTGCTCATTACGGATGCTTGTCGTGAGGCAGGAGATAGATCATCACGATAAAGACTGATATCAATCTTTCCGCAAGGTACCGGTTTGCCCTCGATTTCCGCCACTTTGCTGGCTAAACGCTCCGCCAGGGGTACACCTCGGGTGCGAATTCCGATAAAACACAGGTTGTCCACCCCTTTGTTTCTCTCCACTATTTCGTGGGCAATCCGGGTTAAAGCTCTTCTCATACCTTCTTGATCCATAATTTGAGCCTTTTCTATATATTTCATACTATCACCTCAAATTATTGTACGCCTTTTCCAAATAAAATAGAGAAACCTGCTTTGCCGGACACGTCAGGCTAAGCAGGTTGAAATACACCACCAAAAATCCAGTGAAATATGTCTTCCTTCATAGCCTCACGGGACTATATTAAAGGCAATTTTTTCATCAGCACTATTCTACAGGAAAGTTTTACGGTTGTCAATGAAATTACTATTGGTGATGGTGATTTATTATTAACGGTTCATTGTAAAATTAATTGCAACAGGAAAAGTGGTAAAAAAATAACAACCATAGTGAGAAATCATGTATGATTTAG